>CAYFJA010000019.1:8059-18307 GCA_964343315.1 uncultured Nitrososphaerales archaeon
TATCATCTTTTGTCAACATAATATTAAGGTAGAGGTGTTTTTTAAACATCACTAAATACTATAGCTAAATCGAAGCTCTTTTGATGTTTTTGCGGTTTTTAAGAAAAAGATATATCTAGATTATATCTCGAAGAATTATGCAGTATAAGTGGACGGTCCTGACCAACACAACCCTTTCGATCTTAATGACTTCTATGAACATGTACATAGTTCTGATCTCTTTGCCTACGATATTCAGGGGCTTGAACGTCAATCCTTTTGCCCCAGGCGAATTCGTCTACCTTCTTTGGGTTCTGATGGGCTACAGCATAGTTCTCGCCTCAATATTAGTAACTTTGGGAAGGGTTTCGGACATGTTTGGAAGGGCAAGAATATACACTTGGGGGTTCGTAATATTTACTGCAGCTTCAATAGCGCTCTCGCTTATACCAAGCGGGACGGGAAACGCAGGCCTTCTTTGGATCATAATTTTGAGGATGGTCCAAGCTGTTGGGGGAGGAATACTTATGGTTAACGGTCCCCCTCTGCTTACTGAAGCCTTCCCTCCTAACGAAAGGGGTAAAGCTTTAGGGATAAACCAAATCTCTTTTATAGTAGGTTCATTCCTTGGCCTCATCCTTGGTGGGATTTTGGCTGGGTACGACTGGCACCTTATATTTGTGGTCAACGTTCCTTTTGCTTTGGCCGGAATGATATGGTCGATACTGAAGCTTAAAAGGGAGAGCAAGGTGGAAAAGGTTCCCCTTGATTTGAAGGGGAACCTGAGCTTAGCCGTTGGCCTTATAGCGATATCCTTGGGCCTAACTTACGCTTTGATGCCTTACGGAAGCTCACAGCTTGGCTGGGGGAACCCATGGGTCATAGCTTCTTTTATTGTAGGAGTAATAGCGATAGCAGCCTTTGTCTTTATAGAAAAGAACCAGAAGGACCCGCTTTTTGACCTTAAGCTTTTCAAGATAAAGCCCTTCGCTTACGGCACTTTGTCTTTGTTCTTAAACGCAATGGCCAGGGGAGCAATAATGTTCTTAATAGCGATTTGGCTTCAAGGGATATATCTTCCGCTTCACGGAATAAGCTACACGCAGACTCCTTTCTGGGCGGGGGTATACATGTTCCCCATGATGCTTGGAACTGTTATCCTAGGGCCGATTGGGGGCTATCTAACTGACAGATATGGAGCGAGGCCCTTTGAAGTTGCTGGAATGATAATAATAGCTGTCTCCCTCTACCTGCTGACCCTTCTGCCTTACAACTTCAACCTCCTAACTTTTGAGCTTATACTGTTTTTGAACGGCTTAGGTAACGGCTTATTCTCGGCTCCTAACACAACTTCTATACTGAACGCATTGAGCCCAAAGGACAGGGCAGTTGGAAACGGGATGAGGCAGACTATGAACAACATAGGCTCAACCATAAGCATGGCCCTCTTCTTCACTATAGCTATAACGATATTCACTGAGTACGTTCCTTCTCAGATAGCCATGGTTTCGGCGCAGTACGGCTTGCCTCCGCAAATTTCAAAATTCCTGTCTTCACTTCCTGCAACAGGTCTTCTATTTGCGGCTTTCTTAGGTATCGACCCGGCTTCAGCGATACCTTCGGCCTACCAGGACTTGCTCCCCAGCGGAGTAATGAAGCTTCTTAACTCTAACACTTTTCTCCCAGAAGTCTTGGGAAACCCGTTCATGATAGGCCTAAGGTACTCGCTTTACATATCAGTTGTTATGGTGGCTGTTGGGGCTGTGTTCTCAGCAATGAAGGGCAAAAGGTATGTCTACGAGGAGGTAATTAAGAGCTAATAAATATATACCAATATATATTTTATTACCAAAATATATAAAAATCTTGAATTAAAAAAGAAAGCATGGCGCAAGGGGAGAGGATTAGAGGCGTTCATTGGCTTATAAGCACATTAGCCGCGATGGGCGTCTTTTTGGACGGCTACGACCTAAACGTGATAGCGTTCAGCATACTGATGATAGCTTCAGTTTATAGGATAAGCGGATCGAGCTTTTTATATCCGCTGTTGCTTTCAAGCGGTTTGATAGGTATGGCTATAGGAGGAGCGCTGTTCGGCTCTATGGCTGACAGGATAGGGAGGAAGTCCATGTTCGTGATAGACATAATAATGTTCGTCGTCTTCACAGCCCTCTCAGCTTTGGCTACAAACGTGTTTGAAATAATATTATTCAGAATTCTCATGGGCATAGGTATAGGGGCTGATTATCCAGTTAGCTCTTCGCTTATAGCTGAAATGTCCCCAACAAAGAGCAGGGGTATGCTCCTTATGTACGGGATAATGTTTTACTGGTTGGGCGTCCTGGTCTCTGGGGCCGTAAACTACTTTGCCCTATCTTTTGGGCCAGACCTGGCTTGGAGGATCGCCTTGGGCTTCGGAGCAGCTCTGGCTGTTCCTGTCATAGTTGCAAGGTGGCTGATGCCAGAGTCCTTTAGGTGGCTGAAGGCTGCAGGAAGGGATAAGGAAGCTGAAGAAACCGCAAGGAGGGTCATGGGAGAAGGCTACTATGTCCAGCCTCAGAAGGAGGTTAAGGTCTCAGACCTGTTCAGAGACTACAAGTGGCCCCTCATATTTGTGCTTATAAGCTGGTTCGCGTTTGACATAGGCTCCTACGGCTTCGGCTTCTTCACCCCAACGCTATACCACGAGCTGGGGATAAAGAGCCTAAAAACGATAGCTCTTTTCGGGACCTTAACAGCCCCATTCCCGATAATTTCTTACTTAGGGTTGATGAAGATAGCAGATAGGCTGGGCAGAAAGCTTCCAGCTATCATAGGCTTTTTAGCGATGATAGCAGTTTTAGCTGTCCTGGTTCCGCTGGTTAAGGTAAGTCCACTCTACCTCCTTCCTTTATTCATAATATACTCTTCGCTTGAGCAGTGGCCAGGAGGGCTTCTTTCTTTTTCTTACTCTGTGGAGCTCTTCCCGACTAAGGTGAGGGGCCTTGCCCAGGGTCTTGCTACATCTGTAAGCAGAATAGGGGCAATTTTGGGAATATTCGCATTCGACTACATCAAGGCGTACGGTCTTATATATGGAGTAATCTTCTTCATAGCTTTTCTGGCATTGGCTACAGCGGTTACTTGGCTCATGGCTCCTGAAACCAAGGGCATGAAGCTTGAGGAGATAGAAGAAAGGATAAAAGGATAGAGAAGAAATTAGCTTTGTGATTAATAAGGTCAGGATATACGTGCTAAACGACAACGAAGGGGCACCTGGGTTTATAAACGAATGGGGGCTAAGCCTATTCGTTGAAGCCGATGGCCTAAAGTTTCTTTTTGATTCAGACAGCTCTCCTAAGGTCATAGAGAAAAACTCTAAGCAGCTTGGGCTTGACTTAGGCTCAATAAGCTTCTTTTTTCTATCTCACGAGCACCTGGATCACCTTGGAGGAGCGGAAGCTCTGCCCGAAGGAATCAGAGCTTACGTTCCAGCAGGAGCAACTAGTTCCTATCTGAGAAGGTTTAGCGTCGTCCAGGTTGATAAAGCTAAAGAGCTGATGACCGGATTATGGTCCACAGGCCCTTTGGGAGAAGAAATAAAGGAGCAGTCTATGGTTTTAACGGGCTCTTTTGGTCATGTTCTTTTTGTAGGCTGCTCTCATCCAGGCATAGACGTTATAGCAGAAAAAGCTGAGAGCGTGTTCGGTAGGGTTAAGTACTTAATAGGAGGCTTCCATCAGCCAGCTATAAGCTCATTGAAGAAGGCGCTTCAGAGCGCTGAGTACGCTTCCCCAATTCACTGCTCCGGGGAAAAGGCCAAAGCTTTCGCAAGGGCAGCGTTAAAGGAGCGCTATGTTGCTTTAAGAACCGGCAGCGTTGTGTCGTTAGAAAAAGAAATAATAGCTTTAGAGAGGTATTAACCAAGCTAAAAGTTAAAAATAATAAAAGGTTCGTTTTTAATTTTATACGTGAAGACCGTTATACTCGCAGGAGGCAAAGGGACGAGGCTCTGGCCCCTCAGCAGGGAAGATTACCCAAAGCAGTTCCTAAAGATAATAAATGGGGAGAGTCTAATTCAGAGGTCCATAAATTTATACTCAAAGCTTTCAGAGATTTACATAATAACCTCTAAGCAGCTTTACCCTTTCTTCACTTATGAGGTTAACGGGATAAAGCTCGATAACGTTCTGCAGGAGCCCGCGCCGCGGGGAACCGCGCCAGCAATAGCCTATGCTTTGAGCCTCCTTGATGACGATGACTACCTTTTTGTTCCCTCGGATCACATGCTCGACGAAAGCTTTTTGGACCTCGTAAAAAAAGTTAAGCCGGAGGCCGGGGAAATACTGCTCTTCGGCCACAAGCCTGAAGGGCCAGCTACAGGCTTCGGTTACATAAGGAAGGGCGAAAGAATAAGCGAATATAAGCTGAAAGCTTCAGGATTTTACGAAAAGCCTAGCCCTGAGGAGGCTGAGGCGTTCTTCAAGAGCGGCGAGTACCTGTGGAACATGGGGATGTTCTACATGAGCAAGAAGACGGCCGAAATGGCTTTTAAGAAGCTCTTGCCGGAAGTTTATAAGGTTGTTTTTGAGGAAGGGTCTAAGGACTACGAGAAGCTCCCTGAAATTTCCTTTGATAAAGGTATTGTTGAAAAGTACGATAAGGTTTCTGTAGCCGAATTTTCTGGGTTCTGGAAGGACATGGGGTCTTGGGAGAGCTTCTATGAGGTCATGAAGAAGGATCAAAACGAAAACGCAACCTACGGCGACGTCTACGCGATAGACACCCAGGGATCTTTGGGCATATCAGAGGGAAAGCTGACCGTGCTTTACGGCGTGAAGGACCTTGCCGTCATATCTACGAGAGACGTAACTTTAGTCATACCGAGGTCCATGTCAGAAAGGATAAAGGACATAGTGAAGCAGCTTGAGGGCAGAAAAGAAGCAAAGAGGTCTCCCATCATGTACAGGCCCTGGGGATATTACATAATATTAGAAGAAGGGCCAAGGTACAAGGTGAAGAAGCTTTACGTGGCCCCGGGGAAATCCATAAGCTACCAGATGCACTTCCACAGGGCTGAGCACTGGGTAGTTGTCAGAGGGACAGCCAAAGTGACCTACGACGGCAAGGAGGTCATAGTTGCTGAAAACGAGAGCTTCTTTGTCCCGATGGGTAGAAAGCACAAGATCGAAAACCCGGGGAAGATCCCTCTGGAGATCATAGAGGTGCAGACCGGGGAGTATTTGGAAGAAGACGACATAGTGAGGTTTTAAAAAGCCAGCTCAGCTTATAAATCCGAGCGTTTTTGGTAAGATAAGTTGAAGGACAGAAAGTACTACATTTATCTCCTGCTCCTGTTCCTGCTTACCTTCTTCTGGAGGGCAACTACTAACGCTTACTCTACGATGCTGCCATTAATAGCCAAGTACGATTTTGCCTTTTCACCGTCTCTGATAATGTACCTCGGGGGAATAGGGGGCATAGGCTCGTTCATTACTTCTTTTTTCATAAACCAAAGGATCAAGAAAGTAAGGCCTTACTTCATCTTCTCGATAGCCTTGCTGCTTTTAGTTGTTGCCCTAGTCCCTTTTTATACTAGGCTCAACGTGTGGTTTTTTATACTTCTCGAAGGGGTTGCAACGGGAGCCACAAGCCCGCTAATAATTTCTTCAGCTGGGACGGTTGAGGATCCAAGAGAAAGGGAGAGGGCAATAGCCTTTTACTCTCTTGCCCTTTCAACTAGCCTGGCTGTAGCCCCCTTCATATCTTCAAGCTTCCTCATCATCACAAGGGAAGAACTTAGGCTTTCCCTCGCTATGTTCTCAGGGCTAGTTTCGATAAGCTTGGCCTCAGCGTTCTTCATGAGGCTCAGCGGAAGAAACGAAGCAGGCTTTAAAAGCTCAGGGATCATCAGGAGGCCTTACTTTTGGAAGGCGATCTCTGCAAACACAATCTACACCTTCCCTTTCGTCGCTATCACCTACTACGGGGCTATACTGGCAAGGGAAGCCTTCAAAGTTAGCTACTCGATATCTGTTTTGATGTACTCAGCTTTCTTCATAACCTCATTCATTACTAGGCTTTACCTCACTGTAAGGCCCGTTCGCTCGATAGATCTCTCCGTAACCATTGGAAGTATTTTAACTTTGGTTGGGCTCTTTTTGGTCGGAACGCACATGAGCCTTTTCCTCTTTTTGCTGGGCTACGCTGTGCTTGGCTTTCCGCACGGACTATTCTGGCCCGTCGCTTTGATAATTTTGAGAAGGTCCTACAAAGACGAAGAGATATACGCAGCTAATTCATATTATATATCTGTCAACAACATAATTTGGCTTCTCACCCCGTTTATTTCAGGCATAATTGCATCTTTTGTAGGGATCTCTCTGACTTTTATTGCTTCTATGGTTCCTACAATAGCTGTTTACGCTTTCTATGTTTACCTAACTAAGCTTTCAAGGGGATCATGAGGTATATCTTAAGTTGAAAGTTTTTTGCAAAAGAAAAAACATTTTTTACTATTTAGCTTAAAGCTCCATTTAGCTTAAATTTCTTATGAGCGCTCTGATCATAGCTCTTTTAATTTTGATGGTAGGCCTGGCTCTTCTGGCAGCCGTCCTCATAAAGAACGGTTGATGAGTTTAAATTAAATATAACCTTTCTGATCGTGAGGTGTGGAAAAACAAGAGGCTCTAGCTTTCGCTTGGCTAGTCACTTTTTGGGCCCTAAACTACCCCTTGGTTAAGATAGCCCTCAGATTCGTTGATCCATTTTTGCTTACGTTCATCAGGCTTCTTCTTACTGTAGCTTTCCTTTTGATAGTTACGCCTAAGAGCTTTGCTCCGATAAAAGGCTTAAAGGCAAACGTTTTTCTTTTCTTGTTCAGCTTCTTGGGCATATTCAGCAGCTGGACTTTGTGGTATTTAGGGGAAAGCGAAATCTCCCCTTCCCTCTCAGTGATTTTGATGTACTCCTATCCAGTAATTGCTGTTGTCTTATCAGCGCTCATACTTAAAGAAAAGGTATCAAAGAGCAAGGCTTTGGGAACAGTTTTAGGGTTTTTGGGCATATTCGTAATATTCTTCAGAGAATCAAACGTCTTGAGCGCGCTCTCCATGGGCCTAGTTGTTGCATCAGCTTTTGCGTGGGCCCTTAGCATAATAGTCTACAAAAAGTACCTCTCGATCTACGATTACAAAAAGGTGAACGCTTATCAAATGCTCTACTCTTTGCCACTTTCTTTAGCCTTATTCCCCCTCTTTAAGGCAAACTCAGGTCTAACTCTATATTTCTGGGAGGTCATGCTAGTTATAGCTGTTCCTGGCACTGCTTTCACGTTTTTGGCCTACGTTTACCTTTACTCTAAACACGAAGTCAGCGCGATAACTCCTTTCTTGTTCCTGGTCCCAGCGATCTCAGTTATATTCAGCTACTTTATCTTTGGCGAAGGCCTTTCTCACACAGAGCTTTTAGGCTACGCTCTTCTCGCCTTAGGGATCTACCTATCCTCAAAATGAGGTATTTCTATATTTTAGTTAAATTTTCTTAAGAACGTTTATAGCAGAGCTTTATGAAATTATAATTAAAATGAACTTTGTAACCGAGATATTAACGGTTTTCATCGTCATCGTAGTTCTTCTCATACTGCTCAGCGGGATAAAGGTGTTGAACGAATGGGAGAGGGCTCCTGTGCTTACTTTGGGCAGATATACAGGCATGAAGGGCCCTGGGATAATTTACGTTACCCCCTTTATAAGCAAGATCCCCATAAGGGTTAGCACTAGGCTTCAAACATACTCCTTTGTCATAGAGCAGACGCTAACGAAGGACAACGTCCCCGTAGACGTTGACGCAGTAATGTACTTTATGGCAGTAGACCCAGAGAAGTGCGTCCTTAAGGCAGAAAACTACATAGAAGCAACGAAGTACGCAGCCCAGACCACTTTAAGGGAAGTTATTGGCCAAACTATGTTTGACGAGCTGCTCACAGAAAGGGAGAAGGTTGGGGAGATAGCTAGGAACATAATAGACGAAAAGACGGAAGCCTGGGGCGTAAAGGTGACTTCTGTTGAGATAAGGGACATAAAGATACCCTCAGCCCTTCAGGAGGCTATGTCGAGGCAGGCACAGGCTGAAAGGGAGAGGAGAGCGAGAGTCACGCTGGCTCTAGCTGAAGTCCAGGCCGCTGAGAAGATGGTTGAAGCAGCCAACCTCTACAAGGACAACGAAAAGGCTTTCCAGCTTAGGTGGATGAACATGCTTTACGAGCTGGGGCTTCAGGGCAAGGGCCCGCTGATAATAATTCCGGCAAACATACCCTCGGCCGGAATCTCAACCTTGGGCTTAGTTGGGATAGGGGAGCTAACTCAGGAGCAGAAGAAGAAAGAAGAAAGCAAATGAAGCTTTCAAAGATAGCCTTAATTTTTTTGCTTTTAGCTTTATTAGCCCACGCTGCGCACTCCCAGCAGTCCGGCCAAGTGGTTGTTATAAACTTTCAGTATTCGGTTGACATGGGCTCAAGCAGCATGTTCAGGTCTGCTGTGAGCTACGCAATTCAGAGCAAAGCTAAGGCAATACTGATAGTCATGAACTCTCCAGGCGGGTACATAAGCGACATGCTTAGCATAATCTCATACATAAGGGAAGCCAACCAGTCAGGCATACCTGTTTACACTTACGTCCTGCCCAACGGCCTGGCCGCTTCAGCGGCTTCTTACATAGCTATGGCAACCAACAAGATCATCATGGGGCCAGGCTCAGAGATAGGCCCTTCAACCCCGATAGTCATCGGAGGAACGGAGCTCGAGGAAAACCACACCGAAAGCGCTATGCTTTCTCTAATGCTTAGCGAGGCCCAGGAGTGGGGCAGAAACGAAACTGCGGCTTCGTACATGGTTCTCTACGACAAAGCGTATTCAGCGGAGCAGGCCTACAGGTATAAGCTAGTCAGCGGTATAGCTGAAAACCTCACCCAGGCGGAGCAGGAGCTTGGGATCTATTCTCTACCCCAGGTCCAGTTCTCGGAGAGCTACTACGACCAGTTTTTGAGCGCAATAAGCAACCCCAACCTAGACGGCCTACTGATCCTCCTAGGCATGGTGCTGATAGCCCTGGACGTCCTCCATCCCACTTTTGTACTAAGCGCTCTAGGTGCGGTAACTCTGATAATGGGGCTTGTCGGGGCAGAGCTCATCGGGGCCTCAGTCCTGGGGCTAGCTCTGCTCGCTTTGGCTGCCGCTTTGCTTGTAGTTGAGCTCAAGACTGCGCACGGGGTAGCCATAATAGCTTCCCTTCTTGTCGGATTAGCTGGAATATATTTGCTGGGAGAAGGAATTCAGGTTTCCCCGGCCCCATCTTACCTTCAATTTTACGTAATCGCTGTAGCTGTTGCTTCTCTTGCTGTTTTCCTCGGGATCTACGTAAGGACCGTTTGGAGGTACAGGAGGAGAAGCCCTTACACTGGAAAGGAGTCTTTAGTTGGCAAGAGAGGGGTAGCTGTTAAAGACTTAAAGCCGTGCGGAGAAGTTAGGGTGGAAGGCTATATTTGGAGGGCCTGCTCACAGGAAGGGAACGTAAGAAAGGGCGAAGAGGTCATAGTGGTTGGTTTTGAAGGTCTTACGCTCAAGGTCCTAAGGGAAAAGGATAAAGAGCAACAGAAGCAATAAGAAATCGTGATCAAATACTTAGCCTTAGCTTCTCCTATTTCAGATGAAAACGCTTTAAATCCAATCTTAAGAGGCTTTGAAGAAAAGCTCGGTTTAAAAGAATTAAAGATCGTCAAAGACGAAGATGAAGCGAGGGCAGAGTCTGAAGGGAACCACGTTCTAGCTTTTGTAGCAACCGGGGGCACAGAGAGGCTAATAGTTTCTGTGAGGGAGACCTCAGCTTCATCGGCTTTTGTCTACCACGATTCTTATAACAGCCTTCCTGCTTTGCTTGAAGCCTCAGCTTACGTTGGTTTGAACTCATTCAGCGAAGACGATGAAGAAGGGATCAAAGCCTACCTGAAGGCTGTTCAGGTTTCTGAAGAGCTCAGGTCGGAGAAGCTGCTCTTCATAGGAGAGCCAAGCCCCTGGCTTGTGTACAGCGGGGATAAAAAATCAGCAGAAGCGCTTTTTGGTAAAGCTGAAACTGTCGACCTTGGTGTGCTAGAAAGCTATGCGGTTAAGGAAAGCCCAGACGGCTACGAAGAAGTCATGAGAAGAGCTGAAGCGCTCGGCCCTTCTGAGGATGACTTTAAGACATCATTAAAGATAGAAAAGGCGATAAGAAGGATTCTTGAGGAGAAAAAGG
>CAYFJA010000020.1:0-17477 GCA_964343315.1 uncultured Nitrososphaerales archaeon
ATAACGGCCACAGGCTCTCCAGGCCTGCCCCATACCAGGTTAGGGGACCCCGGCTATTAGCTTCCTCATATCCTCGTATAGAAGACCTGCCTTAATAACGTTTACATAAATTATTAAGAAAGGTCCGTACCTGAATATCTTTCCGGAATACTTTGAGCTTAAAGCGGATAGGTTTTTAAAGTCCATAGGGGGTTTTTCGACAGTTATAAAAACTTCCTCGGGCCCGTCGTTTGTCTCAGCCAGTATGATCTTGTTTTTTGAATCATCCCACCTAAACACCCACTTATAAATGAAGATCATCTGGTTCGGTGTGACTAAGCCTGTTCCAACGACCCTTCTGGTAGCTCCCTCATCAACAAACCTTTCCCTGCTGTTAACTATGTTGTTAAAAGCTGATACGATTTTAGCTGTTTCTTCTATGCTTTCGTAGAAAAGCTCAGAGTTTATTGCGCTTTCGGGCTCTAAGAGAGCCTTAAACGCTCTCCCAGCCTCGTTCTTGACGATCAAGGGCTCGAGCACGTAGAGCGTGTCCCTCAAGTTATAGTTAAAAGATGATTCGTCTACCCCCAGCCTAACTATCGATCTTCTTTTGAGTTCCTTGACCGTAGAGTACCTGCTCAACACCCTTTCAACGGCTTCAGATTCGTCAGGCTTTAGGTCCTTCAAAGTTACGTACCTTCCTTCTCTAACAAGCTCAATCCCAGTCGAAGCTATAACGGTTTCAGCAACGCTAGGGTTTCCGGTGATCCCTTTAAAGTACGGATCGTAGCTCAAAGAAAGGGAGTCCTTCAGGGGCAGAATGTCGCCGAAGGGAAGCTCCAGCCTTTCTTCCTCGCTCAAAACCTTCTTCGCTTTAGCCTTTTCTAATACGGCTTGGTTTAACCCCTCTAAAGTTCTCTTAGCTCCCTGATCTTGAAACGATGAAAGGGCCCCTAACAAAGCTGCGGGGTACGTTTCTTCAGGCGCGCTCGAGACCTTTTCCCTTATCAGCTGAGCAATCGCTGAGAGAGAGCCTCCAGATAGGTCATCGTAGCCAAAAGCGCTGGGCTTGATCCCTTCTTCCCCTCCTATGCTAAGGTCCGCCCCCTGAGCATCTACGCCGATTGAAACCTTAAAATCGCTTGAAGGTGCCTGCTCCTGCTTTTGCCCCCCTACCGAAAATCTAACAAAGACCTTAGCCCCAAGCTCTAAAAAAGTCTTATAAAGTATAGAAGCCGCAGATATGCCGTCCAGGCTCTTTAAAGCTTCGATATAAACCCGATTGCCTCTTTGGACTTTAGAAACTCTCTCAGCGATCTCTTCAAACGCGCTTTCCACAGAAGCAAAAGAGTCAATCATTCAAGCTGTGCTACAACGCTCTTGTACTTCCAGTCCTGGGGCAGCAGCCCTTTTCTCTTATAGTACTTTGCTAACCTGTGAATCTTTGCCTCAACGAGCTCTAAAGCGTGCTTGTTCTTTCTGTCAGTTTTGTGAACCTGCAGGTGTCTGATTAGCCTTTGGGCTTTGACCAATAGGTTCTGAAGGTCCTCAGGTATAGGATCCAAAAGGTTGTGCTCCTTAAGCACTTGGTTTAAGCTCTTCCCTAACACGTATTTTACCCCAGGAATGCCGTATTCGTCCCTGAGCCTTTCGCCTATCTCGCTGTTGGGAACGCCTTCCTTCTTAAGCTTAACGATCAAAGCCTCTATCTCTTCTGGGGAGATCTGAACCCAAGTAGCCTGTCTGCTAACTGGCGGCCTGTGGCTCTGCGACTTACCTTTCCTTCTGGAATGCATCCTTGCCAATTTGTTCCTTCTTCAGGTTCAACTTTCTAATATATATGCGTATCGCAGGAGGTTAAAGCTGAGTAAATGATTTTATTCATAAGTTCGCTCTAAGAAATGAACAGCAACGCTTTTATCTTTATGAGTAAAAGAAGCTTTGTCTTGCAGAGCTACTTTGAGCTGCTAAACAGGATAAAGGACCACCTTAGGAAAGATTCATCTATAGTAACTCAGAGGCTGAACGTCCCTCCCCCAGACGTCATAACTATAGGCAACAGGACTTTCTGGAGGAACTTTAAGGCCGTTTCTGACGCTCTTAGGAGAGACCCTAAGCACATAATCATGGTTATAGCTAAGGAGCTTGGAACAGCTATGATACAGGACGAAGAAGGCAAGGTGATAATTTTTGGAAAAAAGGACGCAACTTCCATCAAGAACGCCTTGAACTACTACATTAAAATCTACGTAACCTGTCCCGTCTGCGGGAGCCCTGACACTAAGCTTGTAAAAGAAAAGAAGATAACTTTCTTGCTTTGTGAGGCCTGCGGCGCAAAGTCTCCAGTTGTTTAAGCAGAAGTTTGTCGTTAACGTTAAGGCCTCTGGAAGCTATAAAGTGCTTAACGTTATAGATGAAGAGCTGATCGGAAAGAAGCTTAATGAAGGTGGCTTAAGCGTTTACTTGGATCCAAATTACTTTTCAGGAAAAGCTGTTGATGAAGATGAGCTGAAGGAGCTGATCAAAGAAAATAACATCATAAACATAGTGGGCAACAGGTCTATTAGCTTTGTTCTGAGCTTGGGCTACGGAGCTAAGGAAGCTGTTAGGATTATAGACGGAGTAGGCTTTCTCATTATATATAAGTTCACGGACAATTATAAGTAGATGCCTAACGTTTTTAAAGAAAAAGCAAGGGTATTGGGCATATCTGAGTCCTTTAGCTTAAGCAGAGACAAAAGCTTTTTAGCAGGAGTAGTAATGAGGAAAGACCTCGTTTTGGACGATGTTTTCATAGAAGAGCCTAAGATAGGAGGAAACGACGTGAGCGAGAAGATAGTTAACGGATTTAGGAGCTTAAGGAGGACCGACGTTTCCTGCTTGATGATAGAGGGCTGCGTTTTGAGCATGTACAACATAGTGGACCTTGAGTACGTCTACAACAGCGTAAAGCTACCTATAATATGTATAACTGATAGAAAAGGCAAGGATCTAAGGGAAAGCTTTGCTAAGAAGGGACAGGAGGATAAGCTGAAGCTTTATGAGAAGCTCGGGCCTCAGAAGGAGCTGAACGTCCTTGGTTATAAGTACTGGGTGAGGTTTGTTGGTTTGGATGAATTTGAAGTTAAGCACGTAATAAAGAGCTTCATCGTGAGCGGGAGGAAGCCTGAGCCCATAAGGGTGGCTAAAATAATAGCCAGAGCGTTCTTAAAGAGATCCTTGTCCAGAAACATTTAAGAAAAGTTTTGTGGTAAATATACTAGTTGAGCGTACCAATTAACGCTCCAATTTTAGGGAACGAAGAGCTGGAGATCGTTAAAAAGGTTATAAGCGAAAAGTACTTCACGGATCAGTCTTATGAAGGGGGTAAGTACGTGAGGGATTTTGAAAAGGCCCTTGAGTCTTACCTAAACGTTAAGCACGTGGTAGCTGTTAGCTCTGGGACAGCAGCCTTGATAGCAGCTTTATACGCAGCAAAAGTTGAGCCCGGGGACGAGGTCATAGTCCCTTCTCTGACCTTTGTGGCTACTGCAAACGCCGTCAAAGCCGTTGGAGCAAGACCTGTCTTTGTCGACATAGACGAATACTACACTATGGACCCAAAGGAGGTCAGGAAAAAGATAAACAAAAGGGTAAAGGCCATAATACCGGTTCACCTTTATGGGCATTTAGCGAACTTAGATGAAATAAATGAGATAGCTGAAGAGTTTGGGCTGACTGTGATTGAAGACGCAGCCCAGTCTATGGGGAGCATTTACAAAGGGAAGATGAGCGGGACGGTTGCTAAGATGGGCTGCTTCAGCTTTTACCCCGGCAAAGTCATGACCACGGGCGAGGGAGGGGCTGTTGCTACGAACGACGACGAGCTCGCTGACTCATTGAGGAAGATCAGGAACCACGGCTTTGGAAGCGACGGAAAGATAGCTTCGTTTGGGCTTAACTTTAGGATGCCCCAGATAAACGCGGCCATAGGGATAGTGCAGCTTAAGCGCCTCCCCCAGTTCTTAGACGCAAGGGAAAGAAACGCGTTCACATACTTAAAGTATCTGATGGAGCTGTCCGATAAGATCACGTTACCCCCGATAAGGGAAGACACAAAATATAACTGGTACTTATTTACCATTTTGCACCCGAAGAGGCAAAAGGCTATAGACCTTCTGAAGAGCGAAGGGATAGACGCGAGGGTTTACTATGACCCTCCAGTTCACAAGACCCCAGCTTACAACTACGGAGGCCCTTTGCCTAAGACTGAGATGGTCTCAAAGACAGTGCTTTCGCTCCCCGTGAACCCTCTGGTTAATGAAGACATCATAGCAAAGGTAGCCAAGCTCCTGAAAGCAAGCTTAAGCTAAATTTAGCCCTGAATAAATTAAGCTTTAGCGTTTAGGTTATTATTTTTGCGGTATCGCTGTTTTTCAGCTATAAATTAACTCTCTATCCAAGTCTAGCATTTAACTTAGGCTGGCTAGATGAATTAAAAATAAAGCTTTTAAGTAGGACCCTCAAAATGTAAATGGGCAAATGTCAGAGGAGGATCAAAAGAAGGAGATAGTTTTTGTGTGCATGAGATGCGGTAGGAAAACAACTCTTGAGGAGCTGGAGTCTTTGCCAGTAATCAAGTGCTTGTGCGGTTACAGGGTTTTAAAGAAGGACAGGCCGCCTATAGTTATGCAGGTTAAAGCAGTTTAGAAGCAATCTTTTTTATAATCATCTAAAGTTCCGGGGTCATTTTTAATATACTCAGAATACCTCAACAAAGCTATCTTTGATCCAGTAACGCACTCTATTATCCTAAGAGATCTGATGAAGTTGCTCAGGAATAGCTTGTACCTTTTCCTTCCATACCTTTTCATGAAAAGAAAGCTTAACGTATCATAGGAAAATATGTAAAGCTCTTTGGTTTTTGCTGCTATTTCCGCTATTTTGCTAACGACTTCGTAAAAGTCAAAATTCTCCAATAGCTCAGCCTTTTTAAAAAGCTTAAAGTAGTAACCGTCAAGATCTATAACGTTTCCCTCTATTCTTGTTATGTTATCCCTGTCTACCTTTACTATGCTCACCATAAAACCGTGCCCTCAGGGGACTTTTGCCGTTTCGCCTTTAGAAAAATAAAAGGAGGGTTTTTGGTCAGCATCTCAAGGAACAGTTAAGGTAGAGCCCTCGACCAGTATGTACGGGGACTTTACTGGCGTGACAACTTCTCCCCACCATTTTATCCACTTAGATTCTTTTGAGACAAGCTTAACTGAAGATAAAAGCCTCGGGAGAGAATCTGAAAGCCTTATGTAGTTTACCGGGTGTTTAATTTCTCCATCTTTTATATAGTAAGCCGCATCCCTTACTATAGTGGAGAACTCCCCGGTCCTATAGTTGTTAAACCTCGTGTACCAGTTGTTAGTTATAAGCACCCCCTCCTTTACTTCTTTTATCATTTCATCTAAGGTCGAGCTCCCTTCTTTAACGATCACGTTCCAGGGCGAAGGTTCGATTATCCCCGCGTTTCCTGTAGTCTTAGAGCCCCACTTTTTGGCCGTAGTTGAGTTATGGAGAGGAGACACGAAAACACCTTTATCTATGAGCTGCGTAACGCCGGTAGGCGCACCCTCGTCGTCGAAGGACCTGCTGTTCACTCCGTCCTCTATCATTCCAAAGTCCGTTATAGAGATAAGGTCAGAGGCGACCTTTTCGCCCAGCTTATCAGCTAGAAAAGAGAAGCCGGCTTCAATGGCGTAAGCAGAGCACATAGATGAAGTAAGCTCAAATATCGATGCGGCTATGGGAGGGGAAAGTATTACGTCGTACTTCCCTTCAGGCAGCTTTTTCGGGCTCTGGGAATTTATCGCGTCCTTTGAGGCTTCTTCAGAAGCTAGCTCTGGGTTAAACCTCTTTATCGAAGTTGAAACGCTGTTTCCAAAGCCGCTCCCTTCCCCCTTAAAGGCCCTTACGTAATAAATGTAATCAGTCCTCAGGTCCTCCTTTTCGTTTCCAGTTGACGTTAAAAGCCTAAAGATGTTTTTGTAAAGCTTTGCTATTCCAGCTACCCTATCTATGCCCTTTGAGTAAGAGAGCTTAATGGACTCAGAAACTCTAGCCAACGCTTCTTCAAGCTCCACTTCTTTGTCTGAAACCTGAGCCGAGCTGTAGCTGGTCTTGCCGTAAATCTGGGGAACATCGCCTTCTTCAGACCTTTCAAGCTCCTTAAGCAGGTCGCTTGATTCTTTTTCTATGTTGTTTAGGTCCGTTATGACCTTAAACGCCTTCTTCTTGCCTTTAGTCGCTAAAACCTGCACGTACTTCGCTTCGTTCTGCGCAAATATTGAAATCTTCCCGTTGTAAAACCTAATTATGTTTTCTGTTGAAGAGCCTTCTATGATAGAGTACTGATCCACAGAACCTTCAATAACCTTCTTTACCATCTCCGCGTAGCCCATTTTACCTCACCTTCAAGCTTAACCCCTTAAAAAGCATGTAAGGCCCGCCAGTCCAAACGGGCACGCCCTGCTCCGGGTCCCCTTTCCCGCAGGTAGCTGCTGTGAACTCTAAATCTCTGCTCCTCGCATAAAGCTTGCTCCAAAGGTTGATCGTGGTTGTTTCAATTATTACGTTCTTTACTGGCTCTTTAACCTCGTGGTTTGATATCAAGTAAGCTTCATAGCCTACGTACCTTTGGTTCAGCCTTCTGTCATCTATGTTCCACTCCATAAAAGACTTTATCAGGATTCCATCCTTAACTTCCTTTAGCATCTCCTCGAAGCTCCAGTCTCCCGGCTCAACGTAGGTGTTGGACATCCTTATTATGGGCTCTACCGAAAAGTTAGAGGCTCTCGCTGAGGCGTTGCTCTTTATTCCTAAAAGCCCTGCGGTCTCCCTGTTGTGCAGAAGCTCGTTTACGTAGCCGTTTTTAACAAGCTCTTTCTTTCTCGCCTTTACCCCTTCTTCGTCAAAAAGGAAGTAGCCGTATGAGTAAGGTATGGTTGGGTCGTCTGATATGAATGCTTCTTGAGATCCTATCTTTACTATGTTTGATTCCTTTAAGTAGGATTCTCCCCCCTGCGCTCCTTCTCTTCCGAAAACTCTATCAGCTTCAAACGGATGCCCTATAGATTCGTGGGCCATGATCCCTGAGATTTCCGGTCCAACTATAACGTCGTAAGTTCCCTCTTTAAAGCCCCTTCTCCTTCCCACTATGCTCGAGATCGTCTTTACTTCTTCTTTTAACTTTTCTTGGACCTTGAGAAGGTCCAAAACTTCAAACCCTCCGCTTCCTCCTATTTCGATGAACCTCTGAGCCACGTCCCCAGAATCAAGAGCGGTCAAAAACGAAACGAACAGAAACCTAGGAACCCTAGCCTTAACTATAGTTCCTTCGCTGTTTACGTAGTACTTTTCTTGAAGGCTACCGTTCAGCCTTAAGATCCTCTGCTTTATTTTGCTTTCAGAAGAGGCTATAGAATCAAGCTCCTTTAATTTTTTCAGCAAGTCCTCCCCCGAAATGTCCTCAAACTTAACCCTTTCGTCGACCGTCCAATTTGCCGTTAATGAGTCTTCCTCAGATAATGAAACTTTTTCCCCAAGCCCTGTGGAGGATACTGCTTCTAAGCTTTTTTTCAAGCTTGCCAACGCGCTTTCTATATTTTCTTTTTTTAGCGCGTTAGTTGAAGTAAAGCCCAAGTGCCCTTTGTATATAGCCCTCATGCTTATTCCATATATTTCTCCCTTAACCGGGACGTCCGAGGACCCGTTTTTTAAGCTCAGAGAAATGAATGTGTCCCTTTGAACCTTTGCTTCTACATAGTCGAAGCCGAATTTTTCAGAAGCTTCTAACGCAAAGTCGGCAAAAGACTCATCTATCATATATTATATAATTATTTTATGCATACATAAGCTTTAACTTGCCTCCTTTCTGCGCTAAAAGGCAAATCTTGCTACACATGCTATCAGAGCAGCTTTGTCATCACAGGTCAGACAAGTCTGGTTACATCATAATGTTATGATGTTATAATTTTCTCTTATAAAAAGGCTTTTATAGTAACTTGATCTGTTAAGCAAAGTTATTTGTAGATGGTTAATCGGCAAAATTCGTGGCTTAAGCTACGCCATTGAACGCTTAAGCTTTGTTTTTCTTAGTAAAGAATAAGCTTATTAATTTCTGGTTAGATTATTAACCCGTGGATTACATAGAGTACGACATTATCGTTACTTCGCTCTTTGCCGCTTGGGTCGTCTTCGTTATACTCTACGTATCCAAGCGTGTTTATGGGCTAGCTATCAGAAAAAAGTTAGACGAGAGCTCAGCGAGGTATGTTTCAAGAAAAACCATCCATATATTGGCGGCTGGAGTTGTTGCAGTTTTAGTTCCTTTTGTTTATAAAGAAGCTTGGACCCCCTTTGTCTTAAGCCTAGCGTTAACGGCTGAGCTAATATTAGCTAGAAGATTTAAAATGATGAGCTGGTTTCAAGAAAGCAGCAACTTTTATGAGGTTAACTTTACTGTTATGTGGGGAGCTTCAATACTCATAGGCTGGCTGCTGGACAAAAATCTGTGGTTAGGCGTTCTTCCAGCAATTTATATGTCTATAGGCGACGGCGTTACAGGAATAACCAGGGCACTGATTTCTAAGAAAAGACACAAAGGAGTTGAAGGAAGCCTAGCAATGTTAGCTGCCGTCCTGCCTTTCAGTCTAGTGTTGGGGTACGCAGGAATAACATCTAGCTTTGTAGGAACCTTGGCTGAAAAGCAAAAATACATAGACGATAATATAGCTGTGCCTCTAGCTTCCCTGCTTACGCTCATAGCTTTTAAGTTAATGTTCCCACAACTTCTAAAAAGCTTGATTTAAATTATGTTTTATATGAGCTTGACCTTTAGCCTGGTCCAAATGACGAGCTCTATCGATAAAGGAGAAAACATAAAGAAAGTTGAAAGGTTTGTGGAAGCCTCAAAAGCAAACGCAGTAGTTTTCCCAGAATTTTCAAACTTTTACATAGATAACTTTTCACCGGAAGAAGCTTATAAAATGGGCGAAGACGAAAGCTCAGACTTTATAAAAGAGGTTGAGAGGCTAGCTAAAAAGCACGAAAAATGGATAATCGTTGGCGTTTACGAAAAGAGCGAAGATTACCCTAAACTATACAGCACAGCTTTCGTAATAAACCCGAAAGGTGAAATAGAGCTAAAGTACAGAAAGACCCATATCTTTAGGGCTTTGGGACAGGACGAATCTAAATACCTCAAGGGCTCAGATAACCCGCTAACTGTCTTTAGCTTGGAAGGCTTTAAAGTCGGGCTCATGATATGCTATGAAATCAGGTTCCCAGAGATAGCCAGGACTTTAGCTTTAAAAGGGGCTGAAGTAATCTTAGTCCCCAGCGCCTGGCTTAAAGGCTACAACAAGGAGGAGCAGTGGATAACTTTGGCAAAAGCCAGAGCTATGGAAAACGTCCTCTACGTCTTAACTTCTAACCAAATAGGAAACGCATACGCTGGGATTTCTCTAGGAGTAGACCCGATGGGGGTATTAAAAGCTAGGGCTGGTGAAGGGGAAGAATCTTTGAGCGTAGAAGTAAGCAAAGAAAGGATAAAAGAAGCTAGAAAGCTTCTCCCTCTACTGGAGCAGAGGAGGAAAGAGCTTTATCAGCTATAGCAAAAGCTTAGAAAAAAGCTCTGAGTTGCGCTTCTTCAAAAGGCCTTTTTTGTAGAGCCTCAGTAGCCTATCTATCCTAGCGCGGGCCGTTGGAGCAAAAGCTAAAAGCTCAAACTTAGAAGGTATAAACCCGCTCCCCCTGGCCCACTTTACCTTAACGCTCGATGCTTTTACCAAAGCTTTTATCAAAGGCTCTACGCCTAAAACTTTAGCTGCTGCTTCATCAGCAGCGTACTCTGATTCTCTCTTAAACAGCAGCGGGTTAATTATGTTTATGAAATTAAATATAGTCCCTATAAAAGAAACGAAAACTAAGAAGAGGTTGCTCCTGTCGCTGTTTTTTATGTGAGCTAGCTCGTGAGCAACAGCTGCGAGAAGCTCTTCTTGAGAGAAAGCTGCCAGCGCTCCCTCAGATATAACTATGTAGGAATATGAGCGCTCTGCGTTTGTGTAAACCTGAACTTCTTTTGAATCAGCTATAAAAACTTCAGGCTCTTTAACCCCCATCTCTTTTGCTAACACCAAAATTCTATTCATGAGCAAAGCATCTTCGAGGGGCTTTAGCCTTGGGCGCTCTCTTGAAGTCATTATTTTGTAAACTAAAACGAACAAAGCTGTAGCAGCGGCCCATATTAAAGGATCGTGCTGAACCACCCATAACCTTTTGATAAGAAAAATAAACGTTCTTGGATCCCTGAGCATGAAAAACCTAAGTATTATCATATAGTTAAAAGACAAAAACCTAATGTTTGAAAAAACGTACGGAATAAATGAAATCAGAGAAAATGTTACTAAAAGCCTGTTAGCCAATCGCCCTTTCGTCTTAAGTATAAAGTATGTGCTCAAACCTATAAGGGAGATAAGCAAGCTCAGCTTAACTATTAAGGGTCTAAATATTATTATGTAGCCAAATATATCAAGCAGGATTGCTGTTTTCATTAGCCTTCCAGGCTCTCAAATATCTTTTCTATTTCTTCCTCGCTCAAATCGGTTTTGCTTTCAAAGTAAAACTTGAGCGGTTCCTTGAAGGCCTTTATGAAGTCCCTAAAAATATCCATAGCTTTCTTGTTATTCATTATTTCTTCGGGAAATCTGTAAACGTAGTAAGGCTTCTTATCGTCAACGAGCTCTCTCTCAATAAGCCCCTTCTTATATAATCTATCCAGCACGGTTGCTATTGTATTCAGCGCTAGGTCGTTTTCCTGTTTTTGAACGTTTAGATAAATCTCTTTAACCGTGGCTTCTTTAAGCTCTGATAAAACGGATAAAACCTTAAGCTCCAAAGGCCCAAGCCCGCTCTTTTTCACGAGAATTAATAATTTAAGCCATAAATATTAAGTTTTCTTACCTGTTGCTCATCAGATAGATATAGTTTGAACCGATTAGGGAACCTCGTGCCTTTAAAATAGGTAAGGAACTCAGAGTTTAGCGAAAAGCTCTGCAGTAAGCAGGAGGTTTTAAGCTCTTTAAGTTTAAAGTTTAAATATGAATAAGCCTAAAAAGTCTTTACATCAAGCTTCATTAGGCTTAAGAGTTAATTGAGAAGCGCAAGTTGAAAGGTAGAAGCAGTTAATAGGGGCTAAAGGAGACTTGCTAGATATGGGTGGTTCAAACTTCATTTAGGCGAGTGAAAAAAACGATAATAAAGCAAATAAGCATCATTAAACAAATTAACAACATGAGCAACGAAGAGTTAAAGGAAAAGTTAGCTGAGTTGGACTTATCTAAAGATTTTCATGAAATGTTTGATGTTGAAGATGGAGTAAAGAACTTTAAGTTTTTCATAAACGGGGAATGGGTAAAGGGTTCTGAGAAAGATCCCCTCAGGTCCCCTGCAGACGACAGCTTGATCGGCTACGTTTATAGAGCAACAGTTGAAGACGTGGACAGAGCAGTAAAGGTGGCTAAAGAAAACCAGTATAAAATAAGAGAGATAGCAGGAATCGAAAGGATAGAGCTGATGGAGGAAGCTAGGCATCTGCTTATGGAACACGAAGAGGACTTCATTAAAGTGCTGATGCTAGAAGGAGGGAAGACTAGGGAAGGGGCAAAAGGAGAAGTCGAGTCGCTTTATCTAAGAATGAAGCTAACCATGGAGGACGCTAGGAAGATCTTCGGAGAGTACCTTCCAGGGGACTGGTCAAAGGACACGGCCCAGAAGATAGCGTTAGTCATAAGAGAACCCGTTGGAGTCGTTGCGGCTATAGGCCCGTTCAACTACCCGCTCTACATTCCCGCTTCTAAAATCATACCCGCCCTCTTAGCGGCAAACTCAGTTGTTGTCAAACCTACTTCAGAAACTCCACTATCTACAATGATGTTCGTTCAAATACTTAACCTAGCCGGATTCCCAAAGGGAACAATAAATTTGGTAACAGGCCCCGGCTCAATAGTTGGAAACGCGCTTGCGTCTCACAAGGACGTAGGAATGATAAGCTTTACCGGAAGCACGGCAACAGGAAGAGCGATAAGCTCTGTTGCAGGGATAAAGAAGCTTCACCTAGAGCTTGGGGGCAAAGCTTACTGCATAGTTTTAGCTGACGCTGACCTCAAGAGCGCCGCCAAAAAGATCGTGGCTGGAGCTTTGTCAAACGCTGGGCAAAGGTGCGACGCTATAAGCGCAGTTCTCCCGGTTAAAGAGGTAGCCGACGAACTGGTTAAGCTGATAGTAGAAGAAGTTAAGAACTGGAAGCTCGGCAACCCGCTCGTAGATCCTACCGTTAAGGTGGGTCCAGTAATATCAAGGTCAGCGGCCCAAAGGATCAAGTCCCTGATAGACGATGCAGTAGAAAAGGGAGCTAAGGTTCTTTACGGCGGAAAAGTTGAGGGGACATACGTGGAGCCGACGGTCTTATACGATGTGCCTGAGACAGCCAGAATACTCTGGGAAGAGATATTTGGGCCCGTGATCCCGATACACAAAGTTTCTAACGTTGACGAAGCTCTAAACATAGCGAGGAGAAGCGAATATGGGCTAGATTCATGCGTGTTTGGGAACAACTTCTACGAGCTCTGGAAGGTGGCTAAAGGCCTGCAGGTAGGAGAAGTTACTATAAACGACATGCCGAAGCACGGACTGGGCTACTTCCCGTTTGGAGGAAACAAGAACTCTGGAACTGGAAGAGAAGGAGTTGGCTACAGCATAGATGAAATGACTGTCCTGAAGACGATCGTTTTCAACCTTGAACCTGCTCAGATGGGCAAGAAGGTCTTCAAGTAATTATCTTTATAGATTCTTTAAAATTACAGAGTAATTTTTAACGACTTCGCTTTCTTTGAAGAAAGGACCTTTTTCTTTGTACGCTAAGAGCTCAGCCTCTGTATCCACATAAGAAGCCAGAGATGCTGCTTCATAAACGCTTAGGCCTTTGCTCAAAAAAGAAGCAGCCAAGCCAGCTAAAGCGTCAAGGCTCCCAAGCTTGTTAACTTCAACCCTTTGTTTTCTGTTTATAGCGCACGAGCCCTTCACAGCTATATAATCCATCTTATCTTTCAAGAGCAGATTTAAGCTAGCCGAAGCTGCAAAGGAGCACACGGCCTTTGCTCTATCTTCTTCATCAAGCTTTACCTTTGAAGCTTTTTCAAATTCATCTTTAGTCAATACAATTAGCGATTCTTTTAAGGGAAGAAGGTCAAAAAGCTCTTGACTCAAAAGGCTCCCGCTTAATGCAACCTTTTTAACTTCGCATTCTCTCATAAAAAACTTTAACCCATCTTCCTTTCCTCTTTCCGTTCCGGTTGTAAAAAGAACCGCATCAACCTCGGGCATGGTTTTTAAAAGCCTCTTCGCGCTGCCTCTGGTAAATTTAAAATCAGGTAGCTGAATGACCGCTACATCAGGGCTCATAGATCTAACGGAGCCGGCATAAGGCTTGGGGACAGCAACGAAAACCGAATTGGCGCCTCCTTCAAGCGATGCTTGAAACGCTAAATAAACTGAAGGAAGGCTTATCCACCCTCCGCCAACTATTAAGACCCTGCCCTTCCCATCCCCAGCCCCTTTTTTAACCTCGGCCGCCTTTTCCCTTAAAGCTTCTTCAGTTATATAGCTTAAGCTAATATCCAAGCTTCTTTAACCACCCCTGAAGCCATTCGAATGCTTCAGCGTCGCTGGAGGCCTGCACCGGCGGATGCTTGAACAAAAACGAAGAAGGCTCAATTAGAGCTCCCTTAAGCCCTTTATCTAGAGCAACCTTCATCAGCCTTATCGCGTCGAGCATCACGGCGGCGAACATAGATTTATCGTCAACGGAGAGCTTAACCTTAAGCTCAACGGGGAAATCGGCAAAGCTCTTCCCTTTTATATATATGTAGCAGATCTTTGTGTTCCCTAAAAACGGAACGTAGTCGCTAGGTCCTATCCTTATCTTACCTTTCTCCTCAAGCTCCTTTCCGTAGGGAAGGATGCTTGTTACAGCTGAAGTTTTGCTTATCCTTTTGCTCTTTAGCCTTTCTTCAACGGTCATGTTTAAGAAGTCCGTGTTGCCCCCTATGTTTACTTGGTACGTTTCTTCAACAATAACCCCCCTCATGTGAAAAAGAGAAACCAAAGTCCTGTGCAATATCGTTGCTCCAACCTGTCCTTTTACGTCGTCTCCCATTACTGGGACCCCAGCCCTCTCAAAGCTCTCAGCCCATTCTTTATCGCTTGCTATGAAGACAGGTATCCCATTTATGAACCCCTTTCCAGCCATCAGCGCAGCCTTTGCGTAAGCTCTCGTGGCTTCTTCGCTTCCTACGGGAAGAAGGTTTACCAGCATATCAGCCCGACTCTCCTTAAGCTTATCAGCGACAAATTCGACGCTAGTTTCCTTATCTATGGGCTGAAAAGAATCCTTCATGTGAGGCGCTACGCCGTCCAAGACCGGACCCGGTTGAACTTCAACGCCCAGCTTCGGGACTTCCGCGAACCTTTTTGTTAGGTTCGGTTTTTCAAAAATAGCCTCCGAAAGGTCTTTGCCGACCTTTTTCTTTGAAACGTCGAAAGCGGCAACAAACTCTATATCTGATATGCTGTAGGGCCCTATTTTTTCGCTTATAACTCCGATGGGCTCCTTATCTTTATAGTAATAAACCCCTTGAACTATGGCCGAAGCGCAGTTCCCTATACCTGCTAGGGCAACCCTGATTTTTGCCATGTACATAATTTTAATTTAGAATATAGATAAACGTAACTGAGCAAAGGGTTAATTTAGTGGCCGCCACCGGGACTTTCGGCCAAGAGGCTATCGAACCCGGGCCAGGAGCTCCACAGGCTCCTGTGCTTCCACTACACCATGGCGGCCACAAGCTTTGTATATAGCAGGAACTTTTATTCTTTGCTCTTTATTTTAAAAACAAAAAGCGTTAGGTTAATAAAACATTTGTATCTACCTAACCGTAATGCTTGCTCAGCCGTTGAGCGGCATATCCATAAGGGAAGATAAGCTCTTTGATGACCCTAAGGGAGTAATATCTGCTTTCAACGAGTTCATTAACACCGGCCTTAAGGTCCTTGACCTAAGGGATTCTTGGACGAACTACAAGCTTTTGGAGGACGTTTTTGAGAGCATAAAAAAGAACAGAGATGTGTTGGTGATTGGTAGGTTTAAGGGGATCTATCCGAACTATGAGCACGTTCTAGAGCAGATAGCGGCCCTTAAAGAGAGGATAGGTAGGCCCATAGATGTATTTGAAGTGAAGCTCCCAAGCTTTCTCGTTAGCTTTAACGAAGCTTTGAGAGCCCTAAAGAAGGCCTTTAGGGAGGGGCTGATTTTAGGTTTTGGAATAGTAGGGTGGAAGAGCTCCTATTTAGATAAGATCAGACTAGAAGGCGTTGATGAGGTTTTAAAGCATGTTAAAGTGGACCTGAACCTTTTGAACGTAAAAAATTTATCGTTGGCCATGAGCTTAAATAAAATGAAGATAAGCGTTTTTTCGTCCTCTCCCTTGGGGGGAGGTTTGCTTACCGAAGCAGGCTACTCTTCTTTAAGAAACAGAATACTTCATTCATCTTCTTTAAGGTCTTTGAGGAACATTTCTCTTAAAAAAGGGGCAAGCATGGCTCAGGTAGCCTTGAGCTGGTTAAGCTACTTTAA
This sequence comes from uncultured Nitrososphaerales archaeon, assembly GCA_964343315.1. Classification (GTDB taxonomy): domain Archaea; phylum Thermoproteota; class Nitrososphaeria; order Conexivisphaerales; family UBA164; genus CAYFFZ01. The sequence goes on from CAYFJA010000020.1 coordinate 15,701, forward strand.
AGTTTCATTTGCACCATCTACGAGCAAGCCTTTGCACGTTAGGGAGATAGCAGAGAGCTTGAGATTAAGGCTTAGCGAAGAAGAGGTCAAGGAGCTTAACGGGAGCTTTTGATTGAATTAATCGCATCAAACGTTTTTTAATTTAAAAAGTAAAGCAATAAGTTATTAGAAACGATTTATTAATAAAGAGTCCTTAAAATGTTTTAGTGTCTTTGTCCTCTTAGCATTTTAATAAAGGACAAGATAGTTATAAGATGGAAAAAGCTAAGCAATAATATGGAAGAGAGCTGCGTTTTTTGCGGCGTAGCTAAAGGACAGGAGCCAGCTTATAAGCTTTATGAGAACGAGAAAGTTTTAGCTATATTAGACAGGTTTCCGATAGCTCCAGGACATACTCTAGTGCTTACGAAAAAGCACTACCAAGATTATTTAGAAGTTTCTTACGAGGATGTCTGTGAGCTCGCGAGGGTTTCAAAGCTTGTTGGAAGGGCTGTGAAGCTTGGAATGAAGGCTGACGGAATAAGAATTTTTACAAACGTGGGAAGGGCCGCAAGCCAGGTTATCTTTCACGTTCACGTTCACATAGTTCCTATGTGGGAAAGGGAGCCAAACTTTACTTGGTTCAGGAGAAGGGCAGAAATAACCCCTTCGTCAGCTAATTACGTTCTTAACAAGATAAAACCGTTCATAAATGAAACGCTTATTTAATCAAAAAACACTAAGTTTTTTATGAAAGGCGTGGCTGTTCTGTGCGGAGGAACTTCAGGGGCAAAAATAGTTGGGGCCCTTTATAGGAATGGAATAAATGTAAAAGCTATAGTGAACACGGGGGACGACGAATACTTTCTTGGGCTTTACGTTTCTCCGGACTTTGACTCTGTTCTTTATTCTTTAGCAGGGATTTTTGATTATAGCAAGAACTGGGGCATATTGGGGGACACTTTTAACTCATATGAAATGATGAAAAAGATGGGCGTGGAGCCCTACATAATGCTTGGGGACAAAGACTTAGCGGTTCACATTTACAGAACTTATTTGCTCAGCAGAGGCTACAGTTTAACAGAAGTTTTTAATTCAATTTTAAAAGCTTTCAACATCAACGTTGAAGTTTCGCCTCCCACGGACCAAAGAATAAGAACTATGGTTGGCACGGAAAAGGGAGAAGTAACCTTCGAAGAGTATTACGTTAAGAGGTTGCAGGACAAGATAAAATACGTAAAGGTTGAAGGATCCGGAGGAGCTGAGCCGTCAGAAAAGGCGCTAGAAATATTAGAAGAATCGGAGCTTCTTATATTTGCCCCCAGCAACCCTTTGGCTTCGATATTTCCTATAATTTCAGTAAAGGGTATAAGAGAGAGGATAAAGCGCTTTAAGGGTAAAAGGGTTGCGATTAGCCCGTTTAAAGGAGGGGTTACGTTCAAAGGTCCTGCATCAAAGATGATGCTTGATCTGGGGTTTGAGCCGAGCGCGGAGGGTCTCTATAAGCTTTACAAGGGCCTCGTGGACTTAATTGTTGTCGACAAGACTGATTTTAAGGAAGAAAAGATTGGAGAAGCTAGAGTCATTCCTGCAGACATAACGATAAACAGAGACGAAGATTTTATGAAGATTTATAACTTAATCGTCACCTCATAAACTCTAAAAAAGCTTAAATTTAAAACGAAAAAATAAACTATGAGCCGGGGTGCCCGAGCGGTCTAAGGGGCTGGCCTCGAGATCCTGAACAAGAAAGCCAGTGGGCTTCGGCCCGCGCAGGTTCAAATCCTGCCCCCGGCGC
>CAYFJA010000021.1:0-16791 GCA_964343315.1 uncultured Nitrososphaerales archaeon
TTAGCATGTCGCCCTTACACGGCGAAGGTCCCAGGTTCAAATCCTGGCCGGCCCACTTTATGAACAAAAACTTTTGATTTTAATTTACAAAAATTAAATAAAAACTGTAAAAATCCAAATAAAATTTAAAATTTTTACTTAACTGTATATCCTCCCTTTACAAGCTTCTTCAAATCGAGTATCTCGTCTATTTCTTTGTCGCTGTAACCCAGCTCCCTGAGGGCTTCCCTTATAGAAAGACCTTTAACGAGCTGCTTTCCTATAGAAGAAGCCTTATCGTAGCCTATCTTAGGCGAAATTACTGTTATCAAGGACGGGCTGCTTTCTGCGTACTTCTTCATCTTCTCTTCGTTAACAACTATGTTGTCTATGACAACCTTTGCCATCTTTTCTAAAGCTTCGCTGAGCAGATCTATCTCGGTTATTACGTCATAGCCTGTAAGCGGTATGCCCATGCTCAGCTCAAACTCGCCGAGCATCCCGGCCATCTGCACTGCGTGGTCTAGGCCCATAACTTGAACTGATGCCTGGAGGCAGGACTCAACGGTTATCGGGTTTGTCTTTCCCGGCATTATGCTGCTTCCTGCAACTTCTTCCTGGCTGGGTATGTCTATCTCGTTAAGTCCTGTGAAGGGCCCTGAGAACATGAGCCTCAGGTCCTGAGAAAGCCTGTAAAGGTCTAGGGCCGTTCCCCTAAGGGCGGCGCTCAGGTTAACCATGTCCGTAAGTAGCCTCATTCTCATGAAGTTGCTTTCAGCTGGCTTGAAGTCAAGGCCAGTTATAGCATTAATGTGCCTTATTACTGCTTCCTGAAAGCCCGGGGGAGCGTTAAGGCCTGTCCCAACCGCCGTGCCCCCTATAGGCAGGTACCTCACGTCTTCTAAAGCCTGGGTCACGGCCTTTATGTCCCTCTCAAAGGCCTTTGCGTAAGCATCCATCTCCTGCCCAAAAGTTACAGGCAGGGCGTCCCTCAGGTGGGTCCTTCCTGACTTTACAACTTCCGAAGTCCTTGAGGATAAAGAGTTTAGAGAGCTAACTAGCTTTTGAAGGGAAGGCAGAAGCTTAAGTACAGCTTCCCTGACAGCCGCAACCCTTATAGCTGTTGGGACGACGTCGTTTGAAGACTGAGACATGTTTACGTGATCGTTTGGATGAACCTTTTTGTTTGCTATTTCGCTTGCCCTTTTTGCTAAAACTTCGTTAACGTTCATGTTTATCCCTGTCCCTGAGCCGGTCTGAAAAACGTCAACAACTATGTCTTCATAGTGTATCCCATCCATAAGCTCGGTTGCAGCCTTTTGAATAGCTGAGCTTATGTCCTTGTCCAGAACCTTAAGCTCCTCGTTGGCCCTGGCTGCAGCAAGCTTGACAACCGCTACGGCCCAAACGATAGGTTGAGGGAACCTAGTTCCTGTGTTGAGGAATACTTTTTTTGAGTGCTCAGTGTAGCTCATCAAGGTTAATCATAAATTTTATAGTATAAACGTTTATCGCATCAACTGCTCAGCGATAAAATGCCCATAATTTTTCGTGCAGACTTCTGCAAAAGAGCGTAAACCAATTTTACTCAATTCGGCAAATTTATCAGCTTCTCAAGCGCGCAGATTTTTGATGCTTTATATTATTGCTTAAAGCTTAAATAAACACTATTTTATAGCTTCTTAGAGTGAAAATGAGCGCAAAGCCAGAAGTTTACCTTTTTGAGGAAGCAGCTAAGTTAAACTTAACGAAGTTTGAGTTAGGAGGAAAGGGATACGGCTTAGTCGAGATGACCAAGATAGGGCTTCCAGTGCCTCCTGGAATAGTTATTACAACAAGAATGTGCAACGAGTACTTTAAGAGGGGAAGGCAGCTCTGGCCTGAGCTTAAAGAAGCCATCGTGGAGAAGGTTCACAAGCTGGAGGAAAAGACTGGAAAAAGGTTTAACGACGACGTTAACCCGCTTTTGGTTTCTGTGAGGTCAGGGGCGCCGTATTCAATGCCAGGCATGATGGACACGGTGCTAAACCTTGGCATAAACGACAAAGTTGTTAAAGTTTTAGCAAAGAAGACGGGCGACGAAAGGTTCGCCTACGACACATACAGAAGGTTCATTCAGATGTTTGGAAGAATAGTCATGAAGGTTCCTGGAGAGCTTTTCGACAAAGAGCTCGACAAGCTCAAGGAAGAGCTTGGGGTAAAGCAGGACATAGAGGTTACAGCGGAAGGCTGGAAGACGCTCGTTGAAAGGTTCAAAAAGATAGTTAAGGAAAACACAGGGAGAGAACTGCCTCAGGATCCGTGGGAGCAGCTATTCATGGCTGTTGGAGCTGTATTTGATTCGTGGTGGAACCAGAGGGCCATCGAATACAGAAAGATATACAAGATACCGGACGACCTAGGGACGGCTGTAAACATAGTGATGATGGTCTTCGGTAACCTTGACGACAGGTCTGGAACAGGAGTAGCGTTCACAAGGGATCCAAGCACTGGCGAGAAGAGGCTTTACGGAGAGGTCCTGCTTAGGGCTCAAGGGGAGGACGTTGTAGCAGGCATAAGAACCCCGATGCCCGTAGAGAAGCTAAAGGAAGTAATGCCCGAGGTTTATCAGCAGCTGCTAGAAGTTGCCCAAAAGCTTGAGGCTTACTTCAAGGACGTCCAGGACATAGAGTTCACCATAGAGAGCGGAAAGCTTTACATGCTTCAGACAAGGAACGCCAAGAGGACAGCCATAGCGGCCGTTAGGATAGCGATAGACATGGTTAACGAAGGGCTTATAACCAAAGAGGAAGCTGTGTTGAGGATAGAGCCCTCCCAGTTCTTAACTCTGTTCTACAAGCAGATTGACCCAAGCGCCAAGGTTAAGCCTGTGGCCAAAGGTCTTCCAGCTTCTCCAGGAGCTGCTGTAGGAAAGGTCGTGTTCACGAAGGAGGACGCTCAGGAGTGGAAGAAGAGGGGAGAAAGGGTAATACTTGTTAGGCCTGAAACAACTCCAGAGGACATAGCTGGAATAGCAGCTTCAGACGGCGTTCTAACCAGCAGGGGAGGAATGACGAGCCACGCGGCTGTTGTAACGAGAGGCATGGGCAAGCCGTGCATAGTTGGCGCCGAGTCGATAAAGATAGACTTAGATAAGAAAGTCTTCTTCGTCGATAACTATGTAGTCAAGGAAGGGGACCTGATAACCATAGATGGGACCACCGGGAGCGTTTACATAGGCGAAGTTCCTCTTGTTGAGCCTCAGATAAGCAAGGAAGTTGCAACCATACTTGAGTGGGCCGACCAGTTCAGGAGGCTGAGGGTCAGGGCTAACGCAGACACGCCTGAGATGGCCGCAAAGGCTAGGGAGAACAAAGCTGAAGGTATAGGCCTTGCTAGGACAGAGAGGATGTTCAACGCACCAGACAGGCTCGAGCTTGTTCAGAAGATGATACTCGCGGAGACCCCAGAAGAAAGAAAGAAGTACCTGGACATGATAAAGCCTCTGCAGAAGAACGACTTCAAGCAGCTTTTCAAGATAATGAAGGGATTGCCCGTAACGATCAGGCTCTTAGACCTGCCTCTGCACGAATTCCTGCCAAAGCTTGAAGAGATTTTGCCTGAGGTCGTCGAGCTAAGGGTAACAGGAAAGAACCCTGAGCTCTTGAAGGAAAAGGAGAAAGTACTGAAGAGGGTCCTAGAGCTTAAGGAGTACAACCCGATGATGGGACAGAGAGGCGTGAGGCTTGCCTTAATGTACCCGGAGATATATGAGATGCAGGTATCAGCTATATTTGAAGCAGCCGCTGAAGTATACAAGGAGGAAGGAGAAGCCCCGATAGTTGAGGTCATGGTTTCACAAGTAGCTGAAGCTGAAGAGCTCAGGAGGGCCAGGGAGATAATAGAAAGGGTAGCAAACGAAGTCATGAAGAAGTACAACGTGAACATAAAGTACAAAGTGGGAACCATGATAGAGACGCCAAGGGCTGCGCTAACAGCCTCTAAGATAGCTAAGTACGCTGACTTCTTCTCCTTCGGGACAAACGACCTGACTCAGGCTACCTTTGCCTTCAGCAGGGATGACGTTGAAGCAAAGTTCATACCTTTCTACTTAGATAACAAGATACTTCCAGCGGACCCGTTCGCTACCTTGGACGCAGACGGAGTGGGAAGGCTTGTAGCAATAGGCTCAAAGGAAGGGAAAGAAGCTAACCCTGAGCTAGAGGTTGGGGTCTGCGGTGAGCACGGAGGAGACCCAGACTCTATAGAGAAGTTCAACGACATGGCAGTGGACTACGTGAGCGCGTCGCCCTACAGGATACCTATAGCAAGGCTGGCAGCCGCTCAAGCTGAGCTGAAGAAGAAGTTCAAAGCTTCAACTACCGCTTAACCTTTTTCTTTTCTTTTTCGCAAGCTTTCTTCAGCTTTTCAGCTTCTTTAGCGTTTAGTCTTTCTAACTCATCGTAGAACTTCTGAAACTCGCTGTCCTCTGAAAGGCAGAGGGAGGAAGTTAGGTTGTAAAGGGCTTCATAAAAGCCTTTGTCAAGCTCATAAGCCTTCTTGAAGCATTCAGACGCTTTATTGTAGTTTCTTTCGTAAAAGTAGCTAACACCTAAGTTGTACCAGGCCCTCTTATCTTCTGGATTAACGCTCAAAGCCTTCTCAAAGTATTCTATAGCTTTTCCTCTTTCCCCTTTCATCGCATAGGCCAGCCCAATGTTTTCCAAAGCGCTGAAGTTTTTTGGGTTTATCGATACAGCTTCGTTGAGCTTCTCCAAAGCTTTGTCAAACTTGCCCATGGCCATGTAATCTTTTCCCATAAAGAAAAGGGCTTCTTCCTTGTTTCCTCCCAGCTCATAGCTCTTCTCTAAATATTTCAGAGATTCCTTCGGCTTCTTCATGTAATATAGAGCTTTTCCAGCTAAAAGGTAGCCCTCAGGGTCAGCTCCCTTTGACTTTTCGAGCAGCTTCACAGCCTTAACTACTTCTTCATAATAACCCTTCTCAAATAGCTCCCTTATGTTTTGCATGTTTGTCTAAAACTTAGACGGCACGATAAATAAAGTTTGGGGCTGGCCGGATTTGAACCGGCGGTCACCAGCGCCCGAGGCTGGCATCCTAGACCAGGCTAGACGACAGCCCCCTTAAGTTAAATTTTGGGTCTGCTTGCCTTAAAAACTTTATTAATTCTTCTTTGGTCGGGCTTCCCCTGGGGTCTTCTTTTGTTACTTTGAGAGCAGCAGCATAGTTAGCGAGCTTAAGAGCTTCTTCATCCGTGTATCCAAGGGCCAACGCAGCTGAAAAGGCGCCAGCAAAAGCGTCGCCAGCCCCAACCGCGCTAACTGGCTTTAGCCCCAGCTTCTCTAGGTTAACTGCTTCAACCCTAATTCCTGTGCCAAAAATCTCAGCCCCTCTGCTCCCAAGGGTCCTTATTATTCTTGCTCCCGAGCATCCTTCTAAGCTCTGGCTTTCTATCTCGTTCACTATCAAATATTTTGGCTTAGCTTCGCAGGAGCTCTTCACATATGAAGCGGGAACATAGACGCTTATCCCTTTGGATGCTTCAAAGATAGCCTTGGCAAGCTCAGGCTTAACGTTGGCCGCTATAACTACTTTAGCATCTTTTAGCTCTCTAAGAATTTCTTCATCAAGAATTTCGGGGGCAAGCATGGCGTTTGCCCCCAAGTAAGACAGGACCATGTTTTCCCCAGTTCCCTCCTCAACTATTACGTAGGACGTTCCGCTTGACGCGCCATCGTAAATCTTAATGAACCTTGTGTCTACGTTTATGCTTTTGAAGTAGTCTAGGTGCATCTGAGCCGCTTCATCATTTCCTAAAGCGCCCAGAAAAGAAGCCTCGCCAGTAATTTTTGCAAAGGCAGACGCTATGTTGCCCCCTTTTCCCCCGAGCGCTTTCTTAATTTTGAAGACCCTTGTTTCTCCACCGGGTTCTGGAAGCTTGTTAACAAACAAAGTTACGTCTAGGTTTAGAGTCCCTGCGATTAAATATTTCATGAAATTTATCTGCTTTTTATAGATTTAAGCGTTTTTCAGAGACAGAGCTTTGAGCCTCAAGGGAACATATCATAAAGCTGAAGCGCAGCAAAGGGAGGTTTATTTCTCTACTTCAACGTCGTAAACAGCCTGAACAGTCCTGGGCCCCACTTCCCTTACGGTCCTGTAAAAAACCACCTTCCCCTTCGGTATCAGCTCTTTTCCCTTTTCCAGCGCTTCCTTTTCGCTTTCCCCTTTTTTGTAGCTTATGTGGAGGTAAACGTGCACGACCCCCTTCTTCTTAAGCGAAAGCAAAGCATAGTCAAAGTACTCTAAGGCTTTTTCAGGCAAAGGCATGAGCACCCTGTCTACAGACCCCTCGAGCTCTTTAGCTACTTCAGCTGAATCCCTTAGATAAGGTATGACTTTGCCCTTAGTCTTGTTCAGCTTTATGTTTTCAAGCATGTACTCGTACGCGTAAGGGTTTATCTCTGCGCTGTGAACCGTTGCGCTCTTTTGCTTAGCTATAACTATCGAGAAAGTTCCTACCCCTGCGAACATGTTGAACACAACCTCCCCATCCTTAACAAGCTCAGCTATCCTTTTCCTTTCCTGGCTCAGCCTTGGTGTGAAGAAGACCTTCGCCACGTCAACCTTAAAAACGCATCCGTTTTCTTTATAAACAGTTTCAGTCCTCTCTTCTCCCGCTATGTGGACAAGCTTCCTAAGCCTGTAATCCCCTTCAACTGGACCAACTTGAGCCCAAACAGATTTAACGCTCTTATTGGTCTTCATAAGAGCTTCCCCTATAAGGCTTGCGTGCTTTAGCAGCTCCTCAGGTATCCTTATCACAGCTATATCCCCTATCACGTCAAAGGCTCCGTAAAGCTTTGAAGCTTCATCGCCTAAATATTCTCTTAGCATTTCTTTAAGAGGCCTTGGCATTTAAATATTGTATTTATGTATAAATAAAAAATTTTATACTTAAAATTGTTGGGCGCATGAGATGAGCGAGATAGTAGAAAGGGCAAAAATAGGGAGGATGCACGCCCTGACCTTTATTGCTGTATCCATGGGATTCTTCATTTGGGGCATGCTATCTACGCTAGCACCTATAAGCACACTTATAAGCGAGTTCATACCTCCTTCGCTCTACGCCTTTGTCCTAGCGGCCCCGCTTACTTTCGCGTTGATCGGAAACTTTCTAATGGGATATTTAGCAGATAAGCTAGGGAGAAAGACAGCCTTTATGATAACCATGGCCAGCTACAGCGTTGGCGTATTGCTGTTCGTTGTCTCTGAAAACCTTTATTCGCTCATGGCTTCTTTGTTTTTAACTCAGTTTGGGGTTGGGGGAGAAGAACCTGCGCTTTTAGCTCTGCTTACGGAAAACATGCCAATAAGATACAGGGCGGCAACCCTAGGGCTGATGCCAAACTTTGCTAACATAGGCGCAGCCGTTGCTTCGGGCTTAGCTATATTAACCGGGGGCGCTTTTATGCCAACTAAGATAGCTATAGGCTTAACGGCTTTAATTGCGATAGCAGTGCTCGTGGTTTCAAGGCTATTGATGCCTGAGTCGATAATGTGGATGGAAGTAAAAGGCAAGGTTAAAGAAGCAAGCAAGTACTTGTCTTCTATAAAAGTAAAAGATGAAAAGTACGAAGAAGTAAACCCAAGCACAGGCTACGCTTTAAGGTTTATCTTTCTGGTTTTGATAGGGGTCTCTCAGTTCCTGAGCTACGGGCTTATGGCCTACATACTTGGGCCGGCCGAATTTCCTAAGCTAACGGCACAGATACTTTTTGTTGCAAACTTGGGCGCTTCAGCAGCAGGTATTTTAGGTTCTTTTATAGCTAATACCTTTGAAAGAAAGGCTTACCTTTTGTTTTCATTTATAGGGGGCTTAGCGACCATCTTCTTGATACTGCCTTTTGCTTCCGTTAAATCGCTTAGCGTATTCTATCTCTTGCTATTCCTTAACATGGCCTTCAGCGAGTTCGCTTGGATAGCCAGGACTGTCCTTGAGCCAGAGCTCTTCCCAACTGCTAACAGAGCCAAGATGATAAGCCTGGTTAGGGTTATAGCCTACGGATCTTATATGGCCTCTATATTCTTAACTTTCAGCTTCACCGTTTCTCAATTTATATACTACAACATAGGGCTTTGGGCTCTGGGCGTTGCAGGATCAATGCTCTGGTACTTTAAGGGCTTTGAGACGCACAAAAGGAGCTTAAGGAAGCTGGATTATGAGCTGTTAAAGGGCAAGTAGAGCCGCTACAAGTCCTGTCAGAAAAACCCCATCGAAAACGCCTGCCCCTCCTATGCTTACGAAAGAAGATCCAAGCTTATCGATCTTATTCAAGTTTAGCAGGTCAGCCCCTATAAGAGCCCCTAGGGTGCCCGATACATAAGCTACCACCGGCGCCATAGAGCCTCCCAGCGCTAATCCAACCAAGGCTGCTAAAATTGGAGGGAGAAAGAAGGGCGTTACTATTCCAACACCCTTTACTGGCTTAGCTAAAAGGTGAACAAACAAAGTTACCAATAATGTAGAAAGCAGAAAAGATGGCCATAAGCTAAGGTGTGCTAATATCAAATACGATGACGCTAAAACAGGAACGAGAGCGCCCCCTAGGTTAACTGCAACAGTTACATCTTCGTACGAGTAAAACGGTACATAAAATTCGATCCCAAAGAACCTGTAGGCTTTTATTATCATTATGGGGACTTTGCTTTTTAGCTTAGCAACTGGGATGTTAACGCTCGAGCCCAACAGCGAAGCTAAGCTTATAATTAAAATCTGTATCCTGGTAAAACCTAGGACTTTAAATGAAAAGGAAATCAGTAAAAAAGTAAACAAAAAGAACAGGATAAAGAAAGCGTATAAAACCCAGCTGTAAGTTTTATGAACGATAGGCTTCAAGTAACGGGAGTTAATTCTCTAAATCAATATATATGTTTACCTAATCAAACTTTATTGTGAGTGAAGGGTTAAGCGACTTTGAAATACGCATAATGATGCATTTGAAAAAAGCTAGAGTGGACTACGCTTTCAGCATTTCAAGGGCTATAGGAAGCAGCGTAGAAGCTGTGGAAAATGGGCTGGAAAAGCTTGAAGAGAAAGGCCTGGTCGAAAAGGTCTTTGGGAGAGGGCTTAAGAGGACAAAGGCAAAGATGAAGAGATCCCCTGAAGTCACAAAGCATCATACATATTATAAGCTTTCAAGGAAAGGCAAGGAGCTCCTTAGAGCTATCGGCAAAGCTAAGTGACAAAAGGTAGGCAAGCCTCGCCCTTTAGGGCGGGGAGGAGGTCAGTAGCTTTGAAAGCTTCCGGATAATTTCTCTTACCTTATCTTTATCCTGATCGCTCAAGTTTTCCGTCTCGCCGAGCTTGATAAGTCTGTCAGCGAGCGTTTCCATTACGAATATTATGCTTTTAGTGCTCAAAGCTAAAGGTATAGAGCTTATGTGTTCCATTCCAAAAGGCGTCAGCCTAAACTTTTCTTCTTCTGTCTTTTCTATAAGCCCTTCCCTCTCCAGCTCGAAAAGAAGAGGGTAAAGAGATCCAGGAGAAGGCCTCCATCCCATCAGTCTAAAGAGCTCGTGAGCTATCTCCATGCCGTTTTTCGGGGACTCTAAGAGGCTGTAAAGCACATAATACCTGAGGCCCAACCTCCCTTTTCTTCTGTGCATAAAAGATTAAGGGAAAGGGTAGCTTAAAAATTATAATAAAATAAATTAAATAAATAAAATAAAAATAAAATTAAAGTAAATTTTAAGCTACTAAGTCGTGTCCTGCTAAGCTCTTTCCTCCTGTCTCAAATCCCTTGACGAACCAGACTATAGCTGCTATAAGGCCTATTAAGAATATTATAGCGATTATTGCTGAAGAGGTGTTAAAGAAAGCCATAAACTGCGAAGGTTCTGTTGGGTAATAGTAAAGCGATAAGACCATTGTTATAACTCCTGCTATGATCCAAACCATTGTCCTAGCCAAAGAAACAAGCCTTCCCCTAGTCTTTGTTGGGAAGACCTCGGGCTCTAGCATAGCCCTAACACCCCATGTTAGCTCTACAGCAAAGAACTGTATAGCAACCAAAGCTAACAGTCCTAGTCCGGAAGTTGTTCCGGTTAATGCTACATATGCCCAGAGCAGAAGCCACAGAATTAATTCAGAACCATAGGCTAGCAACGTTGCAGATTTCCTTGACATTTTGTGAACGAAGAACACTCCGAAGAGTATCCCTATTATAGCCATTCCAAAGCCTCCTATAATTGGGATTATGCCTGAATAGTTCGTGAAGTATAAGTATCCTATGTCATAGGTTATCCAGACAAAAGCAACGTCCTGGACTATCCCGATCAAAGTAATTAAAAACAGCCTCAAAGGAACTCCCATCGTAGGCTTAACGTGGTCTATAGCTTCTTGATCTACCTTTTTCCAAGCTTCTTGGACTGTTGTAGTAGCCTTAGCAGTAGCTTCCCATGGGGAAGTTTCTTTAACGCTGAAGTACCCAACTATCAATGCTATCAAAGGCGCTGCCAAAAGAAGGGCGTAAGCTACAGTATCCTGTTCAGCGCTGAGACCTATTAACGCGGGGATAAACACTAAAGCTACTCCAATGTTTCCGAAGTTCTGGACAACTACAAGAAGGTTGCCCCTGTACTTAGCAGGAACGCTTTCTGAAAGGGCGGCTAATACCGGGGTTTCAGCTCCTATAGCTGCCATTCCTACTAAGATGAAAGAAACGATTATTGCAATCGCGTTGCTCGGAGCCGCAAGATAAATCGCTATGCCTATGAATATCATTGCTGCAGTGATCAAGAAAGCGATTCTCCTGCCCAAGTAGTCTGTCATAAATCCAGCGAGCAGAGCTCCGAAACCTCCAGCTATGAACCCTGCGCTCAAGCTCAAGTAATAGTACTGCTGAGGAATAATGCTCGTAATTGCGAACACTGGGCCGTAGCTTTCAGCGACTCCATAAACCAACATGCCCATGGCTAATGCGAATACTGCTAACCAAGGGATCCTTGCTTTTACAGATCCTCCAGAAGATTCTTGTCCCGAAGCCTTTATGAGTTTTTTGTCGCCTGTTTTTTCAGGTTCATCTTTAAAGCTCATTTTACTAATTTTAATAATTTGTTATATATAAATTTTTCTTATTACGATTATTAAAAACTGTACCCAATATTTTTACTTTTTGCATAATTTTGTTGCGATTTTTATCAAATCAGTGCATTATGATTGCAGTAGGTACCTTATGAATATTTTAAAAGATTTGTAACAAGAGCGTTACATGCGGCGGGCGGGATTTGAACCCGCGATTTTCAGCGTGGCAGGCTGACGTCCTAGACCAGGCTAGACGACCGCCGCAACTTCAAATTATTTTTGATGCTTTTCTTTAAAAATTTTGCTCAAACTATTTTTGAATCCCAAAGCCCTTTGTCTACTTCTTCAATTATCTCTTTGGGGTTTTTCCCTTCAACTTTGATTCCCATAGAAACGCAAGTTCCTAAGACCGTCTTGACCGCAGCCTTTAGAGTTTTTGCGCTCATAGAATCCATCTTAGCCTTAGCTACCTTTACTATGCTTTCAAACTTAAGGTCTGCAACCCATTCTGTTCCAGCCTTAGATGATCCTTTTTCTACCTTAGCCTCCTTTAAGAGCAGGGCTGAGGTTGGAGGGAGCTTTACTATAACGTTAAAGGTTTTGTCTGGGTTCACTTCAACTACGACAGGAACTTTCATGCCTTTGTAGTCTTGGGTCAGCTCGTTTATTTTTTTAACGACCATCGGAACGTTTAGTCCTAAAGGCCCTAATGCTGGTCCTATAGGTGGTCCAGCGTTCGCTTCTCCTCCTACTACAACAAAGTTAAATGTCTTTTTCTCTGGCATCTAACCTGATTTATCTTTCCTTTTTAAAAGATTTTCTCAAAGGTTTTAATAAAGCGAAAGTATTATATTTTAAAGGCAGTAATGGGCGAATATTCTTTATCTCCCTGGAAAGGGAAGAGGATCAACTTGAAGCTTATCCCTTTTTATGCGCTCTCCGCTCTATCTGTATTCTTCCTTTCTTATCTCAATCAATACATATTTTTTGAAGCTGAGGTCGACGAATACATTTTTTTCTTTGTTCTTCCTTTTTTGGTTGAATACTCTTTGGTTTGGGGCTTCTGGGGTTTAGCTTCATCATACTTAGCTTTATTGATAAGCTTGGTCTATATTTCTCAATTGCCCATAGCACAAGCTTCTGTTTTGTCTTTAATTTACTTGATTACACCCATTGTTTCTTTATTGTTTTATAGGAGCTTGAGCAAGAAGCTTAATGTAGACCCGCTTCTCAGGGATCTCGTAAGCTCTGAAGCAGAAGGCGTTAAGAAAAGCAGATTTAGGGCTTGGGTCATCTTTGTTATTTTGGTTGCTTTAGCTTTAAACGCGCTTCAGTCTTACTTGGGCTCAATATACTTAGTTTCTTTGGACATAATCAATTATAGAGATGGGGTCTTTTGGTTTAACGTTTGGACCTTTACCAACTTTATCTCTCTTATAGTTATCATGCCGATCCTGGTTAAGGGTTTAAGCGAGGTTTTAGATGAGTTTAAGCTAGTGAACTATGGGCTTTTCTCTTAAACGCTTAACATCTTTCTTGTAGCAGAAAAGTAGTCGCTTAGGCTCTTTTTGCTAAAGCATTCGTCGCACAGGCAGTAACCTCCAGTAGTTTCTATCGGGCAGACGTCGTTGAACTGACAGGTTGAGCAGTCTGTTTCTTTGCCGCAAATTGCGCAGTTAAAAACGAAAAAAACCTTTTTCTTTAAAACCTTCTCAAGGGCCTTTCTCACTGTTGGTAGGTCTGCCCCAGGCCTTATGCTAAAGCCCTGTCCGCTGGTGTAGCTCAGGCCAGCCCTCATTAAGTCTGAAAAGGCCCTTTTTCCAAGAGAAGGAAGCTTAAAGTAGCCCTTAGTTCTTATTCTTATAACCTCTTCTTCCATAATTTTAATTCTTAAATTTATTTTTTAAACTTTATTTGCAATGAACTTAAAAGGAAAGGCGTATGGCTCTGTTAGAAGTCAAAAGCCTGTCCTTTAAGTATGAAGGTGAAGCTAAAAAGGCTTTAGACGAAGTTAGCTTAAGTTTAGGTAAAGGCGAAAGCCTCCTTTTGGCGGGACCAAGCGGCTGCGGGAAGACAACTCTGCTCAGGGCCATAACAGGCCTCATCCCTAAGTTTTACAAAGGGGAATATTCAGGAAGCGTGAAGGTTGATGGAAAAGAAGTGCTTAGCATGAGCCAAGAGGAATTAGTTAGGAGCATAGGGTACGTTTTTCAGAACCCCGAAAACCAGCTTGTTTCCTATATAGTGGAGAGAGACGTTGCGTTCGCCCTAGAAAACTTGGGCTATCCGCGGGAAGAAATGAGGAAAAGGGTAAACGAAATCTTGAAGGAGCTATATATCGAAGACCTAAAGGAAAGACCGATAAGGACGCTGAGCGACGGCCAAAAGCAGCTAGTAGCTTTAGCAGGGGTTTTAGTTACTGAGCCTAAGCTGATAATCTTAGATGAACCAACTTCTACTCTCGATCCTTTTCACGCAAGGGCCGTAATCAGAGTTCTGATTAAGCTCGTAAAAGAAAAGGGACTGTCTGCTATAATCGTAGAGCACAGGCTAGAAGCTTTCATGGAGCTAGTAGATTATTTGGCTGTAATGAAGGATGGAAAGGTAATAGCCTTCGGCAAGCCAGAAGAAGTTCTTAACTATGGATCTTTTGAAGAAATAAGGATCCCGGCCTTCATAAAGCTTCAGAGAGAAGCTTTAGGAAAGGTTTACACAAAAAGCCTTAACGCTTTCCTGAAAGCTTTAGAAAAAGCGGCTGAAGGTTAAGTTGATAGAGGTAAAGGACGTTCATCACTCTTATGGATCGAGCGAAGTCATCAAAGGAGTCTCTTTGATCATAAAGGAGTCCTCGATAACAGCTCTGGTCGGACCAAACGGTTCCGGGAAAACAACTTTGGCTAAAATAATTGCTGGAATAATTAAGCCTCAAAAGGGCAAAGTTTTCGTTGATGGGCTAGATACTAGCACCGCTAAGCAAAAAGAAATAATCAAAAAGATAGGTATGGTCTTTCAGAACCCTGACTATCAGCTTTTCTCAACCTCTGTGCTGGATGAAGTGGCTTTTGCTTTGAGGAACTTGGGATACAGCGATGAAGAGGCTAAAGAAAAGGCTCTTAGATCTCTTAAAGCGTTCAACCTTTTAGAATACGCAGAAAAGCCGCCCTTGGCTTTGAGCGGCGGAGAAAAAAAGAGGCTTACGTTTTCTATAGTAAGCGCTTGGGACCCAAAGTACATTATATTTGATGAACCTACAGTAGGACAGGACAGCTCAAGCTTAAGGGTTTTGTCAAACGTTATTAACGGGCTGGTAAGCGAGGGTAAAGGGGTGATAATAACCTCTCACGACGTAGAGTTTCTCTGGAGCTTCAACCCATACACCTTCTTGATTTACGAAGGCAAGATAGTTTATGAAGGGTATATGAAGGAAATGTTCTATTCCTTGGACGATTTAGAAAAGTACCACTTAGTCGAGCCACAGCTCTCCCTCATATCGAAATCCTTAAAGCTTAAGGATCCGGCTTTAAGGGTCGAAGAGCTCATAGATGAGGTAAAAAATGTCTTTAGTAGCAAAAGCTTTCACTTTTGAGAGAAAAGACTCTTGGCTCTTTAAGCTAAACCCATACTTTAAGGTATTAATGGGCCTTCTTTTAATAGCGTTCTCCCTTATCCTCTTCAGCGCCTTAAAGGCTATCCTGCTTTTGCTCTTCATGATTTTGATTGGGCTAACTTCTAAAAACCTAAGGAGTTCTGCCGGTTCATTTGCGCTTTCTCTGCCCTTTTCAATCATAATATTTTTAGGCGAATTCCTCTTAACCAGAAGCTTAATATCTGGTCTTGGCTATTCGATGCGGTTTATAAATTTGGTTTATTCAGCCTCAGTAATCTTTACATCAATCTCGCCTGATGAGATAGATTACCTAATAAGAAGGACCTTTAAGGCTAGGGACATCGCTTTTTTGATTTCAACAACATACAAGTTCATACCTGTTTTATCTTTGGACCTGCAGCAGATAATTGAAGTTCAGAAAGGAAGGGGCGTAGATTTTTCTTCAAAGAACCCTTTCTTGCTAATTAAGAATTATTATTCGGTGCTTGTCCCCCTTTTTGTTGTCTCAATTTTGAGGAGCCAGCAGATGGCTGAAGCGCTGGAGCTTAGAGGTTATGGTGTTAGCAAAGAAAAGAGCTTTTACTACGAATATAGCCTTCAAATGAAGGATATTGTTATCTTTGCTGTTTTTATTATCGTTCTGCTTTTTATATATTTCATTTAAATTAAAAGATAAATAACTCAAAGCTATAGGCTTCTTGATGTCAAGCATACTTATTAAAAATGCGTACATAGCGACAGCAGACGAAAGGAACACCATAATCAAAGAAGGATCGATTTACATAGAAGGCGGTGAAATTGTTGAAATAGGAAAAGATGTTAAAAGCAAGACGGCCGAGTTTGTGATAGATGGTAAGGACAAGATAGTAACGCCTGGGCTAATAAACACCCACGTTCATTTAGCCCAGGGCATTTTAAGGGGTTTAGTTCCAGATAACGTTGCCCTTATCGAGTGGCTAAAGGATTGGGTTTGGCCCTTACAGGGAAACATGGACGAAGAAATTATGGACGTAAGCACAAAGCTCACCCTTTTAGAAATGATAAATTCATGCACATCATCTTTTATTGCAACTTCGATAAACGCCCGCTATGGGGCTGACAGGGTCGTAGAAAATGTATACAGAAGCGGTATGAGGGCAGCGATAGGAAAGCAGATAATGGACATTTCAGGGTATGCGGATCACCCTCAAATAATTCACAAAGGGCTTATTGAAGACGCCCAACTCTCGATTAAGATATTTGAGCAGCTTTACAGCAAGTGGAACGGTAAGGACAGCAGGATATGGATATGGTTTTCTCCGAGGACTCCAGGTGCCGTCAGCGATGAGCTCTTTAGGACTATAGCTCAGATAGTTAAAGAAAAGGACTCAGGGGTAACCATGCATCTAGCTGAAGTTAGGGATGACATAAGGTACTTTAAAGAAAGGGGAACAACTCCAGGAAGGTTCTTAAAGGAGCTTGGGATGCTGGGGAGGAAGTTCATATACGTTCACGGGGTTTGGCTAAACGAAGAAGACATGGAGATATTTGCTTCTTCTAAGACCTCTGTCTCTCACAACCCATCCTCTAACTGCAAGCTCGGATCAGGAATTGCGCCTGTTACAAAGATGCTGGCCCATGGAGTAAACGTCGCGCTGGGAACAGACGGAGGCCCAAGCAACGACGACTACGACATGGTTAGAGAGATGAAGCTGGCCCTGCTCCTGGCTAAAGTCAGCAACCTCGACCCTCAGGCCATAGACGTGCTTACGGCGTTGAGGATGGCCACCTATAACGGGGCCTATGCTATGGGAATAGAGAACATGGTTGGCTCCCTGAAGAAGGGCATGAAAGCTGATATAGCGATCTTTAACATGAGAGCACCCCACTTAGTCCCAAGCCTGCAGCCTCTGTCAAACCTTGTTTATTCAGGCACTGGAGCTGATTGCTTGGACTTGATAGTAGACGGCAAGTTTTTAAAGAAAGACGGGAAGGTTCTGACGGTAAACGAAGAAGAAGTTTACGAAAAAGCAAATAAATATGCAGCTGAACTTTTAAGTAGGGCAAAGCTAAATAATTGGATGTAGCCGGGGTCCCCTAACCTGGTATGGGGCAGGCCTTGAGAGCCTGTGGCCGTTAT
>CAYFJA010000022.1:0-16696 GCA_964343315.1 uncultured Nitrososphaerales archaeon
GGGCCCGTAGCTCAGCCAGGATAGAGCGCCGGCCTCCGGAGCCGGAGGTCGCGGGTTCGAATCCCGCCGGGCCCGCTTCGGAGCTTATACAAAAAGCTACAATAAGTTTAAAGATAAACGGGCTAAACTTTATTTTAAAGGATGGAGAGGGTAGAGGAGATAGTTTCAAGATATTTCAAGGTGGAAAACGTATTTCACTTAGAAGATGGGTTTGAGTTTGAAGTTTATTCTGAAAATTATAAGGATAGCTTCAGAAAGCTTTACTCGGATGTCACGAAGGAAGGATACGTGCCTAAGCTTATAAAGCGGGGCTCAAAGGTCCTGCTCAGCGTTACAAGATTAAAAGAAGAAAAAACTAAGCCTAACTACATAAGCATAGTTTTGCTCTTAGCTTCTTTAGGAACTATAATACTGGACGGGTACTATAAGATAGGCTACTACAACCAGTACCTTTTGGCCTACGAAGCCCCTGTGTTAGCTCTGCTTGTAATCCACGAAGGGGTAAGGAGGCTGGTGAGCTTCTTAAAAAGGACCAAGCCTACAACAACATACGCCATACCTGGGTACCCCGGGATCATACCCTTCATGGGATTTATAACTACTAGAACAAACAGCCCAATCAACCTAGACGACCTGTTCGACGAGACCTTTTACCCTTTAGCTGCTGCTTTGGCTGGGACTTTAGCCTTTCTCTTAATATCGCCGAAGGTTAACTTAACCTTCCCAAAACCAATAAACCTGCCCTTCTTTTATCAGATATTCAGCAGTTATATAAACAGAAACAACGCGATATTTGAGGGTTTAGCGCTGAGCGTAACTATTCTTTTTATAAACTTCCTGCCCGGAACAAACCTTGACGGAGGGGTTCTGATATCTGGGGTCAAGGGGAACTCTTTTGTCTTTGACTTGATAAGCATCATAATAATGAGCTTTTTGGGCTACTTTATACTGGCTTTGATGATTATAATTTTGCAGAACATGGCTTATAAGGTCGAGGTCCTGGACAGCGTTTCTCCTTTATCAAGAGATAGAAGAATCATTTACTACTGCGCTTTTGCTGTAGTTACTCTGCTCTTCCTTTTATTGGGAACGTTCTAAATATTGTTTAAATAATCCTTTGACCTGCTTATCATGCTCTTATTTAGCGAGCTTATGAAGAGCTGCTTGCCTTCTTCGTTCAGCCTGTCCCAGTAAACGCGGGGCCAGATTGCGTCTGCGTGCTCCTTTATTATCTCTTGATGAGAGAGCATGTCCCTGAATATCTGCTCCATGACTTCCTCTATCTTGTACTTGGGCCTGAAGCCCAGCCTTCTGAGCGTTTTGTGAGACACTTTGTACTTATGCTTCTGCTTTTCGATCCTGGGGTCCGGGATCCTGACGAACTCTGGGTCGTAGCCGTACTTTGAGACTATCTTCTTCACCTTTTTGGCCAAATCTAGAGTGCTGTATATTTCCTCCATCTGATTCACGACCCTGTACTCTCCTTCGTCAGCTGGCTTCTGGCCCAGGAGGAAAAGGCAGTCGATGCTGTCCTGAAGCGAAAGGAAACCTCTCCTCATCAAGCCCGTGCCGTAAATCAGGAGCTTGTTGAACGCTATAACCTGGGCGAAGTACTTATTGATCACGGTGCCCCAAACCCCATCTATGTCAAGCCTTGTGTTTAGCTCTTCGTTTATCAGGTCATCCGTCCTGCTCCCGTAAACGACCCCCTGCTGGACGTCCGTAGCCCTTATACCCCATATCTTGTTCGCGAAGATCATGTTGTAAGTGTCGAAGACCTTGCTTACGTGATACCAGGATCCTGGATCCCTTGGGACCATTATCCTGTACCTCTTTCCTTTGTATTTCACGTACATCCAGCCTTCCTGTATTTCGTAGGCAGGGGTACCGTACTCCCCCATCGTTCCCATCTTTATGATGTGGGTCTTAGGAGAGTGCTTTTTAACAGCAAATATCAAGTTTAAGTTTGTGACCACGTTGTTTACCTGAGTGTAGATAGCGTGGTCCCTGTCTATCATTGAGTACGGGGCGCTTCTCTGCTGGGCCAGGTGATAGACCGTGTGGGGCTTGTACTTTTCTATAAGCCTGTCAACAAGGTCTGAATCAGTAAGGTCTCCTATTATAATCCTTAGGTTTTTCTTGCCGTAGGCTTTCTCATAAGCCTTTACCCTTTCTTCAGGAGTTCCTATTGGAAGGGCGCTTGCGCCCCCTACTTCTTCTACAAGCTTTCTCGTGATCAAGTTGTCCACGCCTATTACTTCTTCGTCTAGCTCTCTTGCGAGCCTAACAGAAAGGGGCCAGCCTATGTAGCCGTCAGCGCCAAAGACCATTACAGTCATATGAAGTATCAATTACAAATGTAGTTTATAAACTTTATTTTCCTCAGAGACAAATAGATAGCTATGAAGGTTGGCTTCATAGGTTTGGGAATAATGGGCTCTGCAATGGCCATGAACATATACAAGAAAGGGCACGAGCTCATAGTTTACAACAGGACAAAATCGAAGGCTGAGCCGTTCAGGAAGCTAGGGGTCCCTGTAGCTGAAAGCCCAAAAGAAGTCGCTGAAAAAAGCGATGTGGTTATAGTGATGGTCACCGATGCGCCAGACGTTAAGGAGGTTATATTTGGAAAAAACGGGGTGGTCGAAGGGGCAAGAAGGGGGCTGATTGTCGTGGACATGAGCACAAACTCCCCTAAAAACGCCCAAGAAATATATGATGAGCTTTCAAAGATAGGGGTTGAGTTCATGGACGCCCCAGTAACCGGAGGGGACGTAGGAGCCAAGCAGGGAACGCTGATCATAATGGTTGGGGGAAAGCCTGAAACATTTGAGAAGGTTAAGCCCGTTTTTGAAAGCATGGGGAAGCTTATAGTCTACGCTGGGCCTGTCGGCTCCGGCCAGAAGATGAAGCTGGTGAACCAGGTGGCTGTTGCCCTTTCGGATCTGGCTATGGTCGAAGCCTTGGCCCTGGCTGAAAAGTTTGGTTTAGACCTTGAAAAGGTCTACCAGGTTTTGAGCTCAGGGGGCGCAAGGTCCTTCACGATCGAATCCTACATGCCTAGGCTTTTGAAGGGGGACATGGAGCCCGGCTTTAAGATATCTCACTTGAGGAAGGACTTGGGATACGTGCTTGAAGAAGCTAAAGCCCTCAAGCTGCCCCTGTTTGCAACTTCTTTGGCCTTCGAAGAGTTTCTCTCAAGCGAAAAGCTTGGGTACGGGGAGAAGGGAATACAGGCTTTAATCAAGCTTTATGAGCTCTTCTCCAAGTAATTTAAAATTTCCTTTAAAGATCTCACTACGATCACGTTGCTTCCCGGAGGATCCAAAGGCTCCTTTGCCAAAAGAAAGCCGTACAGCGTCTCCCTGAACATGCTGTTGTCGTAAACCGTGTCCCCGACCGCTATGCTCTCTTCTCTCTTTATATTGTTCTCTTTCATGTAAGCCCTTAAGATCAAGTTTTTCTTTAAAGGCTCGACCTCAATTACCGCGTCCCTTATCATGCCCCTTTCGTCGTACACAAGCCTGTTTGAAAAAGCCTTATCTAGCCCAAGCTCAAGCTTGACCCTTTCGGCGAACTCATAAAGCCCGGCCGTAACCATAACAGACCTTATCCCTAAGGCCTTTAGCCTTCTTATGACCTCCTTTGCTTCTTCTTTTACGGTAACTTTGCGGGCAAGGCTTTCGATCATTTCCTTAGTTGCAGGTTTTCCGCTCCTTGCCCAGTAGCTTACGTCTAGGTAAACGAGCTCCCTGTAGCTTATCTTTCCGTTCAGGTAATCGTTTAAGTAGGGAGACGATTCAAGACCTAAGCTCTTATAAATCATGTCCCAAGAGTTCTCTGAGATCAGGGTTCCGTCCATGTCGAAGAAGGCAACCTTTATCGCCAAGCCAATTAATTAATCAAAATTACCTATTAAAGCTTTTGCACAGCTCTTTTATGGACTCCTTGACCACTTCTATAGACTCCAAGAAGTCCCTGACGGGAACCCTTTCTTCGTCCGTGTGAGAAAGCTTTGATTCTCCTGGGCCGTAGGCTATGGCCGGAACATCGTAATATGACCTCAGGACGTTCCCGTCGCATGTCCCGAGCTTCCTAACAAAGCTAGCTTTTTCTCTCAAAACCTTGTATATACCCCTGTAAAAGGCCCTTGGAAGCTCGTTGGTAGGGGGCGTGTAGAAGGCCTCGAGCCTGTCTTCAACGGAATAATTTTTGCCTTTTAGAAGAAGCTCTTCTAGCTCCTCGGTCTTGAACCTGGGAGGGACCCTTATGTCTATGTAAGATTCTGCGAGAGAAGGGGTTTTGTTTGTAGAGTCGCCGCAAGAGCACTTCACCACCTGAGCTGTGACGCTGTCGAAGTGAGAGGTTGACTCAGAGTTGAGCGACTTCACCTTTAAGTATATTTCGTTTACAGCCTCTATCATTAGGTCAAAGGCCGTTTTGCCTTCGGGGGGCGAAGATGAGTGGTAGGGCTTTGCGCTGAAGCTTAGCTTTGCCAGGAGCCTTCCTTTATAGCTTACGGCTATCCCAGTTAATCCAGTTGGCTCTCCGAACACAGCGTAGTCTGGCCTCTGCTCCCTTTTTATTATCTCTTTCATCCCTTCGCTGAGCCTCTCCTCATCGGTAACAGCTATAAATTTAAGGCCGCAGCCCAGGTCCTTTAGGCTTAAGGAGGAAAAGAGAAAGGCTGAGAGCGCTGACTTGGCGTCAACAGCGCCTCTGCCGTAGACGTTTGTGCCGTCGTAAAAAACAGGGAGCTCCCCGGGAACGGTGTCCATGTGCCCTATCAAGTATATCAAAGGCCTGCCCTCGCTCGCGCTCACTATGACGTTGTTCGCTTGGTCTTGGGTAACGTCTTTAAAGCCCAGGCCCTTGGCGTAGCTGTAGATGAAGTCAGAAAGCTCTTTTTCTTTTGTGGACGGAGAGTAAATCTTTAAGATCTTTATCAGGAAGTCTAAAGGATCCATCGATAAATTACCTTTTGGCTACGCTTATAGCGTATTCTACTATTTCTCCGGGTATGTCAACGCCTGTTACTGGAACGGAGTTCTTGAATTCAACCGTACCGTTGACTTCGTGGACGACGTAGCCTGAATCGGTCTCCATCATGTCAACGCCGTAAACCCCTTCGCCTATAGCTAAGGAAGCTTTGACCGCTAAATCTTCAATTTCTCTTGTAACAGGACAGTTTTCAGCCTTGCCCCCCAGGGCCGTGTTTGTCCTGAAGTCGCCTTCAGGCTGGTTCCTGTATATGGCCGCTATCGCCCTCTGGCCAACTACAAAGACCCTTATATCTCTGGGTGGCCTTTTCACGAACTCCTGAAGGTAGTAGATCTGATATATTGGGTCCATGTACTCTCTCTCCTCAAAGACAGCTTTAGCTGAATAATAGCTGTCCAAAAGCGCCACCATTCTCCCCCAAGAGCCGACTACCGGCTTGATCACTGCCTTATCCCCTAAGCTCCTGAAGCCCTCGAGGGCCTTTTCGGGAGAAAAAGCAACAACCGTCTTCGGCGTTGGGACGTTGTTCTTCCTGAGCCTGAGAGTTGTGAAGAGCTTGTTCCCGGTTATTGTTAAGCTCTCGAAGCTGTTTATCACCCTTACCCCCAGGCTTTCGAGTATGGCGGCGCTGTGAAGCCCTTTGTAGTAGCTGGTGACCCTTTGGAGGGCTACGTCCCCGAACCTGCTGTCAACCCCTTTGTGAATGTCAAAGAGCTCGTCCTTTATGTCCACAAGACCAACATCTAAACCTCTCTTCAGCGCAGCGTTGTACAGGGCCTTTTCTTCCCACCTGATCAAATCGTGAAGTATGGACAGCTTCATACCTCCTCAGCCTTTATCCTCTCCTTGAGCTCATCGTTCAGCTCGAGCTCGAACAGGTCTCCCATCTGCAAAGACTTCATGCCCTGAGCCACGGACCTGGCCAGCTCTTCGTTTTCAGTATTTACTCCTAAAACCCTCAGCAGGAACAGGGCCCCGTTTTTGCCTATGAGCTCGCTGAAAACTACCTTTCTCTTTCTTCCAAGGAACTCGGGGCTTATTATTTCGTAAGCCGCTGGGTTCCTAAGAACAGCCGCTATGTGCGTCCCAGCCTTGTGCTTGTATGCGTTGTCTCCCATGATCGGCTGGTTCGCAGGAATCTTATAATTTATGTACTCTTCCAGAACGTCGTAAAGGTCGTTCAGCATTTCGTACCTTACGTCCAGCTTGACCCCGTACAGAGCGTAAAGAGCTATAACGAGCTGGGCCAGGTCTGTTATTCCCGTCCTCTCCCCTATTCCTCCTATAGTTGTGTGTATCTGGTCAGCCCCTGCCTCGTAGCCGGCAAGAGCGTTGGCTAGGGAAAGCCCGAGGTCGTTGTGACAGTGAACGTCTATCGGAACTGGAGCTACTTCCTTAACGTTCTTGACTAGCCTATACATCCCCGAAGGCCTCATGGCCCCAACAGTATCTGGGACGCTTATCCTGTCCACGTTAGCTTCATAAAGGGACCTTGCAAAGTCTCTAACGTAAGCTGGGTCAGCCCTGCTAGCGTCCTCCAGCGTAACCCTAACCTTTAAGCCGTGGGACTTAGCGTAGTCCAGGGCAGAAAGGGTCCTGTTCAGGGCCTCCTCCCTGCTCACCTTTAGCTTGTACTTTAGGTGTATGTCTGAGACAGAGTGGTACATCGCGTAAAAGCCTGCGTCGCACTTTAGGGCAACGTCTATGTCCTCCTTAAGGGCCCTTCCGTGAGCAACGATTGTAGCGTTAAGCTTGGCTTTAACGAGCTCTTTGCAGGACTCAAAGTGGGACTGGGAAACTATCGGGGAAATCTCTATCGAGTTCACCCCAAAGTAGTCAAGCATCCATCCTATCTGAAGCCTCTGCCTCTTTGTGAAAGAAACCCCGGGAGACTGCTCCCCTTCCCTTAAAGTAGAATCAAGGATGTTTACCTTTCTGTTAAAAAACCCTCCGTTATAAATATCGGCGTAGCCCAAGCTCTCTTCTAAGTTCGGCTCCTCAGACTCCATAGTAGGGGTTTAGACTTTAAGTTTATAACGTTTTTCGTAAAAAAATTTTAAAGCTCTCTAAGAATTATGACGGTATTAGTATTAATAACGCCGTTAGTTTTTCTAATATCGTCAATAACCTTGTTTACCTCTGCTATACTCGGAGCAGATATTAGGACCGCAATGTCGTACTGGCCCGTTATCTCGTAAACCTTCTCCACGCCTTTTATCTTAGATATCATGGCAGCTACTTCATAAGTTGGGACGTTTGGGGAAGTTGAAAGAAGGGTGAGGGCCATTGCCCTTTCCCTTTCCTTTATCTCGATCGTGAACTTCTTTATTATTCCTTCGTCTACGAGCTTCTTAACCCTCCTCCTGACAGCAGCTTCAGAAAGGTTTAGCTCCTTCCCAAGATCTATGTAGGATGCTCTTCCGTTCTCTTTTAGAAGCTCCAACAGTTTTAAGTCTATCTCGTCCATATCATTATCTCGGACAGATTATCTTAAAAAAGTTTCTAAACAAACGCGCTATTCTCGATTTTTACTAAGCTTTTTTCGATTATAGACAGAGCTTCACCCAATTCCTCATCCGTTACGGTGTAAGGAGGAAGGTACCTTAAGGTCGTTAAGCCAGAATAAAGGGATATCAACCCGTTTTCGATCTGGGCGAAGAGCGCGTCCTTAAACCTAACCCTCAGGTCTAGGCCTACCATCAGCCCTTTGCCCCTAACTTCCTTTATTAGCCTGCTCTGAACCTTCTTAAGGCCATCGATAAAGATCCTCCCCTTTCTTTCTACTTCTGGCAAAAGCTTCTTCACTTCTTTTATCGTAGCTGCCCCTGCCGCAGAAGCTATAGGGTTGCCTCCCATCGTGCTGCTGTGCTCCCCTACCTTCAGAACAGAAGCTATCTCTTCTTTTGCCGCGGTAACGCCCATCGGGATTCCTCCTCCGACACCTTTACCCACGGTCATTATGTCCGGCTCAACGTTCCAGTGCTGGTGGGCCCAGAACTTGCCTGTCCTGCCCATCCCGCTCTGAACCTCATCTATTATCAGAACGGCTCCTTTTTCTGAAGCTATATCCCTCAAAGTGGGCAGAAAGTCGTCAGGGGGGACTATGATCCCAGCCTCTCCCTGTATTGGCTCAACTATAACCCCTGCTATATCAGAGAAGTCGGCTGATTTTACCGCTTCTGCGTCCCCGTACTTCAAGAACCTAACAGGCTCAAGGAGAGGCCCGAAGCCCTGCCTGTACTTCTCCGAATAAGTGACCGAGAGAGCCCCGAACGTTTTCCCGTGGTAGGCGCCAGTAAAAGATATGAATCCCTTCTTGCCCGTGTACTTTCTAGCGAGCTTGAGAGCGAGCTCAACGGCTTCAGCCCCGCTGTTGCTCATGAAGGCCCTGCTCAGCGACTTTGGGGCAACGCTGAAGAACTCTTCTAGAAACCTTTCCCTAGCGTCGTTGTAGAGGGAGCCGTGGCAGATGTCAAGGGAGTTAAGCTGATCTACTATAGCTTTTATAACGGCTGGGTTTTTGTGGCCGAGTATGCCAACTCCGAAGCCCTGCATGAAGTCCAGGTACTTCTTCCCCTTGTCGTCCCAAACGTAGGACCCTTCCCCTTTTACTACCTTTATCCCGTACCTCTGAAATGTTTTAAACATCCTTTCTTCTTCTATGCTACTCATTCTTCAGCACCCTTGTCCCAAACCCGTTCAGAGCAAGCTCAAAAGGCTTATCCTTTTTTCCGTTGGCTATTATCCCCTCATCTACGCCCCTTTCGAGCGCTTCTATGCACGCTATGAGCTTTTTGTCCATCCCTGGGCCAACCTTCTTCAGAGCCTCTTTAGCTTCGGGCAGAGTAAGCTTTTCTACAACCTTTCCGTCCAAAAACACCCCGTCTACGTTTGTGAATATTATAAGCTTCTTTGCCTTCAGAGCTGAAGCTACAGCTGAAGCTGTCCTGTCCCCGTCGACGTTAAGGATTTCTCCTTCGTATCCTGAAGCTATTGGCGAAATAACGGGAACAAGGCCCATCTCCAGGATCTTTTCTAAAAACCCTGAGTCCACCTCCTTTATCCTCCCCGTGTAGCCTCCCTCTATGATCCTTTTCCTTCCTCTCTCGTCTATGATCACAAGCTTCTTCTTGCGCTCAGCCTTCATAAAAGAGGCGTCTACGCCCGAGACGTTTATAGCTTTATAGCCCAAAGAGTTTAAGTAAGATACGATCTTAGTTCCTATGTTCCTCATGACCATGTTGAATATCTCAAGCGTTTCTAGATCCGTGTACCTGCTCCTTATCCCTTCAGGCGAAGTGACAAAGACTGGCTCCTTTCCTAAGGCCTTCTGCATCTTAGTGACCTCGTTCCCTCCGCCGTGAACTAGCACAAAGCTCTTGATACCAGAGTTCTTTATGTCTTCCAGTATCTTGTACTGGGCCCCTTCTGATATCAGGCTTCCGCCGACCTTAATTACTATAGGTCCTTCCATGCCCCTACACCGGGTGTATCGCTGGGAAGTCTAGGCCGAGCTTTTCGTCGAAGTTGAGCATGAGGTTCATGGACTGGACAGCGGATCCAGCTGCTCCTTTTATCAGGTTGTCTATAGCCCCAAGAGCAACAACCCTGCTCGAATGCTTGTCGAAGTCAAAGCCTATGTCAGCAAAGTTAGAACCTACGACCACCTTTGGGTCAGGGTATTTGTAGAGGCCTGTTTTGTCCATCATGAACCTGACGAAAGGCTCCCCGTTGTAAAATTCCCTGTACGCCCTCCACAGCTCCTGAACAGTTATCTCCCTGTCAGTGATAACGTGCGAAGTTGTTAGTATCCCCCTGACTATGTTTACCGCGTGGGCGCTCATCCCAACCTTAACTTCTTTGCCCCTAAGCCTGCTCAGCTCCTGCTCTATCTCGGCGGCGTGCCTGTGTCCCGCAGGCTTGTAAGGCCTTATGACCCCGTACCTTTCAGAGTAGTGGGTTGAGAGGGATGGCTTTCCTCCAGCCCCAGAAGACCCGATCTTGGCGTCCACTATGATCGGAAGGTCGCTCAAGTACTTGTACAGAGGGGCGAGGCTGATTATAGCAGCCGTTGCCATGCACCCTGGAGCGGAGACGTACTGCGCCCCCTTCAGCTCCTCCCTGTGAAGCTCAGGGAGGCCGTAGACGAACTTCTTTAAGAGGTCGGGGTACGGGTGCTCGTAGCTGTACCAAACCTTGTACTGCTCTGGGTCCTTGAGCCTGAAGTCCGCGCTCATGTCTATTATCTTAACCCCCAGCTTCATTATTTCGGGAACAACCTTTACAGATGCTTTGTGGGGAAGAGCCAAGAAGACAACGTCTGCCTTTGAAGCTGCTGTTACAGGATCTTCGCCCACAAACCTAGCGCTAACAACGCCCTTTAAGTTCGGGTGCACTTTATGGACGTATTCTCCCGCGTACTGCCTAGAGGTCAGAGAAGCGAGCTCAACGTTCGGGTGCTTAGAAAGTATCCTCAGCAGCTCCCCTCCTACGTACCCAGAAGCGCCAACGATAGAAACCTTTACCATCAGCCCTTCACCAGGCTCTTTACGAAGCTCATTATCTCCTTAGCTATATCAATTCCAGTGGCTTGATAGGCTCCGTGAAACTCAAGGTTGTTGTTCAGCTCGTGAATCACATAGCCGTTTTCCGTCTCCATAGCGTCTACTCCTACCACCTTTGCGTTCACGACGCTGGCAGCTTTTATCATAAGGTCCTCAAGCTCCCCGTCGGCTTTTATCTGCTCCGCCTTTCCTCCCCTAGCTATGTTTGTCCTCCAATCGTCTTCCGGCTGATACCTGTAGATCGCGGCTATCAACCTCCCGTTCACTACTATCCCCCTTATGTCCCTCGGGGGCCTCTTTACGTACTCTTGTATATAATAAATTTGCTGCTGCGGGTCCGTCAGAAGCTCCCTCGTTTCTAAAATCGACTCGGCCTGCTCCTTGTCGTTTATCTTAGCTATCATCCTACCCCAGCTTCCCACTATGGGCTTGAGGACGACAGGGTAGCCCAGCCTATCTATTACCTTCAGGGCCGACTCCATCGAGAAGGCCACGTAGGTTTTAGGAGTGGGTATTCCGTTCTTGGCCAAAAGCAGGGTAGTGAGCAGCTTGTTGCCGCAAACCAGAGAAGTAACAAAGGAGTTTATCACCGCGTGCCCGTAGTTTTCTAATATAGCTGAATAGTAGAGCCCCCTGTAATGGCTTATAGTCCTCTGCAGGACAAGGTCCGCTATGCCCTCGTCTTTCTTTACTGATGTAAGCTCCTTGGGCTCGTTCTTAACGTCCAGCAGCTGGACGTCGAGGCCCAGCTCTTTCCCTTTTTCGTAAAGCTCCTTCTCCTCCCACCTTAGTCTGTCGTAAAGTATAGTTACATCGGGCATTTGATCTTTATTCTCCCCAGTCTTCTCCTATCTCTTCGGCCAGCTTCAACTCTACCTTTTCTCCCTGTATCGAGACTATCTCGTATTCCAGACCGCAGTCGGGGCAGCTTACTATCTCTCCCGGAAGGGCGTCTTCAGGGATCTCTATGTCCGCTCCGCACTCTTTGCATTTTGCCTTTAGGGGCATTTTAATACCACCCCTTATTAATCATCAGCTGATAAGTTTTTTCAATCTTTCTCTTATTTATGCTGACAAAGTCTTCGATTTCTTTAACCTTTGAAGAAAGAGCGCTGATCTGCCTCATGCTTTCCCTTGGATGAGGGCTTCCTGCTGTAGCTTTTCTGCTTATAGCGCTCTCTGGATTCATTACATCCTTTATCTCAGCTTCGTCAAAGCTAAGGCCCCTGCTTTCTAGAACTGCCTTAAGGGACTCTATAAGCGGCCTCCCGGTCTCGCTAATCTTAACGGCTTCTCCAACCATGTGATGGGCTTCCCTGAAGGGCACGCTGTACTTTAAGGCTATGTGCTCCGCCAGGTCGCTTGCAGTAACAAAGCCTTTTTCAGCCAGCTCCTTTGCTTTTTCCTGGTTGAACCTGATTCCCAGGACCATTCCGGAAAGCACCCTAAGCATGCTCACCGCTTCGTCAACTGAAGACCAAAGCTTCGGGGTTATCTCCTGAAGGTCCAGGTTGTAGCTTGAGTTTAGAGCCCTGAGTATCTCCATGCTAGCCAAAAGGTTTGATATTATCCCGGCCGCCTTGGCCCTTATTATTTCTGCTACTACAGGGTTTCTCTTCTGAGGCATTATGCTGCTAGTAGAAACGTACTTATCGTCAAGGTCTATGAGCCCCAGAGCCATGTATGCAACTACGTCGGCTGAGAGCCTTGAAGCGTTCAAGGCTATGCTCGACAGAGCGTAAATGGAGTCAAGTATGAAGTCCCTTGCCGAGACAGCGTCGATGGTGTTCTCTATTATTCCAGAAAAGCCCAAAGTCTCGGCCTCCTCGTACCTGTCTATCTGAACGATCGAACCAGCGTTTGCTGAAGCACCCATGGGGCTCAGGTCTGTTGTTGAGTAGGCCAGCTTTATCCTCTCAAAGTCCCTTACAAAGGCCCATGCGTATGAGAGAAGCCAGTGAGCTCCCGTGCTTGCCTGGGCTGGCTGAAGGTGCGTGAACGTTAAGAACAACACGTTGGAGCTTTCTGAAGCCTTGTCCATAAGGGCCTGTATCAGAGAAGCTAAGGACTCTGCAACGCTCAAAAGCTCCTCCTTGAGCTCTAGCCTTATTGCTGTAGCTACCTGGTCGTTCCTGCTCTTCCCGAGCCCTATCTTCCCCGCCAAACTTCCAACCTTAGCTGTTAGGTCCTGCTCGAGGCTCATGTGAACGTCCTCGTACCTGTAGTCTAAGGGGAAGCCCGAGAGCTCTTCGCTGAGCGCCTTCATTAGCTCAGTCATTTCTTCTTTTGACAGAGCCCTTGCGTCGTAGAGAGATAAAACGTGAGCCATGTTCACTAGCACGACGGCCTTTTGTATCCTTTTGTCAGCTTCAACTGAAGAAGTTATTTTAAGGGCTAGGTCGTCCATCGGCTCAAGCCTCTTACCCCTAAGTATGTCTGTCATTCCCTGTTCACCTCGTTGTAAACGATTGTCTGCAAAGCGAAGAGGTTTATGAAGCCTAGGGCCTGCTTCTGGTCAAAGGTAGAAGAAGAGCTGTAGGTTGAAAGCTCGTGCTTGTACAGGGACTTTTCAGACTTCCTGCCTACGACAGCCATGCCGCCCTTGTAAAGCTTTACCCTAACCGTTCCTTCAACGCTCTTTTGGGTTTCGTTGATGAAAGCTTCAAGAGAAGGCCTCAGTGGATCCGCCCAGAGGCCGTCGTATATCATGAACCCCCACTGCTCCTCAATTATCTTCTTAAACCTCAAGACCGTCTTGGGAAGGGTTAGCTTCTCAAGGTCTTTGTGAGCTTCTATAAGGACAAGAGCTGCTGGAGTCTCGTAAACTTCCCTAGACTTAATCCCAACGACCCTGTCTTCTACGTGGTCGATCCTTCCAACCCCGTTCCTACCAGCGATATGGTTAAGCTGCTTTATGAGCTCTGAGAGCTTCAGCTCTTCCCCGTTGAGCTTCTTTGGGACCCCTTCCTCAAAGTAAATCTCAACGTACTCAGGCTTATCTGGAGCCTTTTCTGGAGAAACCGTCCAAGCAAAGGCTTCCTCAGGGGGCTCTGCCCACGGGTCTTCAAGCCTCCCGCTCTCTATGGATCTTCCCCAGAGGTTTTCGTCTATGCTGAACTCGCTCCTTGAAGCCTTGTACGGGATCCCCTTGCTCTGCAAGTACTTGAGCTCCTCATCCCTGCTCATGTTCCACTCCCTCACAGGGGCTATTATCTTGACCCCGGGGTAAAGGGACCTGAGGGTTACGTCAAACCTAACCTGGTCGTTCCCCTTACCAGTGCTCCCGTGCGCCACAGAATCGGCCTTCTCTTTTATTGCTATTTCAGCTACCTTCTTTGCTATCAAAGGCCTTGCTAACGATGTGCTGAGAGGATACTTATCTTCGTAGAGGGCGTTTGCCTTTATGGCTGTCGAGATGTATTCGTCGGCAAACTCATCCTTAGCGTCAACGAAGTAGTGCTTGATGGCGCCAGCAGCGTAAGCCCTCTCCTCGATCTCCTTAAAATCTTCCTGCTGGCCCACGTCAACTGTTACTGTTATAACGTCGTTCCCGTACTTCTCCTTGATCCACAATATTGAAGTTGTTGTGTCAAGCCCTCCTGAATACGCTAAAACCGTTTTTCCCATACCTTAATCCAAATTAGCAAAGTTTTTATATTTTTTGGTCTTATTTGACTAATATGAGTAAGAAAGTGACCAAAACTGGTCATTCTATATCTAAATTGGTCCAATCTATAGTATCATCAAATTTCTCTTACGAGCAGGCTCTGTTCTTAGGATACGCGAACTACAGCGCTCTAGCCAGGATAATAGTAAAAAGGCTGAAGAGCAAGGGAATAAAAGCTTCTGAGCAGGCCGTAATATCTGCTCTCAAGAGGTACAGAAGAGAGCTTGTAGCTGACAGGTCTGTGCCTTACAGGGTTCTCTCAAAGAGCACTGTAACGGTGATAACGGACGTAATAAAGCTGGTCTTCAAAAACGAAAGGTCTGACGAGATCATAGAAAGAACGCTGAAGATTTCAGATAAGGTCGTTCACATATCGAAAACTTCAAACGCTCTAACCGTAGTAGCCTACGGGATAAGCAAAGGCGATGCTTTAAAGCACTTCTCAAAGTTTAAGCCCCAGCTCTTAGAGGTTAAGGACAAGCTTACCCTTATCATAATACACAGCCCTCAAGAAATACTTTACACCCCTGGGTGCGTGGAGCTCATATACAGGTTCGTTAGCTCAGCTGGGATAAACATAGAGGACACTTCAAGCACGTACACAGATACTCTAATAGTAGTTAAGGATGAGGACGCCTCAAAAGCATTCGATGAGATATCTTTCTTAATAAACTATTCAAAGGAGCAAGAAAAAGAAAGCTAAAAATTAAAAGAGGAATTTATTCGGGGAGGCTTGGCTTTGACTCCTCTTCTCCGCCTTCCTTCTTCTCTCCTTCCTTTCCTCCTGTTGGAGGCTTGGACAGCTTAGCGGCTATTACGTCGTCGATCCTTAGTATCATGGTTGCCGCTTCTGTTGCTGACTTTATGACCTGCTCCTTAACAGCAGCGGGCTCAAACACGCCTAGCTTGTACATGTCCTCAACCTTGTTGTTGTACGCGTCAACTCCGTACCATATGTTGCCCTTTGAGTGAGCGGCCCTGAGCTCAACCTGGACGTCAAGCGGGTCCATGCCAGCGTTTTCAGCTAAGGTCAGAGGTATCGCTGCCTCCAGGGCGTCTGCGTAAGCTAGGGCAGCAAGCTGCTCCCTTCCAGATATCTTCTTAGCCTCTTCCCTAATGTACTGGGCCATCTCCATCTCTGGGGCTCCTCCTCCAGCTACAATTAGCGGCTTTTCAAGGACGTCCTTGGTTACCATTATTGCGTCGTGTATTGACCTCTCTGCTTCGTCCACGACCCTCTGGCTTCCACCCCTTATCAGTATGCTAACTGCCTTCGGGTTCTTGCAGCCCTCAACGAAGACCCACTTGTCCTCCTCAACCTTCTTCTCTTCAACCACTTCAGCGTACCCTAAGTCTGCAGGAGTTAGGTCCTCTATGTTTGTAACTATCCTTGCACCGGTTGCTTTTGAAAGCCTCGCCATGTCGCTCTCCTTGACCCTCCTTACCGCTAATATTCCTGCCTTAGCAAGGTAGTGCTGGGCGAGGTCGTCTATTCCCTTCTGGCAGAAGACTACGTTGGCCCCAACCTCCTTGATCTTGTCAACCATCTGCTTCAGCATGAGGGCCTCCTGGTCCAGGAAGGCCTTCATCTTTGACGGGTCGCTTATCCTTATCTCAGCGCTGTACTCCGTCTTCTCTATCTCAAGAGGAGCGTTGAGCAGAGCTATCTTTGCGTTCTTGACAACCTTTGGCATGCCGCTGTGGACAACTTCCTTGTCAACTATTATTCCCTTGACCAGAACAGAATCAGCTATAGAGCCTCCCTGCTTCTTAAGAACAGATATGTTGTCTACGTCTACCTTGTAGGTGTTGTCGTCCCTCTTCTCAGCTACCTGGAACACCGCATCGATAACTAGGTTAGCGAGGTAGTCTGACTCTTCAGCTATGATCTTTGACCTCATGCTGGTCTTAGCTATCTTGAGAAGCCACTCCCTGTCCTCAGGGGATATCTTTATAGCTATCTGGTAGAGCCTCTCCAAGGCTTTCTTAGAAGCAAACTGATATCCATCTACAACCTGTGAAGGGTGAATGTTCTTGTCTATAAGCTTCCTTGCCTCTTCGAGGAGCCTTCCAGCAAGCACAACAGCTGAAGTAGTTCCGTCGCCTACTTCTGTGTCAGTTGCCTTTGCGATTTCCACCAGTATCTTTGCAGCTGGGTGCTGGACGTCGAGCTGCTTCAGCATTGTAGCCCCGTCGTTAGTTATCGTCACGTCCCCGAGCGTGTCTACGAGCATCTTGTCCATTCCCCTTGGGCCCAGAGAGCTCTTGATTATTTCAGTTATAACTAGGGCTGCTTCTATGTTGTTCCTCAGAGCTTCATAACCTTTTGTTTCAGTAGTGCCCTCCTTTAAAACCAGAATTGGACCATAAGAAGCTTGAGCCATATCGATCACCTGAACTAACCTAATAATATTATACTATTTAAAAACTTTATCGCAAAAATACTCAGCTCCTCAGCCTTAAA
>CAYFJA010000023.1:0-10183 GCA_964343315.1 uncultured Nitrososphaerales archaeon
AGGTTAAAGTAGTTGACAAACTGAAGCATCATCCTAGAGACTCCTCCAACGGTAAGCTGGTAATCGCTTTCGTCCAAAAGCTCGATGTTTAAAGGAACATCTATGCTCCCGTACTTTTCAATGAGCTGCTGATACGTTAGATTCAGCTTAACTGGCGGAGTTTGAGAATTTAAGGTAATCGAAAGCACGCATATTTTACGATCGCATTGTTTTTAAGCGTTAACGGCCTTTTGTAACTCATCTTTTAGAAAATTCTTTGAGCAAAGACTCAAGAATCTCGCTCCTGCAGAGCTCTTGCCTGTTTCCCTTGCAGTTGGCGACTATTTTTAGCGTGAACCATTCTTGATATACTTCATCGATCAAAACTGTATAGCTTATCACGCTGGGGCATCTTTTTACCGCTTCTGACGCTTTTTCTTTAGCTATCCCCACGTCTACGTCCTTAACAGGAAATCTAACCGTGGTAACTATGCTGTCCTTGTAGCTTCTTAGCATAGAAGAAGAAAGCAATATGTTGTTTGGTATAGCAACAACGGCCCCTTCATCGTCTTCTATTAGCGTGTAAAGAAGCCTGATCTCGGATATCCTTCCAGTTATTCCGTTAATTAATATATCCTGTGAAAAGAACTTGGGCGGATAAGTAGGAAAGACCGACCCAAACTGCCAAGTAGCCACAGTCACCCTTTCTCCAACTTTTATCGGTTTAGAAATCAAAATGGTGAGCCCAGCAAAAACGTTAGAAAGAACAGTCTGCGCGGCCAGCCCTATTATTATCGATGCGAAGGCAGAACCCAAAATCACAGAGGAGACATCTATGCCGAAAGATGCTGCTACAGCTAACCCGATTACTGCGTACCAAATCAAAGACAACAAAAACTTTACCGTTGATTTTAGAGATGGATCTTCTATTTTTACAGCCTTATCAAATATTGAGGAAAAAATCTTAAACGCCAGATAAAGGGAAACGACTATAGCTATTGCGTTAATTATCTTCATGAACTTTAGAGGTATTAGAGGTATAACGACAGTAACTGTATATATTAAAGCCAGAACGAAGCCGAGAAGGACAAATATAAGGTAGAACTTAAAGAGCGAAGCGGCTTTTGGTTTAGAGTTGCTCATGACGCATTAATTAATCAAAGAATAAAATATATGCGTTTGAGCTTTTTAGGAGCTAAAGTTTATAAAGAATAAAGCTGAGATAATACCTTCTGCTAAAGCTTAGCGGCGGCTCTTGGAGAAGCATCTAAATCATAACTAACCATAAAACAAGTTTTCGCTTGTTTAACTTACTGATTTTTAACAAGGTAATTTATAAAAATAGCGAAAGAGGGCTTTACCTTGAGCTTTTAACTACCATTTTCTGATTCTGCTTATGCTTATCAAGGCCCAAGCTTCAATGCACAGTATTCCAAAAGCTTCAAGTGTTGCGCTAGACGGCCATTTTACTATGAAAGCTATTATAGGAGCCGACAAGCCTATAGTTAAGGAAATTATCCCCTCAGCTTTGTCGTGCGAGATAGACCCTAAACCAAACGCAATTATAGCAAGATCTGTCTGATAATAAAAGTAGGTTGAAACAAATACATGAGGCCTGGTTCCCGCGAAAAAGATGCCAATCAGCATTAGAAATATCGAAGAAACAAAGAGAAAGCTTGAGCCTACGGTTTCAAGCTTATTCTTTGAGAGCCCAACAAGGGAAACAGAAAAGATCATGAGCAAAACGCCGGTGATAATCATTCCAAATATGTTATAGACGAACGGATAGTTGGCTGTAGGGGCGCCGAACTGGCTCAGGGCTCCTTGAGTAAAAACAAAGCTTGGGTTCAGCTTATAGCAAACAAAAATTATGATCCAAATATATATTGAAGCAACCGCTCCAGACCAGAGAAGCTTTTTGAACAACCTTTCCATAGCGCTCTTTTTGCTTCTAGAAATTTATCCTTTAAGCTTAGGCTCAGAAGCTGTGCTTCTTTTCCCAAGACCTTATTAGAGCGTAAAAGGCTAAAGCTCCGGCTACTTGGAAAAATCCCCCGGTAAGCAAGGGTAGCTCCAACCCTTCGCTCATCAGGTAGCCAGAAAGGCCTGAAGTCAGCTGCGAGCTTCTTGTGAATATGCCCTGGACTGCTGAAGCTGTTCCGTAATCCTCAGAGCTTATCCCTCTTACGTTTATCGCGCTTCTTATTGGGCTTCCAAGACCAGCTATAAAGCTTCTCACAGAATATATAGCAACGGAAAGAATTAGGAAAGGAGAAAAAGCAAGAGCTATCAAGAGCAGCCCCTGAATAAGCCTTGCTGAAGAGGAAACCGTTATAGCCCTAACCTTTTTTGATCGCATAAAGCTTCCGGAAAAATAGGATCCTAAAGCTGTAAAAGCATAAGCGGCGGTGAATATTAATCCAACAACGCTTGCAGAAACATTGTAGTTAAGCTCAAACCATAAGGGCAGAAGAGGAAAAGCTATGCCTACGCCTAAGCCGTTGATGACGTTAGGAACAATTACCCTCAAAGAATAGCTGAAGCTTTCTTTTTTCATGATGGCTGCGGTTTTCTTAGGCCTCCTCCTTTCCTTTAGCAGGCTTAGGGTAAATAACGACGCTAAAATTAAGAAGAACGATGTCCCAAAGAGGACTCTGAAAGAATTAATAGGCCCAAAAAATTTGCTTAAGAATCCGTGCATGGCCAGCAATAGGGAGCCGCCAATTGCTGATATAGATGAAACCGCAAACACCTTCGATAGCTTATCTATCCTTTCCCTTTCTTCCGGCCAGTTGCTAGCTATGTAAGAAGTCATGCCAGGAGAAAAGGCCCCCCTCATCCCTCCAGGGGTTCCTGTAATCCCTCCTAAAGCAGCAGAAGCTATTATAACGTATATGTTTTCTGAAACTGCAAGCCCCAAGAAAGCTATCAAGGGAAAAAGCTCGCCTAAAATCATTGCTCTAGCGTAGCC
Source organism: uncultured Nitrososphaerales archaeon (assembly GCA_964343315.1). GTDB lineage: Archaea > Thermoproteota > Nitrososphaeria > Conexivisphaerales > UBA164 > CAYFFZ01. The sequence goes on from CAYFJA010000023.1 coordinate 2,951, forward strand.
CATTCTGTCCCCCAGATACCCTAAGGCAAGGGTAAAAAAGACGTTAAAGAGAACTATAATAAAATAGACCACGCCTATAAATATTAAACCGTAGCCCAGAGCTTTTAAATACAGAGAAAGCGATAGATTTACCAGTATTATCGCTACGCTCCTAAGAGCTCTAGAAGCTAAAAGGAACTTAAAAGATCCTTCTATTTCCGCTTCATTTTCTGTAAACATTAACAGATTATCATATATCAAAATATAATATAAAAGCTACAGCTAAAACTTTAATCGGAGCAGTTTTTGGCTAAACCTTCAGCCTTCTTTAGTACGCCTTCAATTTCTTGGCTGTCTTTTATTTGCTTTAGCATTTCATAGCCCTCGCAGGCCCTTTCTTTATATTTAACCGCTTTGTTAACCTCTTTGAATTTTTTAAGCACCTCTTTAGCTTCATCCTTTTTCCCTAGCTTTAACAAAGCTAAAGCGAGGCTCTGGTAAGCATACGGGTAGTCCTCCTTTTTCTCAACAGAAAGCTGAAAGAGCCTTAAAGCTTCTTCATAAAGCCCCAGCTTCATGGCGCACCACCCTTTCCAAAGAGAAGAGCTCCAATCATCCTCTTTGTACAGCTGGTAAGCTTTCCGATAAGCCTCCAACGCTTCTTTTTGTCTGTTAAGTTCTTCAAGCGCGTTGGCTAACCCGTGCCAAGCCGCTGGATCCTGTGAGTCGCAAAGCTCAATGTACATCTCATAGAATTTTAGCGCGTCCTCATAAAATGATAGACATATGCAGGCTTCAGCAGCAACGTAAATGTCTTTGCAGTCCATCAGGTCTTTTTGTGCTTTGTCTTTTAAATTTATTTTGGGCAGCACCATAAATGTTATCTTTGTCTATTCTTTTCAGAAAAGCATTTATTTTTTGAAAGAAAGAAAGTAAAGGTTGAAAATTTTAGAGCTAAATGAAAGAGAAAGAAGTCTCAAGATAAGAGTGGACAACGAGGACGACCTCTGGGAGCTTTACAACGTGCTTTATAAAGACGATCTCATCATAGGAAAAACCACGAGGGAGGTCAAGACTCAAACCTCCAGCTGGAGGAGGCCCGTAACATTGACTTTAAAGGTAGAGTGGGCTGAGATGCAGCCTATGACCAGCAGGTTAAGGATACACGGAATAGTAGTCGATTGTCCCGAAGACTTAGAAGCAAGGGGAAAGCATCACACGATAAACTTGGAGCCCGGCAGCGTTGTGGTTTTAATCAAAAAGGAAAGCTGGAACGACCTTGATGTTAAAAGGCTCAGGGAAGCCGAAAAAAGGGTCAGCGTGAACGCGATTATAGCCTCCCTAGACAACGAGGACCTTTGCGTCGCCAGGCTAACAAGCTCCGGTTTTCAGGTTGTTTTTGAAGAAAAGGTTGAGCTGAGGACCAAGAACAAAGAGCTACCTGAAAGCTTTGAAAATAAGCAGATAGAGAAGATTGCAGGCTCAATAAAAAAGGTAGTTGAAGATCTAAAGCCTAACGTGTTAGCTATATCCGGTCCTTCAATATACTTGGAAAAGCTGTCCAAGGCCTTAGAGGGCTTAACCTCAGTTAAAGTGATAAAGGTGGAAACTTCTTACGGCGGGATAGCTGGCGTAAGAGAAGCCATTAAAAAGGAAGCTCTTAGGGATGCTATAAGGGAAAGCGAGATAATAAAAGAGCAAGAGCTCATGGAGAAGTTCATGGAGATGGTCTCAAGAGATCTCCCTGTTGCTTACGGGCTAAACTTTGTGGAAGAAGCAGCTCAGAGGGGAGCAGTAGAAACGCTCTTGATAGATAAGGACGTGCTCAACGACCCAACAACTAGAGAAAGGGTGGTAAATATAGTGGAAAAGGTGATTTCAACAAGAGGTGCGGTCAAGGTATTTACATCCAACCAAGAAGCTAGGTTTTGGCTCAAAGACATCGGCGGAATAGCCGCGATCTTAAGGTTTAAGGTAGAATATTCTCAGTAGTAATCCACTAAGTTTATTATTGGATAACCCTTGAGCCTCTCTCTTCCTTCTAAGTAATCTAAAACAACTATGTAGGCTAAAGCGGCTATCTTTCCCCCAAGCTTCTTTACCAGATCTATAGCGGCTAATGTTGTCCCCCCTGTAGCTAAAAGGTCGTCCACTATAGCTACTTCATCCCCCTGGCTCAAGGCGTCCTCGTGAACCTCTATCGTTTCTTTTCCGTATTCAAGCTCGTAAGTTACGCTTATCTTCTTCCAAGGTAGCTTTCCCCCTTTTCTTATAGGGATGAACCCAACGTTTAGCATCTTAGCAAGCGGAGCCCCAACTATAAATCCCCTAGCTTCAATAGCCGCTATCTTCTTTATGTTGTACGTCTTGAGCTTTTCATAAAGCCTGTTCAAAGCGTAGTTAAAGGCCTCTGGGCTCGCAAAAAGAGGCGTTAGGTCCCTGAAAATTACGCCTTTAACAGGATAGTCTGGTATGTCCCTGATGAACTTCTTGAGGTCTTCGTCCTTAGATATATTTATCACTCCTAAAATTATCTTAATTTATTATTTAAGCTTTAGCTGCAGATACGCTCTTTTTCAGCTCCTCTTCGAATAGCATGATGTTCTTCCAGTGGGAGCCAAACCAGTACACTTTCCCGCACCTCGTGCAAACGTAAAACTCCTTATACCTTTCCTTTGTTCCTTCTGGTATAGAATCGCTGTTGGCAACCTCGTCCTTGCTCATCTTTCTAAGCTTACCGTTGCAGACCGTGCACCTAACAGCCCTGATCTTAGGCTCAACTTTTATGGCTTCGAAAACCTTAGCCAATGCCTTGACCTCGTCTTCTGCCCTTTCGATAAATATTGAGCTCCTTCCCATCATTACGCTTCTTTTGTAAAGCTCTTTGTCGCAGGTCAAAAGTATCCTGTCCTTAAAGTTCTTTAAAAGGCCTTCATCGTCTCCGCTTTTATAGTAGATTACGTCAAAGCCAAAAAGCCTCAGCTTCTTAGCAAGGTTTCCAAGCATAGAATCAGCAACGAATTTATAGCTATTTCTGCTCAAAGCTTTTTACTGTCTTCCGTAAAGCTCCTCCCTGCACTCTTCGCACAGGAACTTCCCGTCAACTTCAAGCAAGAAGTCCGACCATTGGCCGCAGTTGTCGCAATACCCGGATATGTACTTCTTAACAATCCCTCCCCTGTATCCTTTAATCTGGTACTTTTCTGAAGCTATCTCCATGATCTCTGGGAAAAGAGAAACTATGTCTGTCATAGAAATAACGCCCACAAGCTCGTCTTTGTAAATTACCCCAAGCCTTTTTACCCCGTGCTTGTTCATTATTTTTGCCGCATCCATTATTGAATTTTCAGCTTTTACCGTTATCAAAGGCGAGCTCATGACTTCAAATACCTTAACCGAGCTGGGGATAAGGTCTTTGCTTACAACTTTTCTTATTATGTCGTCATCAGTTATTATCCCTATCGGGTTCTTTTTGTCCATAACTATTGCGCTTCCGACCTTTGCCTCAGCCATCCTCCTTGCAGCTTCTAGGACCGTGTCGTTTGGAGAAACTGTAACAACCGGTGAGCTCATAACTTCCCTAACTTTTACGTCCAGCGACAGGCTGTGCTCGAAAGCCATTACAAGAAAAATTAAACTTAGAGCCTTTTATATTTTTTTATCGATTCATATTTTAAAAATTTGAATTCACCTAATTTTAGCCAGACTGTCTTTTAAAAAATCGCTCAGCCGTTCGCTATGGCCTTAACTTCTGCTTTTTTCTTGTTTTCTTTTAAGACATTGGACAGTATTTCCTTTATGTCAGGCTCTGGAGGCTCGTACTCTTCTAAGAAGCTCTGAAGAGCTTCCCATCCTATCTTTGATTTATTAGCCCACTTAAATTTCCTCCTTAAAGAGGCGCTGTAGATCTTATCGATAGGTAATCCAACAGCCCTTGACCAAGCTAAAGCAACTCTGGGATCTATGTAGTTCTTTAACGATGTATTTAAGTTGTAATCTTTTATCATTTGCTGCACCTGAACTTGCACTTCAGCTTTCCTTATCCTTTTCATGTATGCGTCGGAGAGCTTCTTCTTGGGCTTAAACAGAAGCTCGTAAAGCTTTTGGATCTTCTTATCTAAAGATTCTTTGAAGTTCGCCGGCGGCGTCCTCTTGTGGTTAAGCCTCATGGCCGTTATGAGGTTTGCAACCTTTACGTGAAAGAGGGCTTCCTCTTCATCATCTATTTCGTTAATTACGTTGTTTAGGTACGTGTAAAAAGTTAAGGTTGCGTGATAAGTCCTGAAGACCTTAGCGGTAAGCCCTGGAACTGCTTTGCTTAAGAACCTGTTCACGGCCCTCGAATTTATTCCTTCAAATATCTGCCCCGTCTTCGAGTGTTCTATAAAGTACTTAAGGTTCTTTAAGAACTCAGGCGGAGGGTTAACTATCTTCTTCTCCCAAAGGACGCTGTCCTTGCCCAGGAACTTAAATCTAACCTCGTTTCCCTCTATAAACACGTGCTCTTTCCTCAAAGTCGTAGCGCCTACGGTGTCAGCTTCATCTTTGTCCTTCTCATCCCCAACCCTCATGCACAGAGTATCTATCAAATAAGCAACCGTTGCTATCTTCCTGGTCCTTATGTTCCTTGATCTTAGCCCAGCCATAATGAGCTTTCTTATCTTGTTTATCTTTTTCCCCAGATATAGAGCTGTATCGTACTTGTTCTTGTTCCTTTTCTGCATCAGGTGCACGGTTTCGTGGAACCAAACGTACTTTTCCTTGCCGGTAAGCTTGTCCTTCCAGTATGCTACCCAGAGTACGTCTGGCCTGTGAACTATAGCCTTCCAATTTCCAGGCGGCACCTGCGCGTCCTTGCTGAGGTTCAGCACTATGTCCTTCTGAAGGACCTGCGGCTTCCACCTTCCCCTAAGCGGGTGATTGCCCCTTCCCACAAATATGCTCGCCTGCTCAACCCTCCAGGCGGAAAGCTGAACCTTTTTGCCGTCAAGTATCGCAAACGCGTACTTTTTCTTGAGCTTCTCCTTCTCCCTCTTTTCCCTTTGCTTCTCCTCCTTGCTCTTATTCTTCTTCTCTTCTTTTTCCCTCTCCAGCTCTTTCTTGAACTCCGAAAAGTCCATCTCCCTTATGCTGTACTTCCTCAGCTCAGGAGGTAGCCTCTTTTTAAAGTCCTTTTCAAAGTTTTTTATAAACACTTCATCGTTTATGTACTTGTCCATCTTAGAAGCAAAGAGCAGGGCCATGAGCTCAGCTTCGTCGCTCAGGTAGTACTTCTGTCCGTTGACGATGAGAGGTATCCCTTTAGCTTTGTAAGGTTCAGGCACATATATCCCATTGTGTATAAGCGAAGTCCAGTACTTCTGCTTCATTGGGACCACTCGCAAGGATAATAATTAAAGACAGAGTTTCTTTAAATTCTTAACGGATTAATCTTAGTTAAGCTTTTGCACAAAATTATGTTTTATATCATAATAATAAATAACAACTCTTAACCGCTTGAAATCAGCTTCTTTGCTCGAGGCTTAAATTAATCCGGAAATTATTTCTTCAGCCTTCTCAATTGGGTCTTTAGCTTTCATTACAGCGCTCGCAAGCCCTACGCCGTCTGCCCCGAGCTCTACAGACCTCCTTGAATCTTCCTTGTTGCTTATTCCCGCGCCCACTAGAAGCTTACCTCCAACCTTTGAAATTTCTTTAACAGAATTAGTTATGACCTCAGGCTTAGCCCTTGAAACCGAAATCCCGGTACCTATGAGCTCGGGCGGCTCTACGAGCACATATGTTGGAGAAAGCATGGCCACTGGGGCAACGAGCTCATGTCTGTCCACACAAGCCACAGATTCTAGTCCTAATTCGCTCAAAGCTTTTATTGAGCTTGCCAGCTCGTCTAACCTTATTCTCTTCTCGCTGTGGTTAAGCATAGACCCCTTTGCCCCCGCTTCCTTGATCATAAAAGCGCTTATGTGCCCTGTGTACGCCCCGTTGCCAACAGGATCAACGTGCTGAGCGTATACTTTGATGTTTTTTACGCTTTTTGAAACGCTTTCTATAACTGTAGCTGGCACTGCAACTATTATTTCAACCTCAGGGTATTTTTTAGAAAGCTCGTCCAGGCCTTTTGCTATCTCAACAGCTTTTGTCCCGTAGCTGTTTTCGTACGCTTTATAGTTTAAAAGAAAGACCTTCTTGCTCAATTCAGTCCCCTAGCTCTTTGAAGCTTTTTTCTTGGAACAGCTTTTCCTTCAGCTCCTTTTCAAACTCAGGGTCGTTTCTTCTTAGCCATTCTATCAAGAGAGCTGCGTGCTCTTTTTCGTCGTCTCTGTTGTGAGACAGAACCTCCTTAAGCGTTGGGTCGTCAGTTGCGCTTATCCTTTCGTCGTAGAACATTATTGCTTCGAGCTCCTCTATCAAGGACTGTCTGGCCCTGCTCAGGTCTGCGACCTTTTTGCTTATGTGCTCAATATCTTCATACCTCGGCATAAGATAGTTTTTTCTAATTTTATATAAAAGCATTATTAAAGCTAGCTTCAGCAAGGTTAATATTGGTTGTTTGGCAAGCTATCTTATGCCCCTGCACATAAAAGCAAAGGAAGGCGATGTGGCTGAAAAGGTCCTTCTAGCGGGAGATCCGGACAGAGTAAAGATGCTAGCTCAGATGCTTAGCGAAGCAAAGCTAGTAAACGAAAACCGCGGTTACATAACTTACACAGGTACATACAAAGGTGAGCCCGTGACCGTTGCCTGCCACGGGATAGGCGGACCTTCGATAGCTATAGTTATAGAAGAGCTTTACCAGCTAGGCGCAAAGAAGATGATAAGGTACGGAACTATTGGTGGGCTTGTGGAGGACATGAACTACGGGGACCTGGTCATCGCAACTGGAGCCTTTGGTCCTGTAGGAAACGTACTGTGGCAGTACTCACGCGAGATTCCAGTCCCATCTTCTCCCTCCTTTGATGTAGTTGAGAGCCTGGTAAACGAAGCTAAAAGAAAGGGCATAAAGTTCTACCTTGGTCCTGTTTACTCAGACGACGCTTTTTATGGAGAGGACGAAAGCTTTGTTACTAGGCTGAGGTCGTTAGGATACATAGGCGTTGAAATGGAGGCTAATACGCTATTCGGGATAGCTAACTTAAGGGGGTTTAAGGCCGGCGCTATCTTTATGGTAAGCAACAACTTGGTTAAGAAGACCCAGCTTTTAACGGCTTCAGAGCTCAAAGCTCACCTTGAGAGGTCAGCAGAAGTTGCCCTTAA
>CAYFJA010000023.1:10283-16305 GCA_964343315.1 uncultured Nitrososphaerales archaeon
AATTTATAAGCTTTTCTGCGTTTTTGTTTTCGAAAATAAAAAACTTTTCTAAGAATTATTTGGGAAAAATATAAAAGCTTTTCCAGTTTGTAATTACATGATGGTTAATGTCAGAGACTAACACCGTGCAGTTAAAGGTCATGGAGGCTTACACGAGAGACGTTGGTAGGGGTGTAGCTAGGGTTGATTATGAGGTTATGGACCTTTTAAACCTTCAAAGTGGGGATGTTATTGAGATTAAAGGTAAAAGGAGGACCGTCGCAAAGGTCCTTCCTTTATATCCTACGGACGAAGGAAGGGGGATAATTAGGATAGACGGCTTAATAAGGTCAAACGCCGGCGTAGCGATAGGGGACAACGTAACCATAAGAAAAGTAAAGGCCGTTCCAGCAGAAAGGATAGTAATTTCGCCTATGGAGGAGGTTCCTTACATAGATGAAAGGTACATAACTGATGCTTTAGAAGGCCTTCCGGTTGTTAAGGGGGACAACATAATAGTGCCCTACTTTGGGGGGAGGATAACTTTTAACGTTGTTCAGACGTCCCCTGCAAACGCTGAAGCTGTTATAATAAATCAGAAGACCATAATAGAAAGAACGGGCAGGGGACAGGGGCTCAAGGGAGTTCCTAGGGTTACTTACGAAGATATAGGAGGGCTAAAGGAAGAGATTCAAAAGATAAGGGAGATGGTTGAGCTTCCCCTGAGGCACCCAGAGCTTTTCGAGAGGCTTGGGATCGAGCCTCCTAAAGGTGTGCTTCTCTACGGACCCCCTGGCACAGGAAAGACCCTGCTCGCTAAAGCTGTGGCCAATGAAACAAACGCAACGTTCATTCACATATCTGGGCCGGAGATAATGAGCAAGTTCTACGGCGAATCTGAGGCTAGGCTTAGGGAAAAGTTCCAGGAAGCGAAAGAAAAGGCTCCCTCTATAATATTCATAGATGAAATTGACGCTATAGCGCCCAAGAGAGATGAGGTTACGGGAGAAGTTGAAAGAAGGGTCGTAAGCCAGCTCCTTACGCTGATGGACGGGCTAGAAACCAGAGGAAAGGTTATCGTTATAGGAGCTACAAACAGGCCTAACGCCATAGACCCTGCTCTCAGGAGGCCCGGTAGGTTCGACAGGGAGATAGAGCTTAAGGTCCCGGACAAACAGGGTAGGCTTGAAATCCTTCAGATTCACACCAGAAACATGCCACTAGCAGAAGACGTTGACCTTGAAAAGATTGCTTCCCAGACACACGGCTTTGTGGGAGCAGACCTTGAGTACTTAGCCAAGGAAGCTGCAATGAAAGCGCTTAAGAGGGTCCTCCCGAAGATAAACTTAGAGGAGGAAAGGATACCGCCCGAAGTGCTCAACGAGATAAAGGTAACCATGCAGGACTTCCTTGACGCTCTTAAAGAAATAACCCCGTCAGCCATGAGGGAGGTTTACCTTGAGACCCCTGACGTTAAGTGGTCCGACATAGGAGGCCTCGAGGAAGTAAAGACAGAGCTAAGGGAAGCGGTTGAATGGCCCCTTAAATATCCAGAAGTTTACAAGAGGCTAAACTACAAGATACCCAAAGGCATACTTCTCTACGGACCTCCGGGAACAGGAAAGACCCTGCTAGCGAAGGCTGTAGCTACGGAGAGCGAAGCTAACTTCATAAGCGTCAGAGGCCCTGAGCTTCTTAGCAAATGGGTTGGGGAGTCTGAAAGGGCTGTTAGGGAGATATTTAGGAAAGCTAGGCAGGCAGCGCCATGCATTATATTCTTTGATGAAATAGACGCGCTTGCTCCCATAAGAGGGTACGCCAACGACAGCGGAGTGACTGAAAGGGTTGTATCACAGCTGTTGACTGAGCTAGACGGGATACAGCCCCTGCACGGAGTTGTGGTTATAGCGTCTACGAACAGGATAGATATGATTGACCCCGCGCTGCTAAGGGCAGGCAGGTTCGACAAGCTGATCTACGTGCCAATGCCAGACAAGCAGGCAAGGCTAGAGATACTCAAGATACACACCAGAGGCGTCCCTCTCTGCACCGAAAAAGAAGCCGCTGCTGGGCTTTGCTCTGAAAACGACGTTGTCAGGCTTGAGAAGATAGCTGAAGCAACTGAGGGATTCAGCGGGGCGGACCTAGAAGCTGTTGTGAATACAGCCATCTCGATAGTCCTTCAGGAATACCTTAAGACTCACCAAAGCGAAGAAGAATACAAGAAGGACCTAGAAAAGGTATTCATACTGCAGCAGCACTTTGACGAAGCCATTAAGAGGGTTAGGGCTTCAAGAGAAGGAAAGATAATGGAAAAGCCTCCTGTGCCCTACTACAGGTAAAATTTTATTTGTTTAGAACAGCTTAAATTTTTATTTTTAAGTAGGTTATGCGTGATAATAGGAAAAGGAACTTGGCTAGATAAAGTTGCTTACCACGTTATCCAGAGGGAAAAAGAGGTTGGAAGAAGCTTAAGCTTGGTTAGGGTTGAAAGCGGCTTAGGCGCTTCCGGAATACCTCACCTCGGGAGCTTTTCTGACGTAGCTAGGGCTTACGGAGTTAAGATGGCCCTTGAGGTTCAGGGGGTTAAGAGCGAGCTCATATCTTTCTCAGACGACATGGATGGGCTAAGGAAGGTCCCCCAAGGCTTTCCGGACTGGCTAAACCAGCACCTCGCCGAGCCAGTATCTAGGATAAAAGATCCTTACGGATGCCACGACAGCTTTGGCTCCCACATAGGCTCGCTTTTGCTTGATGCTTTAGATAAGGTTGGAATTGAGTACAAATACATGAGAGGCTCAGAGGCTTATAAAAAAGGAATACTGGTTCCTCAAATAAGAAAGATCCTCACAAACGCCCAAAAGATAGGAAGCAAGCTTAAAGAAACCTTGGGGCAGGAAAAGTTCACCTCAGCCCTTCCTTACTTCGTCGTTTGTCCAAGGTGCGGCAAGATATACACCACAGAAGCTCTGTCCTACGATCCCAAGACAGACAAGGTTCACTTTAAGTGCAAAGGAACAACGATAAAGGGCAAATTTATACCAGGTTGCGGTTATGAAGGAGACATAGATATAAAAGAGGGGGAAGGAAAGCTGAGCTGGAAGGTTGAGCTCGCTTCAAGGTGGCAGGCCCTTGACATAAGGTTTGAGGCATACGGAAAAGACATAGCCGACTCGGTTAAGTTCAACGACTGGGTTTCCGATGAAATTCTGGGCTATCCTCACCCATACCACGTTAGGTATGAAATGTTCCTCGACAAAGGCGGAAAGAAGCTCTCTAAGTCTTCTGGCAACGTGATAACGCCCCAGGCTTGGCTGAGGTATGGGACAAAGCAGAGCCTGATGTTGCTGATGTACAAAAGGATAAAGGGAGCTAGGGAAGTTTCATTGGAAGACGTCCCAGTGTATATGGATGAATACGACAGGCTTGAAGAAGGATATTTTAAGGGAAACCTGCCCCCAAAGCTCAGAGGCCTTTACGAGTACGTCAACCTCCTAAAGGTTCCAAGCAAGATGCCCACTCATGTTCCCTACAGGCTACTTCTTCAGCTGGCTTCAGTTGCCCCAGAAGAGAACTACGTTGATTTTATAAAGAAGAGGCTGATTTCTTATGGTTACAAGGAGATAGATGAAAGCGTTGAAGAAAAGATAAAGCTCGCCTACAACATGGCTAAGGATAAGGTAACCGTGCAGGAGATTAAGGTTGAGCTCAGCGAAGTTGAAAGGGAAGCAGTAAAGAGGCTTGTTGAAGTGCTAAAAACAGAAAGGGACGGGAACGCCATACAAAACGCTATCTACAACATAGCTAAGAGCCTTGGCATTAAGCCGGCCGATTTCTTCAAGAAGCTCTACAACATAATTTTGGGCACGGACAGCGGCCCAAGGCTTGGATTCTACATAGCTGACGTTGGACCTGAAAGGGTCGCTAAAGTTTTAGAGAAAGCCTTAGGGAGTTAAAGGTGACTTCGTAGGACCCATGAGCTCGTGAGGCTTGTAAGGCTTCTCCAGCTCCTTCATTTCTTCGTCAGTTAGCTTTATATCTAGAGCTTGAACAGCGTCGTCTAGGTGCTCAGGCTTTGTAGCTCCAAGGAGCACGCTAGTTATGTAAGGCTTGTTAAAAAGCCAAGCCAGAGCCAGCTGTGCTGGCTTAACCCCTTTTTGCTTAGCTATCTCCACTAGGTTCTCAACGACGTCAAAGTCTTCTGGTCTAAAGTATCCAGTAGGAAGGTACTTGTCTGTTAAGTACCTAATGCTGTCCGGCTTTTCGTTTCTTTTGTACTTCCCTGTTAAGAACCCCCTAGCCAAGGGGCTGTAGGGAACGATGGCGATGTTGAGCTCCCTGCAGAGCGGTATAGTCTCCCTCTCCTCTTCTCTGTACGCGAGGTTGTATCTAGGAGAATAGTAAACGAGCTTTTCGTAGCCCTTATAAACAGCCAGGTCCCAAAGCCTCTGGATCTGAAAAGCGTAAATCGAAGTGGCCCCGATGTACCTAACCTTTCCCTCTCTAACAAACTGTGTTAAGGTTGAAAGGACTTCTTCCGGGTCTGTGTTGTAGTCCCATCTATGTATCTGATAAATATCTACGTAGTCTGTGTTTAGCCTTTGAAGGGAGCCGTTTAGCTGGGCGTAGAGCCTTTTTCTTGATAAGCCAGAGTTGTTAACGCCGCTCCCGAACTCAAGCCCCACTTTTGTTGCTATGATTAGCTCCTCCCTGTCATAGCCTTGTATCGCTTCCCCAATTATCTTTTCAGACTCTCCTTCTGAGTACATATCAGCTGTATCTATGAAGTTGATTCCCAGGTCTATTCCCTTTTTAATTATCTTTATCGCTAGCTCTTTTGGGGCCATCCAAGGCTCCTTGCTTCCGTACGACATTCCTCCCAAAGCTATCCTCGAAACTTTTACGTTGCTCCAACCTAGCTTTGCGTACTGCATAAACAATTAATGTAGGGTTTGGTAAAAAAGCTTAACTTATAAAAGCAAAGCATAGCTTTAGTTAAAAGCTAATATTGCTTTGGTTTAATTTTTTATTATGGACGAGGTTTTCAGATTCATCTCATCTTTGCCTAAGGCGGAGCTGCACCTTCACTTAGGGGGAACTCTAGAGCCGGAAATGGTCTTTGAAAAAGCTAAGAAAAACGGCATAAAGCTTCCTTTTAAAGATATTGAAGAGCTTAAGAAAGCTTATTCCTTTAAGGACCTTCAAGCTTTCTTAGATTTATATGATATAAACATAAGCGTCTTAAGGGATGAGGAAGATTTCTTCGACCTAGCTTACGCTTATTTTAAAAGGGCTTCAGCCCAAAACGTTAAAAGGGCTGAGGTCTTCTTTGACCCCCAGCTCCACGCTAGGTATGGAGTAGATTTTAGCGTCTTAATAAACGGGTTGATTAAAGCTTCGATGAAGGCAGAAGAAGAGCTCGGGCTTTCCGTTGGGCTCATAATGTGCTTTATAAGAAGCATGAGCGAAAGGTCCGCGGAAGAAACATTGGAAAGCGCCATTCAGCATAAGAACAAAATAATAGGCGTTTGCTTAGCTGGAAAGGAACTAGGCAACCCTCCTTCAAAGTTTAAAAACGTTCTAAAAAGAGCAAAGGAGGAAGGATTCTACATAGCTGTTCACGCTGGGGAAGAAGCCCCTGCAGAATTCATATGGGACGCGATTAAAGTCCAAGCAGACAGAATCGATCACGGTTATCATATGTTTGAGGATCAGGGATTAGTTAACTACATAATCAAAAAAGGCATACCTGTAACCATGTGCCCTCTTTCGAGCGTAGGGGTAGGTTATTTTAAGGACGTTTCAGAGGTCCCGGTTAAGAGAGCTTTAGATTTAGGAATAAAAGTTTCAGTTCATTCAGACGATCCAGCTTATTTTGGAGGATATATAAACGAAAACTACTATGCCGTCGCTAGCCAACAAGGCTTAAGTAAGGAGGAAATAAAAAATCTAGCTATAAATTCTATAGAATCTTCGTTCATGAGTTCTAGCGAAAAAGAAAAGCTGATTAAGAAGATAAAAGGTGTTTCCTAGATTTTAAAAG
>CAYFJA010000024.1:0-16136 GCA_964343315.1 uncultured Nitrososphaerales archaeon
CAGTGCCGGGGAATCCTCCAGCTCTTATTGGACTGGAGTGGTGGAAAGGTTAAGGTTTCTACTTAGATTAACTAACTTTCAAAACATACCTAACTTAACGATGCTCAAAGGAATCAAAGACATCGCACATAGCTAAATTATCTTTACTCCTTTGATGTATTGTTTGACTTGATTTTAGCTAAAGCCACAAAATTCCCGCTCAACTTTTTGTTTATAACTCTTCAAAAGCGTTTTTGAAAATTAGAATTTAAGGCCTCTTTAAGCTAAGCTACAAATTTTGAGCTTTAACGGGCCCGGTGGGATTCGAACCCACGACCTACAGCTTAGGAGGCTGCCGCGCTATCCGGGCTGCGCCACGGGCCCAGCCTTCTTTCTATAAAGCTTACTTATAACCTTTTACAAAAAACAAAGTTTTAGCTTTTTAAAACTTTTAAAAACATTGAGCCATGCGGGGGGTGGGATTTGAACCCACGCACCCCAACGGGACGAGGTTCTAAGCCTCGCGCCATTGACCAGGCTAGGCGACCCCCGCTTATGGACCGGGGGGGACTCGAACCCCCGACCTCTCCCATGCCACGGGAGCGTTCTACCCCTGAACTACCGGCCCGTAAGATATTCTATTAAAATATCATTTTTATCTTTTTTGTTTATATTTGCTTTAAAGCTTTCAAAGTTTTTAATAGTTCATGGGCTAAATAATCAGTATGAGGGCATTGGCTCTTGCGAGCTATAACCTAACTTTTGTTGCAAACGTTGACAGGTTTCCTGCCGTTGGAGAAACGCTTCCTGCAAAAAGCATTAGAGTTGAGCACGGAGGGAAAGGTTCTAACCAAGCAATAGGATTGAGCAGGCTTGGCGCAAAGACCCAGATAATAGCTTCTGTAGGGAACGATGCTTTCGGCGATATGGCGATAGAAAAGTGGAAAAAAGAAGGTATAGATGTAAGCTATGTAAGGAGAGCAAAAGCAAGCACAGGGATGGCCTTCGTTTACCTATTCCCTGACGCAACTAACGCGATTATAATTTCAAAAAACGCAAACGAATTGTTGGAAGAAAACTTTGTTATAAAGACGGTTGAAAGCTCAAGCTTTGACGTTTTCTTAACTGTTTTTGAGGTTAAGCCGGAAATCGCGCTGAAAGCTGCGCATAAGGCAAAGGAGAAAGGACTTGCAGTTTTAAACCCTGCCCCAGCTTTGCCCCTAAAGCCTGAAGATTTAAAAGGGCTCAAAGCTATAACCCCAAATGAAACCGAGATCAAAATAATGGCCGGCCTAAGGCCTGATGAAAACGTAAACGTTGAAGGCCTAGCCGAATTGTACTCTAAATATGTAGAAATAGTCGCGGTAACATTAGCAGAAAAGGGGTCTCTAGTTATTTATAATGGAAAAAAGAAAGTTCTGCCTCCTTATAAGGTAAAGCCCGTCGACGTTACTGGCGCTGGAGACGCTTGGAACGCCGCGTTTACTTATATGATAGCTAAGGGTGAAGATCCTTTCTTTGCGGCAGATTTTGCCAACGCCGCCGCTGCGTTTTTGATATCGAGGACAAGGGAAGACAAAAGCTTGGTAGAAAACCTTCCTTATGAAAATGAAGTGTATAAAATTATGGAAAGAGAAAAGCCTTAAACGTTAATAAAGGTTTGTTAAAAAGTTAATGTATGGCAATAGTCGGGATTGCTGGCCTTGGACCAGCAGGTGCTTATCTTTCAGCCTTGCTCCAAGAAAAGGCAGAGGTCTTTGAAGCCCAAAAGGAGGATAGGTTTAACTCGGTTTGTGCGTGGGGAACCGGTTATTATAAGATGAAGGAGTTGCTCAAAAAAGTAGGTTTAAATTTTGACGATTATGTTTTGCACTATGGAAAAAACATATATGTTGAGTGGAACGGTCAGATAATTCGATTTGAGGCTTACGGCTTAACTACCTTTGATAAGCCGAGGCTTTTAAAAGATCTTGCAAAGAACTCAAAAGTTAACTTCGGCAAGAGAGTCTTGCCAGGATATTTAGAGTCGAGGTACAAGCTAGCGGTTGATGCAACAGGGCCTATAAGGGCTCTGCTCGGCAAGCCTGAAAGAGATCTCTTAGTTCCTACAATTGAGTATTTAGTAAAGTTTGAGGACCCTCCGTTTGATGACTTTTACATAAAGCCGTTTAAAGGATACTCGGGGTATCTGTGGTACTTTCCTCTCGGCGAGAAAGAATATTTTGTAGGAGCCGGGGACATGAAGCTTGCGCACGAGCAAGAAGTTATAAAATTTATTAATCAGCATAACGGAGTCACTTTGAAGAGGATGGGAAAAGCCATAAGGCTCATGCCTCCTGAATATGTTTCTCCGCTTTATTATCTAAACGCCGTAGCCGTTGGTGAGGCTGCAGGAGCAGTATATCCCCTTTTGGGAGAAGGGATACTGCCTAGCATGATTTCTTCGCTGCTGCTTTTTGAATCAGAGCTAAACGTAAGAAAATACATTGTGGACTTGAAGAACACCTTTGTCCCATACAAAAGGGCCTACGACTTTTTAGAAAAAAAGATCAAAGGGGAAGGCAACTTCGCTTCTGATCTCTTTAGCGTAATTAGGATAGTTAGGGATGCTATGAAGTTCAAAGATGTTTTAGGAGTAAATCTAAAGCTGTCCGACGCCTTTAAGATAGCCTCTATTATATGATGTTTCACAACAAGATTGCCTTCAGCCCAGCAGGAGTCCTGATAAAGCACGAAGATAAAACCATCTCTTTAGATCCAGAGGAAAGGGTTAAGACAGACATAACCTTCGTTTCTCACGCTCACATGGACCACCTCCTAAGAAAGGAGGCTGGGCTTGTCCTGGCTTCAAGGGAAACCATAGAGATAGCCAGGGCCAGAGGGATAAAGATAAGTAACTTTACTGAAAGCTATAAAGACTTAAACCTAGTTGACTCGGGCCACATATTGGGCTCTAGGGCTCTTATCATAGGAAAGAACGAGATACTTTATACTGGAGATTTTTCGCAAAGAGAAAGGGCCTTTTTAAGAAAGCTAGATCCTATTAACGTAAAGGTTTTGATCATGGAAACGACCTACGGCAAGAAAGGATATGTATTTCCTCCGACAGCAACCATAGTTGAAAGCGTTATGAAACTTATAGCAGAAGCCTACGATTCTGGTATGGGAATATCCCTTCACGGATACACGCTGGGCAAGGCCCAGCTTATCGAGTATTTTTTCAAGAGCTGGAGGCCCTTGGTTGTTCATAAAAACATAGAAAATATAAATCAGGTCTACAGAGCGCATGGAATAAGCATACCGAAGCCGGATCTTGTTGTTAAAAGCTCAAACGATCTGCCAAACCCCCCATTTTTGTACGTAGCCCCTACTTATGAGGTAGTCGAAAATGTATACGCAAGCGTTAAGTTTACAGGTTGGGCTAAAAGAATTGGGCGGAACGCCGTGCCACTTAGCGACCACGCAGACCACGATGAGCTTGTTAACTTTGTTAAGAAAGTTAACCCTGAAATAGTTATAACAGTTCACGGCTTTGAGAAAGAGTTCGCAGAAGAACTAAGACAGATGGGCTTTAAGGCTTACTCCTTCTCTGAACAGCAGCTTGACCTAGACGCCTTTATATACGTTTAAGCGGTTATCGTAAGAGCTTTTTCAGGATCGTATCCCATAGACCTGCCCCACGAAGCTAAAGCGTCAAGAACCTTTTTTGCGCCAAAAGCAAAGAACTTCTCCAATATCCCTTTAAGCCAAGTATTCTTAATCAGGTAAGGCAGGAACTTCTCTGTTTCAAGAACTGTGTGCCTCCAAGTCCTGTATATCAAATAGAACCTTGCTTCAGTGAGCTGAGAAGAAACGTCAAAGAAGTCGCTGTCTGACAGCTGAGCCAACGGGTCAAAGCTAAGGACGGTTACCGTCCAGTGGGCTTTTTCGCCGATCTTTTCAGGTAGCTCTTTTTCCATTCTGTCTATCAACCTAATAGTGTCCCAAACGTCTTCTTCTGTTTCTCCCGGAAAACCGACTATAGCCGTGTAAGCGGGAACCCAGTAGTTTTCGTTAAGGACCTTTGTACCCTCAAATACAACCTCAGGCCACTCTTCTGGAGAGAAGGGCAAAGCTTTCCTCGGCATGTACTTTTTAACCAACCTTACTGATGCTGTCTCTAATCCAGGCTGAAGGCCGATTATGTTGCTGGGAGAAGCTTTGAGAACTTCAGAAAGCTTCCTGAACATTTCTGGGTTGGAAGCTGGGGCTGAAATGGTCCCGTGAGTTGGGTTTGTGTGTTTTACCCCTTCTGTGTTGATTATCGCGCTGAAGAGCTCTATCAAAGCTTCCCAGTTTGGTCTCATGTATTTATGATCTTCAAGCTTGTAAAGGAATATGTCTTCGCTTTGAGCCCAGACGCTGTTAACGCCATATTTCAAGTTTACCTTGATGTTTTCAACTATATGCTCTATCGGCAAATGCCTAGCTGACCTCAGGTTCGGAAGACAAAACTCACAGTTTCTTCCACACCCTCTGTTGACTTCAAGCAGACCATGAAGCGTGGCCCCTTTTATGAGAGGTATCTGATCAACGGTTGGGTAACCGTTTACTTTAATCACCTTATCAGCCTTTCCATCTACTATATCGTCCATTATCTGGGGCAAAACGTGTTCGGTTTCGCCAATAACAACGTGGTCGATGCCAAGCTCATCGATAGCTTGAGGCTTGACCTCAAACTGCCAGGTTCCCGGGCCCCCTACGACTATCTTAAACCTCTTCCCGTTTGCGTGCCTGAGCACGTTGAGCTTTTGCATAAGCTGGTAAAAGTAGAACTTAGTGTAGCCTGTGTCCTTCCCCCCGTTTGTGAACATCATAGTAACTGGGCCAAGGCCCAGGGGATCCATCACAGTTACCCCTACAACTTTTGTCCTGTCATCTATGAACCTCTCTATGTTCTTAGGGGTGACAACAAGCACGTTTTCCCTGCCAAGGTAATCTACCAGTACGCTTTCTACGAGCCTTAAGTCGTAGGGCGCCCTAACAGGAATCCCGTTTTCTAGTTGCGTGTAAGGAGACAGAAAATCAAATATAAACTTAGGAACTTTCTCAGCTGGAGCACAACCCAAGAACTGAAGCAGCGGTACGTTTCTATACTCGCTAAAGAGAGTTTTGTCTGCAGTCAGCAGCACTTTATATACCATAATCTAACTCTTCATGAGTTCTTAAAAAAGTTGTCGATTAAAATATATTTAAAACTAATCTTCGTTCTTTTTAGGCTTAATTATTACCCTTTTGCCGACTTCTTTTTCTAGCTTTTCTATGTTCTCCCCGCCCTTTCCTATTATTTTGCCTATTACGTCCCTGTTTACCTTTATTATTATGTTCTTTCTACCAACCTCAATTACAGCGTTCTTATCGTACTTAGATATCATTTCTTCGATCTTATCTTTAAGCGCCCCCACCGGCACAACGACCTTTTCGTCTCCGTACATGTATATTTCGTATTCTAGCTGCTTTGTCTCAAAGTTTCTTACCTCTACCACTGGTCTGGCTAAGTCTTCAGAAGTCATGCCAGTGGGCACTTTAACGACTAAGTTAAGCTCGTAAACGGTTTTAATTTGCCCGGCCTGCAAAAAGATCACAGTGTCAACTATCCTCGGCACCATTCCTATATCTATTCTCTCTACCAACCTTTGAACGGCGTCTATTGGGCTGCTAGAGTGAACGACCCCAACCATTCCAACACCAGCGAGCCTCATGTCTGCGTAAACTTGAAAGTCCTTAGTTTTTCTTATCTCATCAAAAATAGTGTAGTCTGGCCTAACAAGTAGCAGTATTTCAGCTGTCTTCTCAAAGTCTCCTTCAAGAGGAGCGTACTGAGTTATTTCGGGTCCTACCTGTAGGTCTCTAGGTGACTCAAAGGTTTTTACGACCTTCCCCTTTTTCATGTAAAATTCAGCAAGCGATGCAGCCAAAGTGGACTTGCCAGAGCCCGGTGGTCCTGCAATTATTATCCCTTCTGCTTTTTCTAGCCTTTTCTTCAGCTCTGGCGATATGTTGTAATCGTCGAGCGTGAGCTTAATTATTGGCCTCACCAAAGTTACTTCTAAGCCATCTGAGAAAGGAGGCCTTGCTATAGTTATCCTGTAGTTTCCCAGTTGAATCACAGTGGCTCCTCCAACCTTCATTTCAACAAACGAATTAGGCTCTAGCCTAGCCCTTTCGTTTATCTCAGATATTATCTGTTCGATTTCTTGAGCGCTCAGAGGCTTATCTGACACCGCTTCTAGGACAAAGTTGCCCGGCTTTCCTCTCTTTACGTACGGAGGAACACCCTCCTTTAGGTGGACGCTCATCACGTCCTCCTTTAAAAACTCTTCTATCTTCATCGGCTTCTTTTCTTCAGGCGGAACTAAGTGTTTTGAGTTTACTCCCTCAGCCTGAGCAACCAAATGAAGCACATAGTCGGACGTGTAAAGAGTCGCCTTGTTCTTCTTTGCCAGATCAAGGATCAAGTAATCTATCCTGCCGGAGTGGGCAAGCTTTATGTCTTCAAGCGAAGGGAGGCTTCCTTTGACCACGTACTTTATGTTGCTCTTTTCGCTCAGCTCCCTTATCTTCTTTAGCTCTTCTAGACCCCTAAACCCAATCTCTAAGTTTTTTGCGGCTTGGTTTTGAAGCTCCCCTATTACAGCTCTGGGAACTATTATAGTGGCGTCTTTGATTTCTCCCTTTTCAATTAACTTCGAAACAAAGCCATTAATTATTACGCTTGTGTCAAGAACGATTTTTTCCATTTTTATTACCTAGAAGCAGCTGCCATCTTTTCTTGCTCCTGTTTCTTCCTGATAGCATAAGAGTTCGGGTCGTTGTTTGCAGCAAGTATAAGCTCCTCAGCCAAGGACTCTTCTATTGGTTTGCCTGTCTTCCATGAAGCAAGCCTAGCCCCTTGGGTTATGAACCTCAAAGCCAAATCCAACCTTCTGTTTGGAGATACATCGACCGACACGTGGTATACCACACCACCGTAGCTTATCCTTGTAGTGTCTTCGTTGGGCCCCGCGTTTATTACGGCGTCAACCAGAACCTGAATAGGGTTCTTTTTTGTTCTTAAGTATATTATCTCAAAGGCTGACTTGACTATGTTTATCGCTTTTTGCTTTTTGCCAGCCATTCTTCCTGTGTTCTTAGCCCATATCTTTCCGTAGTGCATCATGTTGTTAACAAGCCTTTCCACAATGTTGACCTTTTCTTTTCCGAACCTCTTCTTGGCGTGCCTTCCAAATGAATGGGGATAATAAACGGGCGAAAGATTGATGACTTGCTTTAAGCTTATATCGTTAACTTTAACTTCTGAAAAGTCCCATTTATCAAAAAGCAAAACTTTTTCGCTCATCTCTTAGGCTTCTCCCTCTTCCCTAAAACCAAAAGCTTAAGCGGCACTCCATTAACTTTTACTACCTTCCACCTTACTCCAGGAATGTCTCCCATGGACCTTCCCTGTGATCCCCCTATACCTTCAACTATTACTTCGTCGTGCTCGTCAACATAGTTTAGCGCTCCGTCTCCTGGCAGGAAGGCAGTTATTTGCTTTCCGTTCTTTATAAGCTGAACCCTTACGCACTTTCTTACCGCTGAGTTTGGCTGCTTGGACTCAATGCCAACCTTCTCGATGACTATTCCCCTAGCCATCGGCGCTCCTTCAAGAGGATCAGCCTTTATGTCCAGCCTCAGCATCCTCCTTTTATAGTATTTATCGGACCACCTAAACTTCTGTCTTTTCTTCCTTAACCCTCTCGCTCCGAACTCCCCTAAAGGCGACTTCCCTTCTCCCATTTTAAACCACCTTCACTTGGCTAACATCAAAGTAACGCTTAAGCAATAACTTAATTTTTTCTATGTTTTGCCCTTTTGCGCCAAATATAAGTCCCTTTTGTTCTGGAGGCGCCTGAATTATAACTGTTTTCAACCCGTTAGGGGAAGTTATCTCTTTGATTGTTACGTTTGTGCTGTTGCCTATCATTCCCTTAACAAACTCAGTCAAGTCTTCGCTGTAACCAACTATTACAACGTCTCTCTTTATGGTCTTTTTTAAATACATGACGTTGCTCCCTTCTTTTCCGACAGCCTTTCCCACGTCGTCCTTTTTCACTACTATTATTATTCTGTTGTACTTATCGTCCTTGATAAGGTCTATTGGGTCTACCCCAGAAATTGTTGAGAAGAGCTTCATCAGATTTAGTTCTTCGTTGGTATACTTTATTTCGGACAACCTTACTTCACCTTTTCGAGCTCAGCCATGACCCTTTCGCTGAGGCTCTTAAGGCCTAAAGCCTTAACTGGGTGCCCTCTTCCTATAGCCTTACCTAGCTCATAAGGCGTTCCGTTAAACACCAATACTTTCGCGTCAGATTGAGACAAAGCAGCTTTTTCTTCCTCGGTCAAGTCTTTGGAAATGATGATTAGTTTCATTCCTTTTAAGTCTTTCTTGACTTCTTTAAGCCCTAACCAAACCTTTTTCTCCTGCCCAATTACCTTTAACAGCTCTTCCATCCCCATTTTGTTCACCTACATAAATATCTGGACCATTCCTGTGCCTACAGGTATCGTGGACCCAACTATAACGTTTTCTGTTACTCCTAGCATTTCGTCAGAAAGGCCTCTTGCGGCTGCTTCTGCTATCGTTGGCACAGTTATTTCAAAAGCAGCCTTTGCCAAAACGCTTGTCTTGAATCCCACAATTCCGTGCCTTCCTACAGGCAAAACTATTCCCCTGCTTGTCATTATGTCAGCTATTAGTATTATGTGCCTGTAGTCCACTTCTAAACCTTGCTCGTTAAGGACCTCCATTATTTCTTTTATCAAAACGTTCCTTGCGGCCTCAATCCCTAAAACGTTAGCGACTTCATGAATGTTGTTCGATATGGTCCTTGTTGGATCAACGTGCGGAAGAGCTAATACTTTGGCTAAGTTAGAGCCGCTTGTTTCTATCATCCATTCCCCGTCCTTGTTTACTACGGACGCGTTAGTTATTCCCGGCACTCCGCTTATTCTGGTGTTCAGCAGCTTCTTCTTTATGTTCTGGAGGCTGTTTAGGTCGTATGTGTTGGCGTAAACCACTAACTGGTTGTCTTTTGCTTCAATCTTTCTTCTGCCTTCTCCGATCGCCTTTATTACGTCATCCAACGTTATGCCGCGGTCCTTTAGTCTTTGCGGCGATAAAGTAAATATGATTACTCCCTCAGCCGGCTCCACTGCAACGTCGGTGATTACGTTTTCAAGCTTAGTGAATATTATAGATCTAGCTACTTCCTGAGCCTTTTCAGAGGATTTCCTGTACTCCTCGTCCAAGTAGATCTCCATAACGGGCGTTGTTGGCTCTTTGCGTGCGTCTAGAAGCTCTATAAGCCTAGGTAAGCCTAAAGTAACGTCCCTCTCTCTGACTCCAGCAAAGTGGAATGTTCTCAGCGTCATCTGAGTGCCTGGCTCTCCCACCGACTGCGCTGCTACAACTCCTACCGCCTCTCCTGGCTCAACCAAGCTCGACTTGTATTTCTCAACGGTTTTTCTGCAGACCTCTACCACTGCCTTTTCGCTCAAGCCAGAGTTCAGCAAAGCTTCTTCTAAGTCCTTAACGAGCTTTGGATTAAGTTGATCTTTCACTTTCTCAATTTCCGCCATTATGAACTCTTTAGAAGCAGGACTTCCGCTGTCCGAAGTCTTTATTATTTCAACAAGCCTCTTAACGTTTACGGCCAGCCCGTGGTCGCTCTTTGAAACGTCAACTCCGTCCTCACCGTATTTGAACTGAATTATGCCTCCTTCTGGATCTCTTACAGTTAGGTCGTATTCAACCCTAAGGTGCTCCAGAGCGTTAATAAGCCTCCTTTGCAGATAACCGCTCTGCTGCGTCCTAACAGCGGTATCAACTAGCCCTTCTCTACCAGCCATTGAGTGGAAGACGAACTCTAGTACGTTCAGCCCATCCCTAAAGCTGCTGCTGACGAAGCCTGTGGCTTCAGGCGTTATGTCTCCCTTCTTGAAGTGGCTTAAAGCCCTAAGCGTGTATCCCCTCGTGATCCTCTTTCCTCTAATGCTTTGCTGTCCTAGCATAGCCATCATCTGGCCGAGGTTTAATGAGCTTCCCCTAGCTCCAGTCCTGGCCATTATGTACCCGCTGTTTGTTTCTGGAATGACCTTTTCAACTATCCTTGCGGCTTTGTCCCTCGCCTTGCTTAGCTCGTTCATTATGTAGTTTTCAAGCATATCTTCTGGCTTAACTCCTTTAAGTATTGGAAGCTTGTTTTCTCTGTACAGGTTAATGTAGTTGAGGACGTTGTCGTAAGCTTCCTTAACTATTTCTTTCAGCTGTCTCTTTATGTTTTCTGGTATTTCAAGCTCGTCGTAACCGTATGAGAAGCCCCTTCTTGTTAAATATTCAACGAATATCTTTAATAAGGAGTTTAGCAGCTTCCTTGCTGTCTCCGGACCGTAGTCTTTCGTGATCCTGTGCAGCATGCTGTCCGGTTCTTCAGCTCCTAGAGAGGCCTTGTCTAATACTCCAGAAATGAACTGGCCGTTCTTTATCAATATGTCGTTCTTTCCGCTTCCAGCCCACTTTGATGATCCAACAAAGTTAAAGTCCTTTGGCAAGAAAAGCGAAACTAGGTCTTTTCCTGTAAAGGTGTCTTTGTTTGGTATCTCGCCTTTGTAGTTTCCAACATAAGCTAAGTTCATCATTTCTTGTCTAGACAACTTTGTGTCGTCCTTTGTTAGCAGGAAAGCTCCAGTTATATAATCCCTTATAGCTCCCATTATGGGCGCTCCGTACCTCGGGGTAATTATCTGGTTTTGGACGGCCATTAAGTGCATAGCTTCTGCCTGCGCTTCAAGGTTCTGTGGTACGTGAAGGTTCATCTCGTCTCCGTCAAAGTCAGCGTTGTACGGCGGACAGACTGCTGGGTGCAGCCTGAAAGTCCTTCCAGGCAAAACCTTAACAAAGTGGGCCATTATCGACATCCTGTGCAAAGATGGCTGTCTGTTAAACAGGACAACGTCTCCGTCCATTAGGTGCCTCTCTACTATGTAATCGTAAGTCAACGAATTAGCTAAAGCTTCCCTGTCCTGCACATAATCTAACCTAATCTTTATCCCATCAGGCCTAATTACGTAGTTTGCTCCTGGATATTTGTCCGGACCGTTCTTAACAAGCTCCTTTAAAAATTCTATGTTCCATGGAGTGACCCTTTCCGGAACTGTTAGCCTTTTAGCCACTTCATACGGAACTCCAACTTCGTTTAGATCTAAGTTGGGGTCTGGCGAAATTACGGTCCTGCTAGAGAAGTCAACCCTTTTTCCAGAAAGGTTTCCTCTGAACCTCCCTTCCTTTCCTTTAAGCCTCTGTGCGAGGGTTCTCAGAGGCCTGCCGGACCTGTGGTGGGCCTGAGGTATTCCAGAAACTTCGTTGTCAAAGTAGGTTGTAACGTGATACTGCAACAGGTCTGCTAAGTCCTGAATTATTAACGGAGGAGCGCCTGATTCTTTGGACTCAGCTACTCTTTGGTTTACCCTCAGAACGTCAACCAACTTGTGTGTCAAATCGTCCTCTGATCTAGTTCCGTTCTCCAATATTATGCTCGGCCTTACTGTTACAGGTGGGACTGGGAGGACCTGAAGGATCATCCACTCCGGCCTTGCAGACTTAGGATCGTAACCCAAGACTTCCACGTCTGAATCGGGGATCCTTTCAAACCACTCCCTGATTTGCGAAGGCAACAGCCTTACAGGAGCCCCGTCTTCCGATATCTCGTGGAACGTGTGGGGCTTTGTAAATTCAATCTCCAGCTTTTTAGCCGAACAGTGGGGACAGATCTTAGTCTTCTTAGCTTTAGCAATTATTTCTTTGGTTACCTTTTGAAGAACTATTGGGTTGTTCTGAGACTCCTTGAGCTGTTTCCTATAGTACTCAATCTCGTCGTCTGGAAGGAGGAGCCTGCCGCACTTGCGGCAAGTAGTTATCATCAACTTGTATATGTCATCTACAAAAGCTATGTGCAAAACAGGCTCTGCCAGCTCTATGTAACCGAAGTGTCCAGGACAGTTAGAAGCGGTGTTTCCGCATGTCCCGCACTTTTGCCCTGGCTCAAGGACCCCTAAGCGGTTATCCATCAAGCCTCCCTGAACTGGCATCCCGTCTTCATCGTACGTTTCAGGCACTGTTATCTCGACTACCGCATACTTTCTTATTTCTGCGGGTGACATTAGGGCGAACTTGATGGCGCCTATCTTATTTAACAAAACGTTCTCGCTCATATTCACACCTCCTCCTTAACCATAATCCTAGGCGCAATCCCAAGACTCATTATCTCTTGCAAAAGCAGCTTAAAAGCATATGCCACGTTTACAGGAACGATCTTTACGTCTGAACCGTCCTGCGGACATTCAAGCTTCTTTGTCTTTGCGTTATAATGAGCAAGAAGGCCGCACTTCGTGCAAACATAAATAGTTGTTTTATCGGATTCCTCAAGAAGCCTATCCTTCAATACCATAGACGCTCCGTAAGCAACTAGGCAGTCCCTTTCCATCTCCCCAAACCTTAAGCCTCCGCCCCTGGACCTTCCTTCAGTAGGCTGTCTTGTGAGCATTTGAACCTGCCCTCTGGCCCTTGCGTGGATCTTGTCAGCAACCATGTGGTGCAGCTTCTGATAATAAACAACTCCTATGAAGATTTGGGCTTCAAACTTTTTACCTGTAACGCCATCGTACATAACCTCTTTTCCTGTTGGGGAGAATCCGTACTGCTTTAAGATCTCCCCTAGGTCTTTAACGCTTTCCCCTTCGAACGGGGTCCCGTCAACCTCTTTGCCCCTCAGCGCGGCAGCTTTTCCTGCAATAGATTCAAGGAACTGCCCAACGGTCATCCTAGATGGGAAAGCGTGAGGATTGATAATTATGTCAGGTATAACTCCATCTTCAGTGTAGGGCATGTCTTCAGGATCAACTATCATTCCTATGACCCCCTTCTGCCCGTGTCTTGACGCGAACTTGTCCCCTAGCTCAGGTATCCTGTGATCTCTCACCCTAACCT
This sequence comes from uncultured Nitrososphaerales archaeon, assembly GCA_964343315.1. Taxonomy (GTDB): domain Archaea; phylum Thermoproteota; class Nitrososphaeria; order Conexivisphaerales; family UBA164; genus CAYFFZ01. The sequence goes on from CAYFJA010000024.1 coordinate 13,049, forward strand.
TATAAATTCTGTTACCTTCTACCGTTTCAGACATAACTACTGTGTCAACAACCCCAGTTTCGCTTGGACGCATAGATACTGAAGTGTCCCTCATGTAAAGACCTTTAATTTCAATTCCCTTGTACTCTTCGCTGAACCTAGGCGGGCTCAACCTAGCGATCAAAACGTCCCCTCCTTTAACCTCGGCCCCGGGATAAGTAACGCCGTCTGCTTGAAGGTTCCTGTAGTACTTTTCTCCTTTGTATCCTCTGACGTTACCTTCTGGCTGAGGTATTTCAAATTTATCCCTTAAGCCTCCCAAGTATTGCTGAGCTTCAGCCTCATAAACCCTATAGAAGAACGACCTCCCTAATCCCCTTTCGATGCTAGCCCTGTTTATCACTATTGCGTCTTCAATGTTATAACCTTCAAAGCTTATTACGGCAACTATCGCGTTAAACCCAATGGGCGATTCATCCAAGTTCAAGAGCTTAAAAGCCTTTGTAGTAACGAGGGGTTTTTGAGGGTACTCAAGCAGATGCCCCCTAACGTAAAGCGTTTGATTTATGTTTGCTACGCTGAACCCTAAAGCTTGCTTAGCCATGGCCGCTTCGTATGTGTTCCTTGGGGACTGGTTGTACTCTATGTATGGAATTATTGAAGCTACAGCGCCCAGCATTGCGGGCGGGTAGATTTCCATGTGAGTAGTTTCTGGGGTTATGTGATATTCATCCACCGCTACTAGCATGTTGTCCTCTTCATCTGCATCTAACAGCTCTATGATCCCCATCCTGACAAGGTCTTTCCAAGTCAGCTCGCCGTTTTCTACCTTATCGATATGTTCGTCAGTTAACTTAGGCTTTCCTTTCTCCACAACTATCAAGGGCCTTAAAACTCTGCCTGCGTTTGCGCTTATGAAAAGCCTCTTTTCTCCTCTCGGATCAGCGGGATAATACACGTAAATGCTAATGTCGTAGGGAAGCTCCCCGTTTCTCCTCATCTGTCTTAACCTTTTTGCTGTCTTTTCTACGTCAGTATAGCCCAAGAACCTACCGTCTAAGAAGACCTTGTCTCCCTTTCCAGTTAAAGTCGGAAGAATCTTTTCCTTTAGAGGCTCAAAGTCGTGCGCTACTGAAATTACTGCCGACAGAGCCAAGTTCTTAACCAACCCGCAGTTGCTTCCTTCTGGAGTTTCAACTGGACATATGCGGCCAAATTGCGTTCCATGTAGCTCTCTAGCTTCAAAGTTTGGCTGCGTTCTGCTTAAGGGAGACTGTATCCTCCTCAAGTGGCTTATGGTTGATAACCTGTTAGTTCTGTCTAACAGTTGAGTTATACCTACCCTTCCCCTTCCCCAATTACCTGTTGCTATTGCGTTTGTTATTTTGTCAGTTATTATTCCTGGCCTAATTACAGCCGCTACTATGTTTGGTCCTTTCTTTGTTCCTGCTCTATCTAGCTGGTACTTCATGTCCCTTATCAAATTCCTGAAAGAAGTTCTAAATATGTCGGCTAGCTGCTCCCCTGCGAACTTAATTACTTTGTTACCGTAATGATCTCTGTCGTCTGGAAGAATATAACCGAGCTTTAGCTGTATAAGCTTGTTCGCCATCTCAGCCAAGAACATGGCCTTGTCGTACCTGTTCTTTGGATCTCTCCCGAGGTGAGGCAAAAGGTATGCGTCTAACAGCTGCTCTGCCCTCTTATACCTTATCTCTTCAGCCTGACCGTGCGCAAGCCTGTTGCCTATGTACATAATTGCTTCGTCCTGAGTTTTAACTTCAACTTTTTCCAGCGTTGGGACCAGCTCCTCCTGAATGTCTTCCCTAGTTGAGACGGCGTTCGCGATATCTACATCTTTTACCACGCCTAAAGCCTTCATCAAGACGGCAAAGGATATTTCTGTAGGAAGTATTGGGACCTTTACGTAAATTATGTTGTCGCTTTTGATTACCATTTCAACCTTTGACCTAAAGCCCACTATCGATGAGTGAACTACGGCCCTGTAAATTGTAGATGTTCCGCTCTTTTCTTTTTCAACCAATATTTTGTTTGGAGATATGTCTTCTAAGCCTATGATTATCCTTTCGCTCCCATTGATTATAAAATACCCTCCGGGATCGTTTGGATCTTCGCCAACATCGATCAGTTCCTTTTCGCTTAGCCCGTGAAGGACGCAAATATCAGATTTGACCATAACTGGAAGGTTTCCTATGTGAACTTTAAATGGCCTGCTTATCGAAGGATCGGAATCCACTATCTGCATTTCAAGGTAAACTGGGGCCGCATAGGTTAAGTTCCTGAGCCTTGCTTCCATCGGCTTGATAAAGTTTTCAGAGCCGTCGTGTTCAACAACTCTTGGTTTGCCTATCTCAATCTTCCCTAACTTGATCTTGTACTTTCCTGCCGCTGATTCAATCTCAACCTCTCCCACTTCATTTACTATGCTTTGCATTCCTTTCTTAATGAACTGATTATAAGAGTTGAGGTGTTGTCTGGCTATCCCTTCTGTCTCCAAAATGTTCTTTATAATTGCCCATCTTTTCTCAAATACAGACTTCATTCTTCAACCACCAGCCTATAATATTCAGTAACCCCTGCGGTCTGACTCTCTCTAATGATCTTAACAACGTCTCCCGGCTTTGCGCCTATAGCTCTAATAACTGGATCAGAAGCCCTTATCTTAGGCAGCTGTTCAAGCCTTGCGTGATATTTCTTCAAAAGCTCATCTACTTCTTCTTTAGATAAGATAATATGCTTAGGTACGTATTTATTTTTAAGCACATCTATCTTAGAAGACATCTAATTAATCGCCAATCAATTAGTGATATTTAAGCCTTATTTAACTTTTCGTAGCTTACAAATGATAAACCCCTGTTTATTGATGTGCATTAAAAAACTATACCATTGCCTAAGGGCTATGATTTCACTAAGGTCTATAATATGATTTCCCTTTATTAAATCTGTATGATAACTAGCGTCTCAAATAATCTGCGATCAAAGTTTATAAAAAGCCTCAACAAAAGATTAATAAGCCTCGGTAGCTCAGCCGGCAGAGCGTCCGCCTCGTAAGCGGAAGGTCGCGGGTTCAAATCCCGCCCGAGGCTTA
>CAYFJA010000025.1:0-14255 GCA_964343315.1 uncultured Nitrososphaerales archaeon
CGCCGGGGGCGGGATTTGAACCCGCACGGGCTTAACGCCCACAGACTTAGCAGGCCTGCCCCATACCAGGTTAGGGGACCCCGGCTTAATTCATAATTTATATTAAAAGCTCTTTTTAAAAGCTTTACCAATAAACAAACCGGTAATTGAAACAAATTTTAATTAATGACATGTTTATATTTTTCCTAGTAGAAATTAATGCTATGGAAGAGACGTTATTCAGGGTTGTAGTAGATCACTTTATTCAAATGGAAGATACAACAAAAAGAACAGAGCTCACATCCATATTAGCCCACCTTTTTTCTTCAGTTAAACCAAATGAGATCGATAAGGTAATTTATCTCACACAAGGTAAAGTCTATCCTGATTATATGGGCGTTGAGCTTGGTGTTGCTGAAAAAACTGTGATTAAGGCTTTGAGCAAATATTCTGGTAGAAGCGAGGAAAAGATAGAAGAAGACTACAAAAAAGTAGGGGATCTCGGCGAAGTGGCCAAGGAAGTAGTTCAGAATAAAAGGCAAATGACATTTTTTACCCAACCCTTAACCATCAATAGGGTTTATACAACGCTTGAAAAGATAGCTAAGACTACGGGCAAAGGATCTCAAGATATGAAGCTTGCTTACTTCATGAGTCTTTTAAATGACGCTGATCCTGACGAAGCTAAATACCTCGTTAAGATAGTGTTAGGAACTTTAAGGCTTGGAGTTGCAGATTATACAGTTTTGGATGCTTTAGCCTTGGCATATGCTGGCTCTAAAGATTGGAGGGAAATTCTCGAAAAGGCTTACAACTTATCTGGAGACCTTGGGCTTGTAGCATCTACATTAGCAACAAAAGGAATAGATGAAGTTAAAAAGATAGGCATCAAAGTTGGAAGACCCATAAGACCGATGCTAGCTGAAAGGGTTCCTACAGCTGAAGAGGCCCTTGAATATATGAAAAACGGGTGCATAGCCGAATACAAGTATGACGGAGAAAGGGTTCAGATACATAAAAGCGGAAACAACGTTGTGCTTTACTCAAGGAGGTTAGAAAACATAACGCTTCATTACCCTGATATTGTAGAGCTTGCCCTGAAGAACATTTCGGCAAACGAAGCCATTGTAGAAGGTGAGGCTGTGGCTGTAGATCCAGACACAGGTGAGTTTTATCCTTTCCAGGAGCTCATGCATAGAAGAAGAAAGTATGGGATAGAAGAAGCTATGAAGATGTACCCTGTTTCTCTTTTCCTTTTTGATATAATGTATGTCGACGGAAAACAGCTGGTTGACTTACCATTGGTAGAAAGAAGAAAGATCCTATGGGATACAGTAAAAAAAGATGATAGGGTTCAGTTCGCTACGTACATAGAAAGCACAAACCCAAAGGAAATAGAAAGCTTCATGGAACAGGCCATAACAGATGGATGTGAAGGCTTAGTTCTTAAAGATCCGTTGTCTATCTATAGGGCTGGAGCAAGGGGCTTCTCTTGGATCAAGCTAAAGAGAGACTACCAAGGGGAGTTGGCTGACACTTTGGATTTAGTTGTGGTAGGGGCCTTTTATGGAAGAGGAAGGAGGGCAGGAACTTATGGGACGTTATTAGTTGCGGTATACGACAAGGATACAGACACGTTCTATACAGTAACAAAAGTCGGCGCCGGTTTCACCGACGAAGACCTTAAAAACTTCCCAAAAATTTTGAACCCATACATAATTCCGCATAGGCATGCTAGGGTTTCATCAAAATTAGAAGCGGATGTATGGTTTGAGCCTAAAATTGTAATTGAGGTTCAGGCGCAAGAAATTACGCTTAGCCCGGTTCACACAGCAGCCTTTGGTGTTATCAAGGAAGGAGCGGGATTGGCTTTAAGGTTCCCCAGGTTCACAGGAAGAATAAGAGATGACAAAGCTCCTGAGGACGCAACTACGGTGACCGAGCTTATAGAGATGTACAAGAACCAAAAGAAGAAGGCTATAGTTAACGGTACAGGTCCTTAGAATCTTTCCTGTTTAGCCTTCTTGCTGGTACATCAGTTGGATCATATATATAATTTTTGATTATAGCAACCGGAACACCCTTACTCTTCCCCATGACCAATTCAGCGGCGGACGCCAGCTCGTCTGCTTGAGCTATCAAGGTAACTTTTAAAGTTCTGTTATACATATCAGGAGAACCTCTGTAATCCCTAAAAACGTTAATGCCGCTGGCTCCTATAGCCATATCAACCTGACCCTCCCTCCAAGTTCTCCCATACGTATCGCTTATTATTACGGCCAATTTTTTGTTGAAGAGCTTTTCGAGCTTCTTCCTTATTTTTCTAGCAGATCTATCAGGGTCTTTAGGAAGCAACAAAATGTAATCATCGTTACCAACGTTGCTTTTGTCTATTCCCGCATTGGCTGCTACAACCCCAAACTCCGTTTCGGCTAAAAATATCCCTCTCCTCATCCTTATTATTCTCCTAGAAGCGCTCAGTATGGCCTCAACTTCCCTGGGATCTTTTTTTACTATCTTAGAAGCCCTTATGGAAAAGACCGAAGGTACGATTTCTGAAAGCTTAATAAGCCTTCCTTCAGCCTTTGCAACAATCTTTGAAGCAATCACAAAAATATCACCGTTCTCGACGTTTATCTTGTTTCTTTCACAGGCTTCATAGATCAGCTGTGCTATATCATCCCCCGGTTTAACATCAGGTATCCCCTTTATTCCTATGATCTCAATTCTATCACCCGGTTCAATTACAGGCATACAATAAAGGTATTATAGCATGTAATTAATTTTTACTTTATGCAAAGCGTTACACTATTGGGAAACTTTACGGTAGACCTCATAAAAGTAAGGGGTTTAAGTTATAGATGCATAGGGGGCCCGCCAACTTACGAATCCCTATCTTTAAGAAAAATAAAAAATTTGAATGTGCAAATATTGGGAAATTATGGTAAAGCTCATCAGTATTTAATAAAATACCTAAAGAGCAAGGGGATAAAGGTTTTAGGAAAACAAAACAGAACGGTTGACTCTTTTGAGCTTATAGGCGTAAAAAAGAAAAAATTAAAAATAATGAAGCTAGGAAGCCCTTTATTTATTGAAGATTTCCCAGAATCAAATTATTATATATTCAACGGCGTTAGCAATGAAATTCGTTTAGATTTTATAAAAAAAGCAAAAGAAAAAGGCGGGGTAGTTTACCTCGATCCCCAGGGTTTTATAAGAAAGAGGAAAACAGGAAAGGTCGAGCTATTTTTTAACGCAGAGCTTTCCAAATATTTTGAATATATAGATTACCTAAAAGCGAACCTAAAAGAGCTTTATTTTTTAACCAATACCGGTAATGCTTTTGATGGGATAAATTTTCTTCTACGGAAGGGTGTCAAAAACTTAATATTATTTGAAAACAGAACGCTACATTTGGTAAGCGATAAAACGCATTATAAATTAAAGGTGGAAAAAGTTCGCGCTTTTGACGGAATTGGCATGGGGGACCTTTTTGCTTCGGGTTTTATATATGGTTTGAGCGTTGAGGGACCAGAGCTTGGGCTTATATTAGGTCACCTAAGTTCTACTAAGCTGGCTGGTAACGCATGCATCCTTAAAGCTCCTGACCTAAGCTCCTTAAAGGACGAAGCTATTGGTTTAAAAAATGATTTAAAGCTCTTTTAATTTTTGCTTTTTCTTTTCTCTAGTACTCTTTTTAAAACATCTGTTAGCGTTGTGTACTCCATTTCTTCTTCTGGAAGCCTTTCAAACATAAAGGTCCCATGCTGCCTCATATATAAGGAAATTTGAACCGCAATGTTCCTCGCATAATCAAATTCTTTTCCTTTAAAGTAATCCACAGGCTTATGGTTGCCGGGCTTTGGGTCTGCTTCCTCCCCGATTATCTTTTTGTCTTTTACCATAAAGCCTAGGGCAACTATCCTAGGAGGCCCGTCAAAAAATGTTGGATCCGCTTCTTCTACTGAGCAAGGGTATAGAGGACCGACGTGAGATCCTCTCATCCAACCAGGAACTAGGTAAGGAGTCATGAAAGGCTGTAGGATTTCCCCCACAGCGGGAAATCCTGACTGGGCCCTAGCCAAGGCTACCGGATCATCCTTGCCAACATATTTTCCTGCTATTTTGCTTAACCTTTCGGATGAAACAACAGCAGCAACGCCAAGTTTTTCATCTTTTGACATTACCTTCTTTATTGAGTACCTAACTAGATCTCCAATTATCGCTAAGTAATCGTGGAGCTCTTCAGGCAACGAAAATTCTAACATTTCCCCGGTCTTTTGATCTAAAACTTGTATTATAAATCCATCGTGAAGCCTGGGATCAATTACTAATCCTGATGTCGTGAAAGGATCGGCGTAAATTCTAGAAAAGGGGAGATTAAAGGCAGACGGGCTTGTTTTATCGGCCATAAATAAAACTATAGGCTCGGCTTTTCTAGGCTCAAAGCTCATTTCAGCTACTCCTGGACCCATTCCCTTTACGTTGCCGCTAAACGCATCTTTCAGCAAATCTTGCCCCGCCGCGTAAAGCCCCAGCTTTTCAGCTACCTCAGCTGCTGACTTCAGCGCGTTCCACGCAACTTCATGAACCTCTTTTGCATCCTCCCCTAGTTCATGCAGCATAAGCAGGTGTATATCGTCCCCAACTCTAGTTACAAAATAATCATGTATTATCTTTTTCTCTGCTGCGTCGGCCAGAACTTCATTTGCTGCTTTCAATTGATTTTGATGAGGTTTAACATGTCCTGCAAGAGAACCTACGTCTCCTTTTATATCGGATATTGTTATCTTCATTATTAATTTTATATAAAATTGCGAGTTTATAAACTGTATGCATTAAGCTCTTTTAGTTGCGCTAACTATTTTTATAACATCGTTATGTTTCAGGATATAGTCTGCGCCTATTTTCATTTTATTTTTAGCGTTTATTGCAAACAAAAAGCCTTCGCCCAACTCGCTATGTATCATAAATGCTAATTCTTTTGCTGTTGTTCCTTTTTTAACCAAGTAAGCATCTGGAAGCACGTTACCTTTTTTATCTGAATATTTATTTTCGTCTTCAACAGGATAAACTACTATCATGTCTAATAAGTTAAAGTAAACGTAATTCAAAGCTTGCTGAACGCCTGTAGAGCCCCATTTGCTCAAAAGCTCTTGAACTTTCTCCAAAGCCTTCTTTTGTTGTTCATTTAGCTCTTTTAAAATTTTAAAGCTTGATTCCCCTGGTTTATAGCTGATAAAGCCCGATTGAGCCGCTTTCCTTAATAAGAGTTCTGCTTCAGCAGAAGTTGGAATCACCGGCTTTCCAGTTTCTTTTATTCTTTTGTAGTTTTCCTCAGAAGAAGGCACGTCAATTTTATTAGCAGCTATAAGAATAGGCTTGCTTAAGATTCTAATTTTATTTGCCAAAGTGTAAAAGTCCTCTTCTGTCCAATTCATGAACTTCTTTTTCATCAATTCTTCGTTTCCTTGTATTATCTCTTTTACAATGTTTTTGCTTATGTTTAAGCCGCTTAATCTTGTTGAAATTATCTCTACTACTTCGTCAAGCTTAGATGCTTTGTTTATTTTTTGTTTATCTTTCAAAATTATGTTTGCAATCCAGAAATCGAGTTCTTTTTCTATGAATTCAATATCTTTAATGGGATCGTGCAGCGGTTTGTCCAAAGTTCGTCCTTGCTCATCCGTGTAACCTGAAGCATCAACAACATGAATAAGCGCGTCAGCTCTCATAACTGAATCTAAGAACTGGTTTCCTAGTCCCTCACCCCGGTAAGCTCCCGGAATAAGGCCAGGCAAGTCAATTACCTTGACTGGAATGTATCTAATACCATCTTCGCACCTAGAATTAACAGGATTATCTTTTACCCCAAGTTCTTTGCAGACGCAGTTAGTAGTTATCCACGAAATGCCAACATTGGGTGTTATAGTAGTAAAAGGGTAGTTTGCGACTTTTGCGTTCAGAAGAGTTAAGGCGTTAAAAAAAGTTGATTTACCTGCATTTGGCTTCCCGATGAGACCAACCATCAATTTGATTAGCTAATTAGAATTTATTCTTTATAAACCTTATAACTTACCAAAGTAATTTTGAAACGATCTAAAGTTACCTTGATTGTTTTTCTTACATATTTTAATTTGCTTAAATCTATTTTATTCATAAAATTTGGATCGTAATTTTTATAAATATTTTTGAGGCTTTCAGAATACTTCTTTGAGCTTTTTGACTCAATGTCTACAATTAATACGCTTTTCTTAGATACTCTCAAGGCTTCTTCAAAAGCTTTTTTAGGATCCTCCATAAAGGAAAGAGAAAAAGCGAATAAAACAGACTGAACGCTGGAATCCCTTAATGGAAGCTTATGCGCGTCTGCTAAAACGCTAGGATAGCCCAATTTTGCAGAATATTTTGCCATGTTTGGGGAAACGTCTATTAGAGCTATTGCTCCCAGCGCGCCGCCGAACCTTCCAGTCCCTGCCCCAACTTCAACAAAGCTTTCCCCGTCTAACATTTTTTTAACAAAATCCAGCTCTTTTTCGTAAACTTGCCTATTTTGCTCGTACCATTCATCATATTTTAAAGGGTCTGAAAAATCTGATTCTATCCTATGGGTCATAGGGTTACTTTTCTTAATCCATCTTCCGAATAACCTAGAATTTCACCAGCTTTTCTAGCAACGCTAGGGGCGCATGCAAAGTTGTTAGACCAAAGAACAATTAGCCCATCATTCGAGTATACGTAATCCCCTCCTTTTAATTGAGATGAAGGCTCAGAAATGGAGATCCTTGACGCAGTTAACGCGCCTAAAGCTTCTATGCTCCTATAAAATAATCTCTGAACGTTAGCTATACCTTTTAATTCATCTTCTGTTACTTTTAAATTATTATAAGGAACTAAAGTTGGCGCAAGATAAGTTCCAAGCTCCGCTGGAATGAAGAGATCGTAAGTTGCTGGTTTGTGTATTATCTCTGTTATCGCTGGCAGTTCAACGTTTATTAATATGTGGGATCCTTGAAAAAGAGTGTATTTTAAATTCAATTCAAACATTTTTGCCAGCTCAGGGAGCCCAGAGCCCGCAGCCAAGACTACTTTGCCTTTTACCTTAAACTGCTTATCCTTGTTTTTTACTAACAAAGCGTATTCGTCTCCTTCTTTAACAGCTTGCAGAATTTCAGAATCATAAATAATGTTTACACCTATCTTTTGGGCATAATTAATTAGAGCTTTTACAACTTCTTTAGAGGCAACCTGTATTTCTGGCGTCCAATAAATCCTATCTAAGTTTTCTAAGTTTAGGTCTCCAAAAGGCTTTAAGTTTATTTCTGAATGCGGTATTTTGATTTTTTCTAAAGAACTGATCCAGCCTTCAAAATATTCATCTGCCTCGCCTTTTATTTTGATGAAATATCCTCCCACCTTCTTATTAATGCTAACTAAGGAAGACATCCACCACCTCCAGTCGTTAAAACACCTAGCAGATAGTTCATCGTCAAACCCCGCGAACCTAGCTCCAGAATGCAGGACGCCTGCTATTCTTACGCTTGATCCGTTTGGAAACGAGCTTCTTTCTAATATAGTTACTTCTGCTTCATTTGCCTTAGCATTGATAGCAGTTAGCAAACCAGTAACTCCTGCACCTATAACTGTTACAGACTTAGCTTTTTCGTGCATTTAATTTTTTAATCTAAATAAAAATATAAATTTTTAATTATTGATATTTTTATTTGGAACTTTTGTCTTGTATTTCTTCAAATATAAAATCAAAGGTCTTATTTGTTCTTTTAGGCTTCTTTTCATAGATGGCGTGGGCTATAATAGGTAAGGCTATTGTTGCGTCGCAATAGCAAATCGCATATCCACCTTCTTTAGAGATTTTGCCCCAACTTATAGCTTCTTCAAACGTAGCACCGCTCAGACCTCCCCACTGGGGTGAGTCGGTAGTAATTTGAACTGCGTATTTATGAGGCTTTACTACTTCTTTCCCGGTTTGTTTTTCAAGCAAAAGAGCTTTGATGACAGCGGTTAGCTGAATTGTATCCTTTGGCACTCCTCCTCCTATGTAGATAACTGCTGTTTCCTCCGAGTTCATGGCTATCTTCGTAAGCTGCTCAAAGTCCTTGAATTGATCTAATATTATTCTGCCCTTTTCAGATAAAACGGATGCTATTCCATAGCTACTATCCATGATGGCTGGAGAAAATATTGGAACCTTCTTCCTATAGGCTCTAGTAGCTATTGAATCGATTCCCCTTTCATCTAAATACTTTCCTAGCAAGTACATCATTTCTGCTGTAGAGTAAACGTGCTTTTTGTCGAGCGATCCTATGAATTCAGAAAGAAGCTTTTCCATTTCTCTGTATTTATACTCATCGGCCCATTCGTCGTAGTATCTATCTATTTTGTATTTAAGTAATAGAGAATCATCTACTAAGGGAGAGCCTTTTCCGTAAGGGAAACCCATTCCTGCGTAAATGTCTTCTGAGATGTTTGCCCCTGTAGATACTAAAACGTCTATGAAGCCGTCGTCGATCATTTGCCCTACTATTTTCCACATTCCTGCGGTCGACATAGAACCGGCAAAGCCCATAAAGATTGTTACATCTTTGTCTTCAAGCATTGTTTTCCATATTTTATATACTTCCCCTAGCTTTCTTCCTTGAAACGAAGTTTCAGCCATAGCTTCTAAGAGCTCAGAGATGCTCCTTGGTTTTATTTCGATCGGCTTTACGGTTTCTTTAAAAAAGTCTTCTCTTTTCATTGACAAATACTTACAAAGGATTAAAATAAAAACATTTAATTTAAAATGAAAATTTAAGTGAGTAGTATTTTGCAATAAGGTTATATACTAATATAATAAATTAAAGGGCACGGCGAAATAGTTTGAATAAACGTTTCCATGGCAGCGGTTTAAGACCAAAACCAGTAGAACAAGGACAGGTGTACACTCTTACAGTTCAAGAAATGAGCAAGAAAAACGACGGGGTTGCTAAGGTTAACGGTTTTGTAATATTTGTCCCAAATGGACAAATAGGACAAACCTACCAAGTAAAAATAACAAAAATAGGAAATACTTATGCGGTCGGAGAAATAGTATCAAACGAAGAAGCTTCTAAAACACAATAAAATCTTAGATCGACTTTTTAACGTATTTTTTTAGATTTTTAATTGGTTAATGAGCGTTAACAAGAAAAAGGTTGTCGCATTAGTATCTGGAGGTCTGGACAGCACTCTAGCTATGTTGCTAGCGGTTAAGATGGGATTTGAAGTCATCCCAGTTCATATTATTACCCCGTTTAACGGTCCTTGCTGTAAAGATATAGGTCCTCTCTTGGAAGTGTTAGACAAATTAAACTTAAAGCTAAGAACAGTTAGCGCTGGGATGGACTACGTGCAGCTTGTAAAGAACCCAAAATACGGCTATGGAAGAGGCATGAATCCTTGTATAGATTGCAGAATATACTTCTTTAAATTAGCTAAAAAAATAATGGAAGATGAAGGAGCTGTAGGAGTTGTTACTGGTGAGGTCTTAAATCAAAGGCCTAAATCCCAAACTTATAAGGCTATAAAGATAATAGAAAAAGAATCTGGACTCGAAGGAAGAGTTATAAGACCTCTTTCGGGGTTCTATGTTCCTCCTACTGAGCTTTTGAAAGAAGGTATAATAAAACCTGAAGACCTTTTAGCTATAAAAGGAAGAAGCAGAAAAGCCCAAATACAATTAGCGAAAAAGCTGGGTTTGAACAATATTCCAAACGCGACGGGGGGTTGTTTATTAACATATGAGAGCTATGCGAAAAAGCTAAAAGACCTATTTGAACATGATAAAAACTTTACCATGATAGACATACAATTGCTCAAAATAGGAAGGCATTTTAGGCTAGATGAAAATACAAAGCTTATTGTTGGAAGAAATCAACAGGAAAACGATTACCTTGAAAGCTTATCTGTTTACGTAAAGCTAAAACCAAAAAATTGTAAGGGTCCAGTAGGAGTGCTAAAAGGTAACCCTTCGCTTATTTATACAGCAGCAGAAATATTAGCATCTTATTGCGATGGGAACGTAGGAGATATTATGACATTCTCTGTAATTGAAGACGATAAGGAAACAAAAGAAATTAGCGCACCCAAGAAGGACAAAAGCTTATTTAAAAAATACATGATAACTTTAAACTAATTTGCTGTCAAATATTTTGAATGAAGCTGAGAGCCTTTTTGCAATTCCGTAGGAAACAGAAAAAGTTATAGCCCCAGCTATTGCGTTGAAAAGGGACGTTAGCCCTACCAACAATAATGCTATCATTATAGGTGGTAGGTTTGAGATATGAAGGATGCTCATAGCTAGGTTAGCCGTAGGCAGATAGATATTTGGCATAATAACATAATAGAGCGCTAACGTCACAAATAGCATTATAAAAACCCTGAAAAATACTGAAGACAAGCCTATAATTTTAAAATTCGAAGTAAATTTTCTTGCTAATGCTATTCCTCCGAACATGCTGAATTCAGCTAAAAACTTCATCAATGGGGAAAAGACTGTGAATGCACCTAAAGTATAAAGTAGCAAGCAATGTATTAGAGCCACGATTATTCCAGCTTCTGGTCCTAAAAGCAAAAAGGCTGTCATATCCGGTATCTCTGCCATATCGAACTCTAAAAAAGGTAGCAAAGGGAAAGGGAACATCACGTGAAGCTCAGTTAGAGCGCCTGATGCCGCTGCAAACACAGCTATCAGAGGTAAATACTTATTCCGTTGCATGAAAAACAATTTAATTTTCTATATATAAATATTTTAAAAATAAGTTATTTTAATTTTACATTTTAGTTAAATTATTTTTCCTATTTGATCAAATAATTTTGCTAGCTCTTCTTTCTTCTTAACATAAGGCACTCTCGACCTTCCAACCACGAATACCCCCAAAATGCCAGCCTTCTCTAAAATCTTTACGTTTTTGTAAACGTTCGCATAATCAGTTTTTAACAATTCTGTTAAAGCCTTGATATGAAGAGGTTTGTCCGAGTTTATTATTAGTTTAAGTATTTTTATTCTATCTTCATTAGCTAAAGCCTTTAGAATATCAGCCAAGAGTTTTTCGTTATTGCTGTTATTTTGCATGTTAATTTTTAAATAAAATCAAAATATAACATTTATCGTTTGAAGCGTTTATAAACTAGCCAAAATGAAACCGTGCTCTTTGTCATAAGGACTCAAATAAAGTATCTCTTGAATCTTAAAACCCGAATTCTCAACCTTTTTAGCTTCTCTTTCGACTATCTGATTTGTAGGCAGTACAGGGTCAATGCTCCTTGCCTTTACTATGAGGATCATACTTCCACCCTTTTGTAAAAACATCTTAGCGTTTTCTAAAGTAATCTCTGTTGCGTCAGGCTGAGCAATATCAGAATACACAACATCTACTTTCTTAAAGATGATTTGAGCGTACCTCTGTGGGTACCTAGCGTCTTCTACTATCGGAATGACGTTTTTCCTAAACCTTACCACCCTATCCATAAGCTCTCTGGCTACCCTTGCGCTGACCTCAACTCCGAAGACTATGCCATTGACGTCAATTATATCGGATACGTGACTTATTGTTGTACCTGTGCTCGCACCTAAGTATAAAACTGTAGATGCCGGCTTGATTGGCATGTTCTTTAAACCTTTAATGATTGCGGCGGCGAGCTTACTTCTGAATGGATCCCAGATTCTGTATTCAATCCCTTCTTCTTTAACTAGCTTTTCGCCATATACAGAAACTCCAGGAGCTAAATTTTTAGTAGCTAATTGTCTTTTATCATCATAAACTATCCAATATATATTATCAAAGTTAGCCTTTTCTACCCTTGGCACTTGCGCTCGACCCTTTCTTTTGTTCTTCAAAGAACTTCTTTCTTATCTCTTCTACTTTTTCGTTGAATGATTTTATTAGCTCCTCATTTTTTGTCCCACTATAGAAGTCTATCCTCGCGGCTATGGCTAGCTTTGAGGCTAGGGCCCTAGCGAGCTTACCCCTCAGCTTTTTGGGGGCTTCATGAATTAGCTTATGCTGGAAGATGATTCCGTGCTTCGGCGGCTTAGAATGAGTTTTTAAAGCCCTAAATAATGCTTTCTCAGCGCCTAAAACTTGAATAGTGCTTGCGGGCATTT
Organism: uncultured Nitrososphaerales archaeon; assembly: GCA_964343315.1. Classification (GTDB taxonomy): domain Archaea; phylum Thermoproteota; class Nitrososphaeria; order Conexivisphaerales; family UBA164; genus CAYFFZ01. Next base: position 12,125 of record CAYFJA010000025.1, read on the forward strand.
TTGCCAGCTTTTCAAGCGATCCAGCTTTGCTTAAAAGCCTAGCTCCAATAGTAGCTCCCACCAAAGCAGTAATGTTTGGAGCTATTTTATTCATTATTCTTTCTAACTCTTTAGCCATGTTTTTCCTAAGCTTAATCAGGCTTAGAGTGATTTCTGCCAACTGATCGATGAGTTTTGACATAGCTTCGTCAAATGATGCTCCTTTCGAAGTTTCTGCTAACTGCTGGATCAGCTCAGCTTTCTTTTTTGGTACGTTTAAGCTTACAAGCTTCTCATAGTCAATTTTGTCTCTGTCGGGGAAATTATGAACTATGCTTACGTATGTTTCTGGGTCATTTATAACGTTATAAAGTTCAGGAAAGTGTAGACCGTACCATTCTCTTAGCCTCATGTAAAATAGGTTTATTGTTTTATCTACTTCATCTATAGCTTGAATCATTTGAATCGCGTGCTGGTCAAGCCTTGCGGCTTGCTCTTGAATGCGTCTCTGAGAAAAGTAGATGGTATATTCCCTGATTTTATCTAAAGCTTCTTGGGCGTCCTTAACTAGGCCCGACTTAACCATAAGGTCTATCTTATTTAATCCTAATTCGTCTAAGACGTTTGGGTTTACGGTTATGCTTAATGTAGGATTCGTCGAACGCAATTTAGAACCAACTGAATCATTTTGGACTACTATTTCACTAGAGCCCTGTAACAAGGCTTTTTCAACATTTTCAGAAATTTGACCAGAAAGCGCCCTTTCATAATCCTCATAATTATTGAATTTTTCTTTATAAATGACATTTCCTTTTTCGTCTGCTATTATTAACCCAGCTTCGGTTATATATAGTATCTTTTTCACAAACCCTCTATTGAAAAGTTAATATTTAAGAATTATTAAAAGTTACGCATGGACTGGGGTGCTATCTCAGAGATTTACGTGCCCTACAAAGACGGAAACCTTTGGCTTGAACCTCTCAGCCAAGCCGTTGAATTTCTAAATTCCAAAGGCGTCGATGGATTTTTTGTAAATGGTGTAGGTGCGGAAGCTTTACCTTTATCTTTAGATGAGAAAAAGAGAGTATTAGAGAAAGTATTAGAAAGGTCTAAAAATAAAATAATAATACAAAACATTACAGAGTATAAACTAGAAAAAGTCTTAGAATTAGCAAAACACGCAAAAGATAGCGGTGCATCGCATCTCTTAATTAGCCAACATCCAGTCTATTCTCTTTCAAACTATCTTTTGTTCTATAAAAAAGTCTCTGAAAAAGTCGAACTTCCTATAATATTATATAATGAAAAATTACTCGGGCAAATTTTTTCGCCTGCTCAAGTTTCTGCGATACTTTCGCTAGATAATTTTGTAGGGTATAAGGATAGTACAAGAGATATTTCCCATACGCAAGAGGTTCTTGAACTTATGCCTAAAGGGAAAGATTTGATAGCTGGGAGCGATTCTATGATTTATGTGACGTACGCGTTAGGAGGTAAGGGAATAGTATCCTTAGTCATCAATCCATTTCCAGAGTTAGTTGTGGATATAGTTAAGCAATTAAAAGATAAAAACTACAATAAAGCATTTGAAAGCCAGCTTAAAATTAACAGGGTGAGAGAAATTTTAAAATCTTATGGCTTCAGCGCTGGATACAGGGAAGCTTGCAGAATAAGAGAAATTGAATGCGGAGAACCATATAACAAGCTAGAAGCTTTAAACGAAAAGCAAAAAGATGAATTAAGGCAGAAGTTAACTTTAGAAGGTCTTATCTAAATTTTTTATCGCATTTTGATATTGAACGTCAATTTGTTCGTAAATTTCAATTTTCTTATCCTGAGGCATATATGATGCGTAGATGGAATTCTTAGATAAAATAACGATATCTTCTAAACTTAATCCAACGGCTTTGCTTGTTTCATAGAAGTTTTCGTTAATATAGCCTCCAAAGTATGCCGGATCGTCCGAGTTTATTGTTGGTATCATACCCAGCTTTAGCATAACCTTTACTGGAAATCTTTCTAATGGGGTTATATGATTAAGCTTAAGGGCTGAGAGAGGACATGTAGTAAGAGGAATTTTTTCTTGAACGACTTTATTTGTTAATATCGGATCATCCAATATGTGGTACCCGTGGTCTATCCTTGATACCTT
>CAYFJA010000026.1:0-14047 GCA_964343315.1 uncultured Nitrososphaerales archaeon
CCTCTCCATCATGTTCTCTTTGTCCTGAGACCTCCCCATCCTCTCCTTTGTGTTCTCGAGGTCCTGCTCCCATGCAGGCTTGTCTGAAAACTTCTTTGTGTCCCTGACGCCATCTATAGACCTGTAGCCTTCCCTGTACTTTGGGTGTATCGGGAGGTTGTACTTGAATGTGTAAGTCCAAACATCCCTTTCCGTGAAGGGAAGTATCGGGTGAACCCTGTAGTGGTCTGGGTTTTCCCTTTTGCTGATAAAAACTTCGACAGCTCTGGCTGGGTTTTCGTCCCACCTTATTCCTATTATTAAATATTCTAGCTGGTACTTTTCGACTGTCATCAACAGAGGAACAGTTTTTAATATGTGGTTCCCAACGTCGGTTTCTAAAGAGTACTCGAAGCTATCTCCCTTAAACCCAACCTTCTCAATTTCTCTTCTGTTCCTTTCGTTCAAGTCTGACACGTATATTTTACCGTCTCTTATGTGGCTAAGGGCGTCGTCGTTTCTTGCTACGATTACTCTAAAATTCCAGGCCTTGCTCACTTCATCTATCATCTTTAAAGTTTCGGGAAAGTGATCTCCGTGATCTACAAATATAGCGGGAAGCATATCAAGCCCTTCATCTTCAGTTGCCCTCTTGAGCAGGTGCAACGCTACGGTGCTGTCTTTTCCCGCGCTCCAAACAATGGCCCCGTTGTTAAACCTCCTTAAGGCATCTTTAATTACAGTTAACGCTATTTGCTCTTTTGCTTCAAGGCTTAAGCTATCCCTTCTGACAGTTTCCAACTCAAAAAAATATATGTTTTATTTAATTTAAGCTTTTATTTCCGATTTTAGTGAATTGACTTTTATTTTTAAAACCACCAGTACGGCGTGTAGCTAAGCTCGTACTTGCCGTCTTCGCGCTTCCTTATTATTCCCAGAGAAGTCAGATAGTCCAAGAAAGGCTGAATGCTGTAATTTATCTGCAGCCCTGTTAGCTTTGCGAAGTAGTCCTTAATCTCTTGCTCTGACTTTGGCCCTGTAGCAAGGGCGCTGAAGATTATCCACCCGCTTCTCCTGGGAAAGCCCCATGGATTAACTCCAAACCATGCTGAGCCAGGCCATCCTAGTCCTCCTATAGGTCCCATGAACCCTCTACCAAAGCACCTTCTTCCCCACATTTTTCTGTTCACCGATATTATAGTTGCACTACTCATTTATAAGTATATCGGAAAATCGATATAAAATCATTTTTCTATGTTAAAAGTAAATAAGCTCGAATAAGCATAAACTCTTGGATGGGAAGAGCAATCGTTGCGCACCACTACTGGGCTAGGGTAGGAGGAGGGGAGCTTGTAGTAGCCGCAGCAGCTTATTCTTTTGAAAAGATGGGCAAGGAGCCTGTTCTAGTTTCTCCATTTTACTTTGATCCATCTAAATACAAAGAATGGTTTGGGATAGACCTTACGAGATATCGCGCAGAAATAGGAAAGATAAAGTTAAACATGTTCGGCTTGTACTCTAGGCTAATTACTTGGTATCCAGTGAAGAAGGCAATAAAAAAGCACAAGCCAGAGGTAGTCTTCATAGATAACGCAAACTACGGCCCAATTCTCGATTCAAAAAGAAGCTTTAAGCTGATAGAGTACATACACTTTCCCTTCGAGGCTTATCCCTCTTTCGAAGACCCTTCGATTAAAGTTAGGTACTCAAAATTTCCTTTAAACGTTTACTGGTGGAGCTATATAAAGTTGATGAAGCTTGTGATAAGGAAAAACCCATTTGAATCTGCTGACCTTGTGCTTTCTAACTCCGCCTGGACGGCAAAGGTCGTCGAATCCATCTATAACAGATCGCCCACTGTTTTAAACCCTCCGCTGAGCCCCAACGTAGAAGTCGTAAAAAACCCAAGGCCGTTTGAGGAAAGGAAAAATCAGGTAGTTATGGTTGGCAGGTTCAGCGAAGAGAAAAGGTATCACTGGGTAATTGAAACCTTGATGCCAAAGCTTTTGAAAGAGCTTCCAGAAGTAAAGCTAAAGATCATTGGAGGGGTAGGAGCAAAAACGTCGCAGGCCTATTTCGAAGGCTTAATGAAATTAATTGAAAAGCTGAACTTAAAAGAAAAAGTTCAGCTCTTGCCCAATGCGCCCAGAAGCGTTATAAACGAGGAACAAGACAGCTCAAAAGTGTTCCTGCACGCTATGATAAACGAGCACTGGGGAATAGCAGTGACTGAAGCGATGGCCAGAGGGCTTCCTGTGGTAGCTCATAAGTCTGGTGGAACTTGGAGCGACATATTGCAAGAAGGAAAATACGGGAAAGGTTATCAAGATGAGGATGAGGCTGTAGAAGCCATAGCCAGCTTGATGTCAGACAGCAGAGAATGGAAAAAGCATTCAGTTCCAGAAAGGGTTGAAGAGTTCAGCCTAGAAAATTTTTACAATAAGCTTTCTGGGCTCGTCAGCAGAATATCTTAAAGCTTATAACTAAAACTCATCTAATAAAATTAGCTTGAACAATCAGCCTAACATATTTTTAATCGTTCTTGACACGATGAGGTTAGATTATGTTGGGTGCTACAGCCAAGCCGTTAAAACTCCCAATCTGATGAAGCTGTGCGAGGACTCTGAAGTGTATTTAGATGCTATAGCGCCTTCTTCCTGGACAATACCATCTCACGCATCTTTCTTTACAGGACAGTTTGTTTCAAGGCACGGAGTTCACGAAACTCAGGAGTCAAAAAAGTGGGAGGAAATGCACGCAAAGATGAAGAGCTATAGCGGGAAAACTTTGGCTGAAGCTCTAAAGGAGCTCGGTTACAATACCATAGGTTTAACGGCAAACTCTTACGTTGGCCCTGGGACAGGGTTTGACAGGGGGTTCAATCACATGGCTTACAATTTAGGAATAACGGATTACCTTTATTCGAAGCTTAACCAGGAAGTAATTTATCCGATAACGAAAAAGTTTAGGGGAGGAAAGAAAGAAATACTGAAGAAAACGTTAAGCCTCAGGGAAAATCCCGTAGAAATCGCAAGACTTTATATGAAATATAGGCATTATCTCAAGAGGCTTTATGAAGAAGGATTTCCATTTAGGAAGGACGGAGATTATATAGTGAGAACTATAAAAAACTCTTCGTTCGAGTCGCCGGCTTTCTTTTTCATAAACTTTATGGAGGTTCATGAGCCTTACATGAGCTTGCTGAAGAAGTATGGGGCTAACTTCAGGGTATTTATAAGGGCGCTAGTAGGAGATCTTGTATTTTCTGAAGAAGACTTGATAAACTTAAGGAAAGATTACTTGGAGGAGTCCCAGCTTTTGGACAGCTACATAGGGGAGCTTATTTCTTACTTGAAATCTCAGGGTGAATACGATAGCTCGCTGATAATAATAACTTCTGACCACGGCCAGGCTCTTTACGAAAAAGGATTCTTTGGCCACGGAGTATTTTTGTATGATGAGTTAGTCAGGGTGCCGTTGATAATCAAGTATCCAGCTGAGCTCAACAGAAAAGGCTACGTCAAAGGCTACTTTAACATTAAGGATCTTTACAAGCTTATAATAAGCTTGGCCAAAGGGGAAGGGGTTTTGGATCTAAGAAGTCAAGTTACATTCTCTGAAGCTTATGGGGTTCATGAAGAAATTTCTGGCGTAGTTGATCTGAATAAGTACAGAAAAAGAGTAGAAGAGGTAGATTCTCCTAGGAAGGCGGTCTTTAAGGATGGCATGAAGCTTGTCTTAAACCTTAAATCGGGAAAGATAGAGGAGTTCAGCGTTAACGGCAAAAACTTGGATCCCAAAGAAAACAAGGAAAAAGTTAAGGAGCTTTTGGAAGAGATTTATATATTCAAGGGAAAAGAGAAGATGGCCGAAGTTGCTATATGAAATTTATGCTACAAATGCTGGGCTGGGCTTAAGATGAAAAGCTTAACGCTAGTAACCTATCTCCCCTACAATAGAATCTTTGATCTAAAGAAGTACTTTGAGCAGTCCGTAAAGAACTCTGAGCCTGACGACGTAGCTGTTTTTATAGACAACGTCTACGATGAATGGCAAGTAGAAATTTTAAGAGAGAAGTTTAATTTCAAAATATATTACGGGAGCTGGAACAGCCGCATACTGACCTGGATTTCAATTTTAGATTTTTTCTTAAGCAGAGAGGGTTCCTTGCTGGTAGTTGACAGCGATAACGTTTTGGACAAAGGCGTAAGAGAATTTTTGAAAAGTTACAACGAAAAGATACTTACCTTTATGGACTGGGACGATTGGAATAATGGCTCAAAGGGGATAATGCCCAGGAGCGAAAGGGTTGGGGAGATCGAGTTTGGGGGCGTAAAGAGGCCTTTATATGAATATCAGGTTTACAACGGTTCAATCTTCAGCTCTGGGGCAACATTTTTTATAGGGCCAAAGCAAGCTGTTTTCATTTCGAGCAAAATAGATGAAGAAATTTATAAAAGGCTAAAGGCCGCGGTGCTTTCTCTTCCTAAAAGCCTAGCAAAGCACATAACTGATGAGACGTTTTTAGGAGTTTTGGCTTATCTTATAGGTTTAAAAAAGGTTAAGTGGACCGTAGGCAGCAGGCACTTTAGCCTTGGTCCAGAAGTAATGATTCCAAAGCAGCTCAAGATTATGAGGGCGGTTACAGCTTTATCTCATGAAGCGTTTGCGGATTCTCTGTATAAACAGTTTAGGCTTAATGAATTTAAAAAATACAAGAGAAAGTATATGTTAGCAAGAGTTAAAAATATTTTAAGCTCACTTATGTGAGTTGAAGGTAGCGGTTTTTAGCTACGCTGATACGTTAACAGGAGGAAACCTGAGGCTGATAAGGGCCTTTAGATACTACCCTAAGGATTTTTATCTCTTTATTCCTTCTGATAAATATGATCGGTTAAAAGGGATCTTAGAAGTTATAGATCCATTTAGCTTGGATTATTTAGAAAAAAGGGCAGTAATGCTCAAACCAATGGGGAGGTTAAAAAGCATCCTTAGTTATTATAAATATGGAAAATACGTAGCAAAAAGCGCTAAAGATTATGGGGCGGACTTACTCTTCCTATATCATGAGAACGTCTACTTCCCTTTTGGCTTTGAAAGCGGTAACGCTAAATGGACGATGCTTCTTCAGCAAACTCCTGTTTTAGGTTCTATGGTTATAGAAGAAGGAAAAGGCTTTAAATTATTTAAAGAAAATTATGAAAAAATTTACGGGTATGGGTTTTTAAAATCTATTAAAGGATACTTAAGGCTAAAGGCTTTTGATTTTTCAACAAAGGACAGGACTCTTATCTCCTCCTCTAAAAGCACACCGTATGAGCTCAATCTTCTTGGGGTAAGAAAAAATTTCATAACGCTTAACGTTCCAAGCGGGACTGATGGATGTTTAAAAAAGAGCAACAACAAAGACGTTGACGTTGCGTTCTTTTCAAGGGTTGTATACGAAAAGGGAATTTTTGATTTTATAAATGTTTTAAGCTTGTTAAAAACTCATTTGAAGAAAGCATACATAATCGGTTTTGCAGATGATGAGATGAAAAAGATAGTTGAAAAAGAGCTTACGGCCAACGGCTTAGATTTTGTTGAAACGCTTTTTAACGCAAATAAAGAAGAAGCTCACGAAGCTCTCTCAAGATCTAAACTTTTAGTGTATCCAAGCAAAATGGATTCGTTCTCTCTTTCGCTCATGGAATCGCTTTCTTGCGGAACTCCAGCCGTCGCTTATGCCATACCAGGCATAAGGTTTAATTACGATACGAAGGCGGTAAAGCTAGTTAAGCCTTTAGACTACAAAGCGCTTGCTGATGAAGCTTTAAAGGTTTTGAAGTCAGGAGAATGGGAGGAGATGTCAAGGGTAGGATTAGAATATTCAAAACGGTTTACTTGGGAAGCTATGGTTGAAGATGAAGTTAAAGCAATAAGTAAAATTGTTAACAAGAGCTAAAGCAAATAAAAAGCTAATTAAATTAAATTAATATTTTTCTAAGTGATGAAGGTTAGCACTATAACGCCGACATTTATGAGGCCGTCTTATTTAGACAGAATGCTATTTAGCCTTGCTAGCCAGACTAGAAAGCCTGATGAGGTTGTTGTAGTAGTTAAAGGCAAAGATGAAAAAACAAAAGATGTCATCGATAAATATAGAAACCTAAACATCGTTGAAATTGATCAAAGCGAGGGTTTCCTAGTTCAGGCCTACGATCTAGGAATTAAGAGCGCTACAGGGGATTTGTTGCTGTTCATAGACGACGATGCATATGCTGAAAAAAGCTGGATTGAAAAGTACCTAAACGTTTTTGATAAGTATCAAAACCTCGGAGGGGCATCTGGTAGAGTTGTGACCGTAAAAACTGACGATTTGGGAAGAGTAACAGAAGAAAAAGTTATTTTATTAAGACCAAATAGGGACACATTTTGGAGAAGGCCGCTGAAGATATTAAAAGAATACTGCGGGGGAATAAGCGTCTCAGGCTTAAACTTTAAAAAACCTTGTCACGATCAAGAAGCGACCATCCCTTCAGTTTTGTTGCACGGTTCAAACATGGCGGTCTTAAAAACGGTTATAGAGGACATAAGTTTAGGAGAGCTATATAAAAATAGCAGAAAAGGTTTAGGCTTTGAGATGATCTTAGGCTATCACGTCGTTTCAAAGGGTTTCGTAACATTAAGGCTTTTAGATCCAGAATCACCAACTGTTTATCACTATTATCATAAAGACTCTATGACAGCTTCGAGTAGATGGAGGGATGTCTTTTGGAAGCAGTACGATATAGCAAAGCAGTACTACAGGCTAAAAAAGCTCGGCGCAGACGTTTCTTTTTTTGCCTACCTTGCAGCTATGCTTGTTAGCTTTAGGAATAAGCCATTGCCGAAGATTTTAGCTACCCTTTACGCGCAAATTTTTTAGCGAAAATCTTTTAAAAATAAAACCGATTTTTAGTATTGACCTATAAGGGATGACAGGCAGCAGGTAAACTGATTCGTGATGTGAATGCGGTAAGTGCTTTACAAGCTTAGCTAAACCTTAAATTTCTTATAATCTATAGCTAAGTTGATGAAGCATTTTGACGTCATAGCTTTTGGGACGGGCTCAGCAAGCAACATATACGCTGAGCTTCTCGCCCACAGAAGGAACATAAGCATAGCAGTTATCGAGAACGGGCCCGTTGGAGGGATATGCTTGACGAGGGGCTGCATACCCTCCAAGATGATCCTATATCCTGCAGAAATAATGCACAACATAAAGAGAGCCTCTGATTTCTGGATAGACGCAAAAGTAAGCTCTGTGGACTTTGAAAAGATAATGAGCTGGGCTTACGATGAAGTTATGGGCGAGTCATACCAGATAGAGAACGCTCTAATGTCCGATCCAAGGATAACTCTGTATAAAACAACGGGAGAGTTTGTGGGAGAATATCAGGTTAAGGTTGGCGACGAAATAATAACGGGCGACAAAATCCTGCTCTGCACGGGCTCCAGGCCCTTGATCCCAAACATACCGGGCCTTAGTGAAGTAAATTATTACACAAACGAAAACTTCTTCACCATGAGGAAGCTTCCCAAGAAGACGGCGGTCATAGGAGGGAGCTTCATAGGCCTGGAGTTCGGCTTCTTCCTAGCTATGATGGGGAGCGAGGTTTACGTTTTTGAAATGCTGGACAGAATAGCTCCGGGCGAAGAGCCTGAGATCTCTTATCAGCTTGAAAAAGACCTAGACAAGCACATGAGCGTTTTGCCGAGCTCTAAAGTTGTCGAAGTGAGGAAATCTGGTGAAAAAAAGGTCGTAACTGCAGAAGATTTAGAGAGCGGAAAGACGTTTGAGGTTGAAGCCGACGAGATCATAGTAGCTGCGGGAAGGCAGAGCAACTCAGACATAACGAAGCCCGAAAGGACTGGGGTAAAGACTGACGAGAAGGGCTGGATCATAGTTAACGATTACATGGAAACGACGAAGCCAAACATATGGGCCTGCGGGGACGCCATAGGGAAGCACATGTTCAAGCACGCGGCAAACTACGAGAGCATGATAGTTTACTACAACGCTTTCATGGGAAAAAGGATTAAGGCCGACTTCCACGCTGTGCCTCACGCCATATTCACACAGCCTGAAGTTGGGTCTGTAGGATCCAAGGAATCAGAGGTTAAGGGTGACTACCTGCTTGGCTACTATATGTACAAGGACACAGCAAAGGGCCTCGCTATGAAGGACGAAGAGCACTTCGTAAAAGTGATAGTTGACAGGGAAAGCGCAAAGATATACGGGGGACACATAGTTGGGCCTTACGCTTCCTCCATGATACACGAGATCATACTTATGATGAACGTTGGGGACCAGAGCTTCTATCCTATATACGGGATGATGCACGTTCACCCAGCCGTTAACGAAGTCGTCGAAAGGGCCTTCGGAAGCCTCGCTGAGCCTAGCTACTGGGACGACCTAAAGGAAACTGTGAAGAGCTCAGCCTTAGAAGAAAGGGAAAAAATAAAGCAGAAAGTTATCAGAGGTTAAATTATGTAGCTCTTGAATATTGTCTCAAAAAGCTCCTGGCTGATCACTGTTCTTCCATCCTTCTCTATTAGCTGCTTTGCCGGCGGCAGGTCAAGGTAGCTCGGGACCCTCTCCTTTATCCTCTCTTCAAACGTTGGGACGTTCGGGTTCCTGTAGAAGATCCCTATAGGTATCCTGTTGCTCCTCTCGTATGACTTAGCTATAGCTTCAGCTATCTTCTCTTCAGGCTCTCCCTTAACTTCAGGGTCGTACCCAGCTTCCTGAAGGTCGTAAACCCTCTGGTTGTAGTACTCATAAGTGTGGATGTTGTCGTAAGTTACACAGGGCTGTAGGATATCTATGAACGCGGAGCCCTTGTGCTGAATGGCCATCTTTATGAGCTCCTTAAGGTGCTTAACCCTTCCTGAGTAGCCCCTTGCTACGAAAGTGTAGCCGGAAGCTATGGCCAGAGCTATCGGATTGACGGCGTCCTGTATGTTTGGCTTCGGGAGGGACTTTGGCTTAGCCCCTCTTTCTAAGGTTGGCGCCGCCTGGCCCTTGGTCAATGCGTAAACCGTGTTGTCGTGCATGAGCACAACTATGTCTAGGTTCCTTCTTCCTAAAGCAACAAAGTGCCCAGCGCCGATGCCCAAAAGGTCCCCGTCTCCAGCGTTAACGATCACTTCAAGCTCAGGGTTTGCCAGCTTTATCCCTTCGGCGTATGGCAGAGCCCTTCCGTGCAGCGTGTGGACGCCTTCAGCGTTAAGGAAGTGAGGGGTCTTTCCAGAGCACCCTATTCCAGATACGACAACTATCCTGCGCGGGTCAAGCTTAAGCTCAGAAAAGGCCTGCGTCATGGCAGAAAGTATACCAAAGTTACCGCATCCTGGGCACCAGTCAACCCAGACGTCGCTCTTATAATCTGTAGGCTTGAGCTCAAGCACCATACTCCAACACCTCCACCTCTGAGCCCTTCATAACCCTTTTAACAGCTTCTTTGAGCTCGCTAGAGTAAATAGGCCTCCCAGTGTACTTAAGTATGCGCTTCTTTACCTCAACGTTTGCAAACGTTGAAGCTAATAGAGCGGCCTGGGCCATTATGTTGTGCTCTACGTCAACAATTACGTCTTTGTATTTTGAATATATCTGCTGCAAGGTCTTCTTCGGGTAGGGAATGAACGTTCTGACGTGTACGTACATAGCCTTTATCCCTTCTTCCTTAAGCATCTTTATCGCTCCAAGCGCAGCGCCTTTGACGAACCCCCAGCCTAGCAGGACCACGTCCGGGCTCTCTTCCCCAAACACCGACACTCTCCTTTCCTCGGGGACCTCCTGCTCTATAAGCTCAAGCTTCTTCATCCTCTTCTCCATTATCTTCCTCCTGTTCTCTGACTCCTCGCTTATGTGTCCCAGCTCGTTGTGCTCGTCCCCTGTGTACCACATAAGGGCCTTTCCAAGGAATGCCCTTGGAGAAACTGGAGACTCAAAGCTAAACCTCTTATAGCCTTCTCCTGGAGAATCTACGATCTTTCCCCTGTTTATTACAGCTTTAGTTACGTCCGGCACCTGCACGCTTCTTATTGTGTTCGCCAAAAACTTGTCAACCAAGTGAACAACCGGTATCTGGTAGGTCTCAGCGAAGTTAAGTGCATCTATGGCGTCCCAGAAGGCTTCTTCGTGGTCCCCGGAAGCCAGGACCATCCTTGGGTACTCTCCGTGCGAAGCGAAAACGGTAGAAAGCAGGTCGCTCTGTCCTCCCCTAGTTGGCTGTCCTGTGCTCGGACCTCCCCTTTGATAGTAGGTTATGACAACTGGGGCTTCGTTCATCCCAGCCCAACCTATTCCTTCAACCATAAGGTCAAAGCCTGGGCCGCTTGTTGCCACCGCAGCCCTTGCCCCTGTCAGAGAAGCGCCTATTGCGGCGTTTATGGCTGCAAGCTCATCTTCTGTCTGAAAGACTGTGAGGGAGCCTACGCCAACGTCCCCGAGCCTTTCGTGCTCCTCGAGCGTGAAGCTCTCGTCAGCAGCAGGGGTTATCGGGTAGTATGTTTGAACCCTGAGCCCTCCAACTACCTTTCCCATGGCAACAATGTCGTTTCCACTGACTATCATCATCTTGCCGAAGTCCTTTGCAGGAGGATCAAGCTTAAGCGGAGCCCCGAAGTTTGATTGAACCCTTTCGGTTATCAGCTCTGAAAAAGCTAAGTTGGTGTCTAGAACAGCCCCTGCCTTAAACCTCCTGGCGAAGCCGTACTTTACAGCTTCTTTGTCCAGCCCTGCAAGAGCCGCAGCCGCGCCTATTATTATCGTTGATATGTACCTTGAGGCTTGGGAAGCAACGATAGCTGTCTTCTTCTGAAGCTCTGTTAGCAGGTCCCTGAAGCTCAAGCCAACTATATGCACTCCGGAGTCCTTTAGGTAATTTATTAAGCTCCCAAGCTCCTGGTCGACGTTGAGCTTTTTCAGCCTTTCAAGTATCCTTTCGGCGACTTCAGGCTCTACGCTCGGTATTTGAGAGAGCCTTGTAGAAGTTAGGTCAGAGTTATAAATAACGTAAGCTCCCTGGTCAAGGTCTGAGAAGTGAGTGAAGACGCTCTCTGCGTCCATTGCTCCTAAGAGCTTAACTGGGTACTGAAGGTCCTTCGGAAGCTCCTCAGAGTCGACTCTTGCGTGTATGTAGCTGTGCCTCCCTACTATGTTAGAGTAATACTCCCTGTCAGATATTATTCCGTAGCCGGACTTCGCGAAGGCCCAGGAGAGCACAGCTGATGAAGTCTCCAGACCTCCTCCTTGGGGTCCTCCCAGTATGTAGTTTAAGCTTTTCATCAATCAGCACCAGGGGCTTCTTCTGAAGCAACAAAATCCTCCATAAACTCGTTGAACAGCGTGTGCCCGAGGCTAAGGTGCTGGTCCAGCTCCTCTACGCTGAACAAAGCCTTCCTGCACTCAGAGCAGTAGACCCAGCCGTAAGCTTCTATGGCCTTTATGAGGTCTTCCCTCACAGCCGGGATTACGTCCTTGCAGGACTCATCCCCGAAGACTACCGAGCCTTTCTTTTCGCAGTAGCCAAAGCCGTACAGAGAGTGCGGCTTATAATAAATGCAGTTCTTGCAATTCATTGTTTATAATATAAATTTTTTATGATATAAGCTTTTAATGACAATTTTTGAATATTCTGCAAACAATGCGATTATTGCTTAAGATGAAAGTCAAAGGTCTAGGCAAAAAGCTATCTGCTTTGTAAATTTTATTTGCAAAAGCAATCTTTTAACTAATAAAAAACCAAAAGCTAAACTCTTTATTTAAAGCAAAGCTTTTTAGAGGGAAAAAGAAACAATTTTTAATGCTCGATAAAGAGCTCATATCGTTCTTAAGAAAGTCAAAGACCATGGTCTTATCTGTTTGCGATGAAGGCTCTCCCTGGGCTTTGAAGGTTTACTATGCTATGGACAGGGGCTTTCTTTTTCTGATAGAAAAGAACAGCAGGGCCCTCTCTGCAATTCAGAAAAACCCAAGGGTTTCTTTTGCAATAGACAGGAACAGGCCTGACTTCTTCGTTCAGGGCGAAGGACGGGTTGAGATACTGGGAGACCCGGTATCTTTAGAAAAAGAGAGGGGGATCCTGATAGCTAAAGTTCCGCAGGACATTCTGTTCATAAACCTAGGGACGGCTTACCTAGCTAGGCTGGTGCCGGAAAAGATAAAGGTAACGGACATGAGGGACGAGCCAAAAGTTTACTACCCATCCTTTAGCCTAGAAGAGCTAACTGAGAAGAAGCCCCTAGCTTACGTTAGGGCCCTCAGGCCCTGGAGCTTTCAGATGAGCGTGTCAGCGATGGTCCTCGGGGTCCTGTTAGCGAGAAGGATATCGCCCCTTCTCTTCTTGCTTGGCATAATTGGAATCATATTGGTTCACGGGGCTTTTAACGCCCTAAGCGACTACTTTGACTACGTGAAGAGCGTAGACCTCCCGCAGGGAATGGGCTCAGCCGGCTCAAGGGTCCTACTCGACGGCCTGATGAAGCCCAAAGCTCAGCTGTACTACGTGGCTTTCCTTTTGGCTCTATCGATAAGCATAGCGGCTTACCTGAGCCTTCTCAGGCCGCTGATAATCCCCTATGTGATTTTAGGAGCAATTGCAGGCTCTGTTTACGGCATCCCAAAGGTTGGGCTGAAGTGGGTGGCTCTTGGAGACCTCGGCGTCCTGCTGGCCTTTGGCCCTGGGATCATACTGGGGACAATGGTGCTCATGGGCGCAAGGCCGGACCTCTCAGCATTCCTTATATCATTAGGAATAGGAATGGTTATAGTAGCTGTCCTGCACGCAAACAACTGGAGGGACATAGAGGACGACAGGAGGGCTGGTGTTAGGACCTTGGCTTCAATCCTTGGGGAAGAAGGTTCAAGAATATATTACCTAAGCCTAATCTGGCTAAGCTATGCGCTGTTTGCGGTCGCGGTCCTTCTAAATAAAACTTACTGGCCAATATTGGGCTCGTACCTGACCATGCCTTGGGCCTACAGGCTCAGCAAGATAGCGATGAACCCAAGGAGCATAAACAGGAAGATCCTAGACCAGCAGACGGGCTTCTTCACAGCCCTGCACATGTACTTCTCGATAGCTTTTCTTCTAGTTGCTTTGATCGCATCTTTAATAATCTAAACAATCAGCAGTACAAAAAATAAAGCTAAATAAGCTATATCCGCCCAGGCCTTAAGCTTTCCGAATATAACGTAAGCAGATGCAGCTATAGATGCCGCTAATCCTATCAAGACCTTAGCTGGGCTTATCAAAGCGAGCGAAGAGAGCACTAAAAGGGCGGTGTGAACGTATGGGAAAAGCTTCTTCCTCATTGAGCCCTCTCTTTCCTCAGGCAGGTGGTGAGAGTACCTTATTGAGGAAGCTATCAGCCCAAAGCCGATTGAAGCTATTAACGCTTTCATGGTTATTGT
Source organism: uncultured Nitrososphaerales archaeon (assembly GCA_964343315.1). GTDB lineage: Archaea > Thermoproteota > Nitrososphaeria > Conexivisphaerales > UBA164 > CAYFFZ01. The sequence continues at coordinate 13,421 of CAYFJA010000026.1, forward strand.
GCTTGAAAAAGCAAGCTCAGAGCCAAGGACAAGCAAAGGGCCAAAGTCAAAGAAGGTAGAGATTTCTCCCAAACCCCTAACGTAAAGCTCTATGGGCTTGTTTAGGTAAGCGTACATTAAAGCTACTCCGAGGGCTCCGAAAAGGATCAAGATCGCCTCTTCAGTTATCACTAAAACTAGCAAAGCCGTTGTGAGAAGAGCGGCAAGTGAAATGGTTCTGATTATCTTCTGCGTTTTTGCGCTAAGCTTAGAGTAGCAGGGGCCAACGCTCAAAAATGGCTCAGCCTCAAAGCACCTTAGCCCTCTCTCCTTATCTTTTAAGTCCATCTCAAGGTTCATCAGCAGCTGGGAGAAGAAAGCAAATGTTAGAGCTAGGGCAAAAACTAAAGGCCTTCTTAAGCCCGAATAAATCCAAGAGTAGATAACAGGCAGGAGCGAGACTAAGAATAAAGGGACCTTTAGCTCCGAAGGCCTCACAGCTATCGTTGTAAAAAGTTATATATAAACAAAAAAGCGAAAAGGTCATAAGCAGACCCTCAATAAGCTTATAATGAGCCGGGGTAGCTCAGCTGGTAGAGCGCCAGACTCATAATCTGGAGGTCGAGGGTTCGAAGCCCTCCCCCGGCA
>CAYFJA010000027.1:0-13493 GCA_964343315.1 uncultured Nitrososphaerales archaeon
AGAAACGTTTTTAAACGTTCTAATCACTATTCCTTTGAATTGGCGCAAAAAGGATTGCCTCTGTGCACCAGCTGTCACAAGCCTATCTCTCCTAACGAAAAGTACACAAAGTTTCTGTGCCCCGATTGCGGAAAAGTAACCATTTGGAGGTGCGAGAAGTGCAGGGTTTTTAACAGGCCATACAAGTGCGACAACTGCGGCTTTGAGGGGCCCTAAGGTGATCTAAATGCCTAACAAGGTTTTGGTCAGGGTTAAGATACTCCCAAAGGATATAGAAACTAAGCCCGAAGAAATAATTAACAGCATAACAAAGTTTAAGGTTGTTAAGTACTCTGTTGAGCCTATAGCCTTTGGTTTGAACGCCATAATAGCTGACATTGAAATGGATGAAGCTGAAGGAGGAACGGACCCTCTGGAAAACTACCTGATGGAGAACGATAAAATAGGCGAAATAGAAATATTAGCGGTTAGCTACGCAAGAACGAAGCTGTAAGCCTCTTTTAAGCTGATCTCAGCGACTATTACGGGGTTTTTTATCTTATAATCCTCTAAGATGGCTGGGTGGACTTCAAAGGTTTCCCCTATAAGTTTATTCTCATAATAAACGTCGAAGGACCTTAGCGCGTAGCGCTTGCTGGACCTTCTAAAGCTTAACTTACTCGCGTCAAGCCCTAAGGACCTTATCAGGGCTTCCAAGTAGGACTTTGAATCAGTCAGGCTAGCCCCGTCTTTTTCTTCAGCAAAGCAAAGCTTTTCTTCCTGAACCGCTTGACCTTCTTCAAGGTAAACGGCGTCCCCAACCTCAAATATCTTCCTGGGCATGGGCTCGTTCTGATTTAACGAGAGGACTCTGAGGCACCTTGGGAAGAGCTTTGGTCTGAGGGCGTTGTGCTCTGAGCTCTTTGAGAACTCGGTTGTTATTATAGGTAGGTCTTCCCCAAGTACATTTTTGAGCTCTTCTTCAGATACCAGCATGGGGTTCAATACTTCTGCGAAGCCAAGCCCGACTAGGGCGCTCCTTACAACATCGTCCAGCTTTGAAGAGTTAAGCAGCTTACCTTCTGAAAACTTTATGTTCAGATCTGGGGAAACCCTGAAGAGCCCGTAGCCCAACAGGACTTCTTCTGCAAGATCAACCTTATGCAGTATGTCCCCCCTGTAGTGGGGGACGGTAACCTCTATCATCCCATTCTTTTCCTCAGCTTCAAGCCTGCTCTTCCTTAAAGACTCGATTATTTCCTCAACGGTTAGGCTCATGCCCAAAAGCTCTTCTATGGTTTTCTTATCTACCTCCATCTTAAAAGGTGAGACGTCTGGGCTTTTCTCCTCGCGGCCATCTGGGTAAATCGACCTTCCGCTTATTATCTCAGCCCCCATTTCGTGAAGAGTCTCTGATATAACTGATGCGGCAAGCTTCATGGACTTTATGTCCGTTCCCGTAATGTCGACGAGGAGCTCTCTTGTTTTTTCTGAAACCCTTGTGTAGTTGCCGTTAATTATGGGCGGTATAGAGAGGGTCAAGCCTTTGCTATCCAATATAGCGGGATATCTATCCCCTTGAATCAGGCCCCCGTACTTTATCCCCTGCTCAGTAACCTTTAGCATCTCCTCCACGGTAACCTCCTTGTCCATGTTAAGAGGCACAAACCTGTGCTCCCTTCCCACTAGCGTGTACTTCAAAGGAAAATTGACGACGCTTGAGTCGTGAAGGCCTATGGCTAGCTTTTTTCTCCCCCTCCCTATCCCGTTGTGAAGGTCTTCCTGCATAGATATTATCTGCCTGATCGTTTCGTCGTCCAAAGATAGGTTCCTGGCTAAAAATATCATTACGTAAGGCCTTACTGAGCTCACCTCCTTGTCCACATAAACCTTCGCTTCGCCGCTTTCCTTAGGCTCCCAAAAATCTATGCCCAGCTCGTCGCCGAAAAGGCCCCTAAGCGCTTTCGCAACCCCGTAGTCCGTTGAGAAGTCTGGCCTGTTCGGCGAGTACTCTATTCTTACGTAATCGTCGGTAACTTCCTCTATGTCAACCCCGATGTAAGGCAGATATTCTAATATTTCTTTGTAGCTGTGGTTCGGGAGGAGCTTTTCAAGCCTATTCCTGTAGATCTGTATTACAGGCATTCTTTTAGGGTTTTAACTTTTTAGCTTTTAAACTTCACCTTTTTATCAGAAAAATTCAAAATTATGAGTTAGTTTATATTAAGCTTTGCGGTCTAAAGTTTAGATGCAGAGCAGGCTGACCCTAGATCAGAGGACCTATGAGAGCTTAAAGAGGGCGCACTATGGTATATTTGGACACTCGGCCGTTGAGATTTGCCACTGGACAAAAGAAGCTATAAGGAAAAAGTCTGGCTGTTATAAGAACAAGTTTTACGGGATTCAAACCCACCAGTGCATGGAGTTTACCCCTACGGCCGTTTTTTGTGAAAACAGGTGCATCTACTGCTGGAGGCCTAACGAATTCTATAAGATGCTCAAGATGCCCGAGGGCTGGATAGATGAGCCAGAAGATATAATAAAAAGCTTGACGGAAGAGAGGAAAAAGCTCCTTATCGGTTTCTTTGGTGACCCAAGAATAGATAAAGATTGGCTAAAAGATGCTTTAACCCCAACCCATTACTCTATATCCCTTTCAGGGGAGCCCACAATGTACCCCAAGCTCCCCGAGATGATAAAATACCTGAAGTCCTTGCCAAACACAAAGAGCATATTCCTTGTAACAAACGGACAAGAACCTGAAATGCTGGAGAGGCTCATTAAAGAGGACGCTTTGCCAACCCAAGTATACCTTTCTATGAACGCTTACGATGAAGAAGACTTCATAAAGATAAACAGGCCCATGTACAAGGACGCTTGGGAGAGATGGATGAGGTCCCTTAAGCTTCTTAGCGAAATGAATACTAGGACAGTAATAAGGATAACCTTGATCAGGGGCTACAACGATCAAAGGGAAAAGGTGCCTAAGGCTGCAGAACTTATAAAGGTTGGGAACCCCCACTTTGTTGAAGTCAAGTCCTACATGCACATCGGTTACTCTCAGAGCAGGCTGACGGCCCAGCACATGCTCAGCTTTGAAGAAATTAAGGCTTATACTTTTGAGCTTTTGAAGTTCCTCCCCGAGTTTTACTACATGGACGACATGCCTAAATCTCTCATATCAGTGATACAGAACAGGGCTAGGTACGTAGACAGGTGGATAATTCCTAACGGTTCCTACACAGAATAGGGGCGTGCGGCTCGTAGCCCTCCTTCTGTTTAGGCGGGATTCGACTTTGCGGCTTCCCTTGGCCTCGCCCACGGGTGCTTCATAGGCCAAGCCAGCCTTTCTCCGTTTGGGTTGGCCGTTTCAACCCTTAGCCAGAGGTCCTCCAGCAACCTTTCGGCTGCTATCACGGCCATCTCTCTGTTGGGTATCGTTTCTGTTCCAGAGCCGGCGGTCTCCCGCCGCGCGTCGCCGCGCCAAACCCCGTGGACGGAGGGAGGAGCTTCCTCAGGAGCTCCCCGTGACCCGCCCGGCCGCTCGCCCTGAAATAAAAAATATAAAAAATAAAAATTAAGCTTAACTAAAAATTCACTCGACCACAGGCCCTATAACAGTCCTGCCTACCATCTTGTTAATTCTTTCTACCTCTAAGTCCACTTCCTTCTGAATCGCTTCTATGTCTTCCTCGGTTAGGTGGCTAAACCTTCCCTGAAGCTTAAAGTAGTGCCTCACGTGCTTTCTCCTCGGAACAGGGACCGTTACCCTGAACTGTCCCTCTTCCTGCTCCCAGTTTATCCAGAGCCCAGTTTCAGTCGCAAGCCTTGATATGACTATCCCGTACCTGGGATCAAACTTCCACCCGGTTGTGCATGGCTGAATTACGTGTATGAAAGACGGGCCGTTAACTTCAAGGCCCTTCTTGAACTTGTTCATCATGTCGGTAAAGTAGCCTGGGTTTGCGGTTGCTACGTAAGGTATCTTGTGAGCCGCCGCTATTTCAGCTATCGGCTTCTTCTGCTGTAGCTTCCCCCTTAATACTTTCCCCACGGGGGTAGTGGTTGTCCAGGCAAGAGCAGGCGTCCCTCCGCTTCTTTGAATCCCTGTGTTCATGTACGCTTCGTTATCGTAGAGCACGTACATCACCTTGTGCCCCCTTTCCAGCATGCCGCTCAAAGCCTGCAGGCCTATGTCGTAGGTCCCTCCGTCTCCTGCCAGCGCAACTATGTTGATGCGCTTTGATGGATCCAAGATCCCTTTAGCTTTAAGAGCCTTTATCGCTGACTCTATTCCGCTAGCCACAGCGGCTGTGTTCTCAAAGGCCACGTGTATCCAGGGAACCTTCCAGGAAGTGTATGGGAAAGGAGTTGTCGAAACTTCAACACACCCTGTAGCGTTTACCACTATGGTGTTGGGACCTGTAACTTTAAGCAGAAGCTTAACTATCGTTCCCGCGGTACAGCCAGCGCACAGCCCGTGTCCAGGGGCAAAATACTCTTCTCTAGGAACGTCGTAAACGGTCCTAAAGAAAGGCTTTGCGCTCATCATTCCCTAACACCCCAGTAAACGCTTTCTTTTTGAGCTTCTCCTTTGCTCAGATAGTCCTTTGCCTTGTTGTATATCCCTATTATGTCAGCTTCTGTTACTGTCCTCTGCCCTATCCCGACTATAAAGCTGTAAACTGGCATTTTAATCCCCCTAGAGTACAGAGCGGTGATTATCTCCCTAGCAACTGGCCCAGCAACGTCCAGCCCAAAGGATATAGCCCTGTCAAGGACTACAACAGCGCCCGTCTTCTCTAGCAGTGAAGCTATGTCTTCTGCTGGGAATGGCCTGAAAAGCCTTATCCTAGCTATGCCAACCTTTTCGCCGCTTTCCCTCAGCCTTCTCACCGCCTCCTTAACAGTTCCGTAAAGACCTCCGTAAGTTAAGATCGTCAGCTCCGAGCCTTCAACGCCTTCCTCTTCTATTATCCCGTACTTTCTTTCGTACCTCCTCCCATATTCTTCGTCTGCTTCTTTTACCACGCTGTAGGCGTTCTTCATGGCAACAACTTGCTGGTACTTGAATTCATAGTACCAGTCTGGGTTTGCTAAAGCGCCCATCGTTATGGGCTTCTCAGGGTTTAGCGTGTACCACTTTGGATCCTTAGGTATGTAGCTCTTGAACGCGTCAGGGCTCTCAGAAACGTAAACGGGCTCGTAAGTATGGCTCATGGCGAATCCGTCGTAAGCAACCATGACCGGAAGGAAGACCCTTGGGTCTTCAGCTATCTTATAAGCCTGAATTATGCTGTCGTAAGCCTCCTGGGCTGAAGAAACTATGAGTATAACCCAGGAAGTATCCCTGGCGTTCATCACATCGCTGTAATCTCCCCAGATGCTTATTGGGGCGGAGAGGGCCCTTGCCGCCACAGACATCACTATAGGAAGCCTCATCCCTGAAGCTATAGGCAAGAGCTCGTGCATGAGCTCTAAGCCTTGGGCTGCGGTGGCCGTAAAAGCCCTTGCGCCCACGGCGCTTGCCCCTATCGCCGCGCTCATTGCGCTGTGCTCGCTCTCTACGTGAATCATTTCAGCTTTAAGCTCTCCGTTAGCTATAAGCTCAGAAATCTTTTCTACAACAGTGGTCTGGGGCGTTATCGGGTAGGCTGAGACGACGTCTACGTCTGCGTCCTTAACCGCCTGAGCGATTGCATAGTTTGTGCTTAAAGGCAGCCTCTTCCAAGTTACCTTTAAGATGTTCTGCACCTTACTTCACCTCCTCAACCCAATCGATCGCTTTTGGCTCACACTCTTCAACGCACATTCCACACCCTTTGCAATAATTATAGTTTACTTCAACGCTGAACTTAAACTGCCTCCCGCTCTTTGTCGTATAAGGCGAATCTATAATGTAGATGGCCGGCTCAGGACAGACTATCCAGCACCTTAAGCACCTCGTGCATTTGTCCTGGATTATCACTGGCTTAAAGGTCCTCCAGTCCCCCGTGAACCTCTGCTCGCTGTTTCCTGGCTCCAGCACGGCTCCCCCAAGAGGCATTTCTTTCCAACCCAAAAGCTTCTGCTCGGTCAATTTATAACCCTCACCTTATCATAAGCTGTTTTTACCGCCTGATAATTTAAGTCTGCTACTTTTTTGCTAAACGTTTCGTGCAAAGCCTTTTCCAAGGAATCTAGGGAAGCCAAGGGCACTATCTTAATCAGGGCCCCAACCATAGCTGTGTTAACAATTGCGGCCTTTAAGATATCTAAGGCAATGTGAGTTGCGTCTATCACGGCTATCTTAAGGTCCTCCCTTCCTATGATTTTCCTTACTTCTTCATCGCTCTTTGAGCTGTTCAAAAGCACAATTCCGCCCTCCTTTATCCCCTCTAAGTATATCGACCTGTCTAAGCTTGCGTCAAGGACCACAACTATATCAGGGTTTAAAATAGGGGCCCTTGAATATATAGGGCTGTCTGAAACCTTTGTGTAAGCTTTAACCGGTGCCCCCCTTCTCTCAGCCCCAAACTCAGGGTACGCTTGAGCGTATTTGCCGTCAAGGATTGCGGATTCGGCAACAAGGACCGCCGCTGTCACAGCCCCTTGTCCTCCCCTTCCATGCCACCGAATCTCAAATCTTTCTGACATAGGCTTTCTTGCTAACCTCTTAATACCGCATTCTTAAAAACTTTGTTAACAAAATTAAGAAATAATGAATCTTTTCAATTAATAACAGCCTTATATTTTCATATTTTATTACTTTTAAAATATCACAAGATGAAGGCCTCTTTAAGCTAATTTTAAAACCCTCGCTTTTAAATAAAGCTTAAAATACAAATCGCTTTTTATTAAAGTAAATTGACAAAATACTTGGTTTTTTCAGCCTGGCCGTACATAAACTCTGAGCCTCACTTAGGGACTTTGCTCCACCTTATTTCAGCTGATTATTATGCTAGGTTTTTAAGAATCATGGGTGAGGAGGTTGTTTCAGCTTCTGGCTCTGACGAGCACGGGACTCCCATCGAAGTAGAAGCGATGAAGCAGGGGAAAACCCCCAAGGAGCTAACAGATGAAATGCACGCTAAGTTTTTGGACATTTTATCTAAGTTTTACGTAGAGCTGGATAATTACACCAGGACGGAGAGCGAAGTTCACAAGGATTTCGTGCGGGATTTTTACCTTCAGCTAGAGAAAAACGGATACATATTTAAGCAGAAAACGGTGCAGCTTTACTGCCCTAAAGACAAAATATTTTTGCCGGACAGGTTTGTTTACGGAAAATGTCCTTACTGCGGGTATGAAAAGGCCTGGGGAAATCAATGCGATAACTGCGGAAGGCTTCTGGAGCCTACGATGCTAATAGAGCCAAGGTGCTCCATATGCGGGGAAAAGCCCGTGCAGAAGGAGACTTACCACTGGTACTTTGACCTGCCTAAGTTAAGCAAAGAAGTTGAAGAGTACGTGGAGGGCTTGGACCAAAGCGTTAAGTCCTACGTAAAGAGCATGCTGAGCGAAGGCTTGAAGCCAAGGTCTGTAACAAGGGACAATAAGTGGGGCATCCCCGCTCCCTTCGAAGGGGCAGAAGATAAAACGATATACGTGTGGATGGAGGCGGTTTTGGGGTACCTCTCGGCTGTACTGGAGATCGATAAGAAGAAGGGCGAAAAGGTCTTTGAAAAGTTTTGGCTTGACAAAGACACGGTTTCAGTTTACTTTATGGGAAAGGACAACATACCTTTTCACGCAATAATTCTCCCAGCCCTTTTGATGGGCTCTAGAAAGGGATACAACCTGCCCAAAAAGATATCTTCAACAGAGTTCATCCTGTTCGGACAGCAGAAGTTCAGCAAAAGCCAAAAAATAGGCGTTTGGGCTTCTGACGCGCTGAGCGTTGCTGACGGCGAGTACTGGAGGTACGTGATACTAACGCTAAGGCCTGAAAGGGGAGACTCAAGCTTTACCTGGAAGGACTTCGATAAGATGGTCAACAGCGACCTGAACGATAAGGTCGGAAATTATGTGCATAGGGTCCTGAGCTTTGTGAGCGACAGGATGGGAGGCTTTGTCCCGAAGAACGAAAAGCCGAACGACGAAGACCGAGACTTTTCTTCGAAAGTCCTGGGGTTGGTCGAAGAGTTCATCAAGCTAAACTACGATTTGAGGATAAAGGACGCTGTGAGAAAGCTCGTAGAGATTTCTGAAGCTGGAAACCAGTACTTCAGCTCTCAGGAGCCGTGGAGCAAGGTAAAGACAGATAAAGCTAGAGCAAATTCTGTAATTTACAACGCAGTTCAATCCATAGCGCATATATCTTTTGTTATGTACCCGATAATGCCCAATAGGGCCGAAAGGCTAGCTAAGACCCTTAAGATAAATGAGATAAAAAGGTTTGAGGGTTGGGAGGTAGTCCCAGAGGGGACAAAAATAGAAAAACCAGAACCTCTATTCAAAAAAATTACAGTAAATTACTAATTATGAATTGTTTTTCGAATTTTTTAGTATGTTAGAAAAGCGTATATCTTGCAAGAATAATAAGTAAAGCGAGGCAAAATGATATCAATTATTGGTTCTGGTAAGGTAGGAGCAACGACCGCTGCGTTCCTCATGCTTGGAGAAGCCGACAACAAGATAGTCCTCGTTGATATAGTTCAGGGTCTTCCCCAAGGCGAAGCCCTTGACCTTAACCACGCGGCTGCGATACTTGGAAAATCGGTTAACGTTGTTGGCTCAAACAGCTATGAAGATATAAAAGGGAGCGACATAGTAATTGTCACCGCTGGTCTAGCGAGAAAGCCCGGAATGACAAGGGAGGAGCTTGCCGGGAAGAACGCCGAGATAGTAGCGGGCGTCGCAGATCAAATCAAGAAGTACGCTCCTAATTCAATAGTGATAATAACGACAAACCCGTTGGACGCTATGGTCACCGTGCTTTACAAGAGGCTGGGGTTCCCGAGGAACAGGGTTATAGGCTTCAGCGGGGTTCTTGACTCAAGGAGGATGGCATATTACGCTTCCCAGTACATTGGGGTTTCTCCCGCTTCAATAGTTCCCCTAGTCTTAGGGCAGCACGGAGAAAACATGTACCCTGTCCCAGAGCTTTCCAGCGTTTACGGAAAGAGCCTAAAGGACTTCCTAACTGAGGAGCAGTACAATAAAGTTGTAAAAGACACTATCGAGGCTGGGGCTCAGATAACTAACCTTAGAAAATACAGCAGCAACTGGGGCCCAGCGGCTGGACTTCTCTTAATGGTTGACGCCATCAAGAAGGATAGGAAGCTCATCGTTGAGGCTAGCGTGTTGCTTGATGGGGAATACGGAGTAAAGGACGTCTTCGCGGAGGTCCCAGTAGTTTTAGGAAAGGACGGCGCAGAAAAAATCATTGAAGTTCCGCTTAACGCTCAGCAGAGAGAGCTTTTCATGAAGAGCATAAATGCAATAAAAGAAAACTTAAAACAGGTTCCACCGCAGTACCTACAATAAATATATAATTTTACTGCTCCACTACTAACATTGTTAACGTTGATTTTACGTTTTCTATCTTTCTTATCTTCCAAGTAATTATTTCTTTTAGCTTCTCCGGGCTCGGAGCGTTTACCTTTACGATCGTATCATAAACGCCATAAACCCTGTGAGCTTCTTCTACTTCATTTATCTGTTTTAGCTTAGCCATGACCTCTTCTTCTTTTCCCGGCTCCACGGTTAAGAGCACATAAGCTATTGGCATGTAATTATTAACTAAACTTTATTTAATAAATATTTCTTTTCTAATTTTAAAAATTTAGATCTCAGACAAAATCCATACATTCCAAAACAATAACTTTATTTTATTTGAAAAGTAAGATTAAATTTGATACGCGCTTTTTGAGCTTACTGATTTGGAGATATCTTATTCGCTATCTCCAAGGCTAAATCTAGAGTCCCAGCGCTGCCGCCCAAATCCCTCGTTAGCTTCTTACCTTCATTTAAGACTTCAACAACCGCGCTTTCAACGGCTCTTGATGCTTTTTCTTCCCCCAGCCAATTTAGGCACATTGAAAAGGAAAGAATCGTAGCTATTGGGTTTGCTATCCATTTGCCGGCGATATCTGGCGCAGAACCGTGGATCGGCTCAAACATTGCAAAGTTATCTCCAACGTTAGCCGAGGGCGCCAAGCCCAAGCCCCCAACCAGTCCAGCCGCTAGGTCTGAAACTATGTCCCCGTAAAGGTTTTCAAGGACTATTACGTCGTAGCTGTAAGGGTTCATTACAAGCTTCATAGAAAGCGCATCTATGTGCTCTTCAGTCCCCTGAACTTCAGGGTATTCCTTTAATAAATCCTCAAAAACCTTCTTGTAAAGCCCATCGGTCAGCTTGAGGACGTTTGCTTTGTGGCCCAGGGTTACTTTTTTCCTCCTCTTCTTAGCTTCTTCAAAAGCCCTCCTGATGATCCTTCTCGCTCCCTTTTCTGTCGAAAGCCTTATACCAACGTTTATCCCATCTGCCAGGGCAAACTCGAGGCCAGAATACATTCCCTCTGTGTTTTCCCTAACTATTAGTATGTCAAGACCTTCGTACAAAGACCTTACTCTAGGAAAGCTCTTGATTGGCCTGAGGTTTGCGTAGAGGTCAAAGATTTTTCTTATCTTAACAGGAACTCCTAGCTCTGTTCCCTCGCCTTCTAAAGACGTCGTAGGCCCTTTAAGCAAACACTGGCTCTGCTTTATCAGCTCCAGAGAGGAGCTCGGGAGGTTTGTTCCATACTTTTTATACGCTTCAAGCCCAGCCTCCACGTATATCTTTTCAAAGCTTAAAGAAAAAGCCTCTTCAACCTTTTCTATAACTTTTTCTGCTGCCGCTATAACTTCTGGGCCTATGCCGTCCCCTCTTATTATAGATATTTTATAAGTTTTCATTGACTCTTAAGCATCTTTGAAAGTACGTATTTAAGTATTCCTCCGTACCTTATGTACTCCATCTCAAGCTCGCTGTCAACCCTCATTATTAGCTCTGTCCTTCTTTGTTTACCTTCCTTATCTGTGTAGATAAGCTCAGCCGTACCGCGGGGCTTCTTTTCCTTGAACCTAATTGTTATGGGCTTTGAGTAATCTATGTTTAGCGTCTTGTAGCTTTCCCCTTCTTTGAACTGAAGGGGTATTATCCCCATACCCACAAGGTTTGACCTGTGGATCCTCTCGAAGCTTTCAGCTATAACGGCCCTTATCCCAAGGAGGGCTGGACCCTTTGCAGCCCAGTCCCTTGAGCTCCCTGAGCCGTACTCTTTCCCAGCTATAACTACAAGAGGAACACCTTCCTCTTTATACTTCATCGCGGCTTCGTAAACCGTCATAAGCTTTCCGTCCGGGTAGTGTATCGTGTACCCTCCTTCCACGTTGACCATTAAGTTCTTGAGCCTTCTGTTGGCGAACGTCCCCCTTATCATAACTTCGTGGTTTCCTCTTCTCGCCCCGTAGGTGTTGAATTCAGTTATGGGAACCCCGTGCTCAATCAAGTACTTTCCTGCTGGGCTGTCTGGCATTATGGCTCCTGCAGGAGATATATGGTCTGTGGAAACTGAGTCGCCCAGAACCAAAAGAACCCTTGCGTCCACTATATCCTCTATCTCTTTGGTCTCCCCTGCTTTCCAACCGTCAAAGTACGGGGCTCTCCTTATGTATGTGCTCTTTTCGTCCCACTCAAAGTACTTGCCTGAAGGGGATTTTAGCTGGTTCCAGTATGGGTTCACGCTAAATATCTTTTCGTTGTAAACGGCTTCGTAAAGGTCCCTGCTTACGGCTTTCTTTATAACTTCCTGAACTTCAGAAGATTTCGGCCAAACATCCTTCAAGTAAACTGGCCTTCCGTCAGAGTAGCCCAAGGGCTCTTTGGTGAGATCCTTGTTTATGTTGCCGGCTATTGCATAAGCTACCACTAAAGGCGGTGACATTAAGTAGTTTGCTTTTACGTCCACGTGCACCCTTCCTTCGTAATTTCTGTTGCCAGAGATCGCGCTTACAACGGCTAGGTTTCCTTCGTTCACTAGCTTGCTGAAGTTATCCGGCAACGGGCCGCTGTTGCCTATACAGGTTGTGCAGCCGTAAGCAACAACATAAAATCCCAGCTTTTCTAAGTATTCCAATAGCCCAGCCCTCTTTAAGTATTCAGTTACAACCCTAGAGCCTGGGGCAAGGCTTGTCTTTACCTTGCTTGTATCAACCCTAAGCCCGAGCTCGTAGGCTTTCTTGGCGAGCAATCCCGCCATTATCAATACGTTTGGGTTGCTTGTGTTTGTGCAGCTTGTTATGGCCGCTATAACTATGTCCCCGTCCTTTAATCCCTGGTACAGCTTTTCCTGCTCCTTTATGTAGGCCTCTCTAAAGCTTTTAGGAACGCTTTCCAGATCTAGCCTCTGGTGCGGCAGGGAGGGGCCTGCAACGCTCGGCTTTACTTCGTCCAAGTTAACTTCTATAACTTCAGAGTACTCCCTTTCCTTTGCTCCGAAAAGCCCCTGCATCTTGTAGTATTCTTCGACCAGCTTTACCAGCCCTTCGGGCCTGCCCGTAAGCCTCAGATAATCTAAGGTCTGCTCATCCACTGGGAATATTGAGATCGTGGAGCCGTACTCGGGGCTCATGTTTGAAACCGTAGCCCTATCTGGGACAGAAAGGTTCCTCACCCCTTCCCCGTAAAACTCAACGAACTTATTAACCACTCCGTGCTCTCTGAACACCTTAGCCAAAGTTAGCGCTAGGTCTGTAGCAGTAACGCCGTCCTGAAGCTTTCCGTTAAGCTTAACCCCAACGACCTTCGGGGTTAAGAAATATATAGGCTCGCCCAGCATCGCCGCTTCGGCTTCTATCCCTCCAACTCCAAAGCCGAAAACCCCTATGCCGTTTATCATAGTTGTGTGGGAGTCGGTGCCAACAAGGCTGTCAAAGTAAGCTACATTTCCGTTCTGAGTTACAACCTTAGCTAAGTACTCCAGGTTTATTTGATGACATATCCCTGCCGATGGCGGGAATATTCTGAGCCCCCTAAAAGCTTGGGCAGCCCACTTCAAGAACCTGTACCTTTCTTCGTTTCTCTCTATTTCTTTTTCTAAGTTTATTTCAAAAGCTTTAGGGCTGTTGTATTCGTCAACCTGGACAGAGTGATCTATTATTAGATCTATCGGGACGCCCGGCTGTATAAGCTCTGGGTCCTTCCCTGAGCTTTTTGCGTAGTCTCTCATAGAAGCAAGGTCAACTAGAGCAGGAACGCCGGTGAAGTCTTGCATGAGTATCCTGGCTACTTTAAACGGAACTTCCTTTTCAGCAGGGTTTTTGCTGTTCCAGCTCAAAAGCCCTTTAATGTCCTCTTCCTTCACAACCTTGCCGTCGTAGTTCCTCAGCATGTTCTCTAGAACAACCTGAAGCGAATAAGGCAACCTTTCCGGATCTCCCCATCCCAGGTCTTTGACGACAGATACAGGATAGACCTCATACGTTTCCCCAGAAACTTTCAGGGTCTGCTTAAAGCTTTCCTTCTTCAAATCCATACATACCATTGC
>CAYFJA010000028.1:0-12436 GCA_964343315.1 uncultured Nitrososphaerales archaeon
AGGAAGAGGGCCTCTAGCATACTGCCTAGATTAAGGTATTACGCGCAAACAGAAGAACCGACATTAGCGGCCGTATTAGGAATTAAAGTTGGAATGGGGCACGCAATAATAGTAGACGATAGGGAAGGAACTCCCAACTTTGGAAAACCGCTATTTGTACCATTTACAGTTGTGGCCTTACCTCCAATACATGTTGTGGATTCTAAAGTTTATGCTTATGAAGATGGCTATCTAGTTAACTTAGGAAAACTTACAGATAACATAAACTTAGAAAAAATCAAGGAGGTAAGAGCGGTCGTTGAAGTAATACCGAAAGAAGCTGGTTTTTCGCAAAAGAAGCCGTATAAGCTAGAGCTTCCTATTACTGGCGTTGACATAAAGGCCAACGTAGAGTACTTAAAGTCTATCATAGGGAAAGTTGTTCAGCCAAAAGAGATTCTATCAAAATGGAGCTATGTTGATGTTATAGGTGTAACAAAGGGAAAAGGCTTCCAGGGACCCGTTAAGAGGTTTGGGATTAAGAGAAAACAGCACAAATCTAGGAAGAGCGTGAGGGCTGTTGGAACTTTGGGTCCGTGGCACCCTGCGTCGGTAATGTACACAGTGCCTAGAGCAGGACAAATGGGATATCAAAGAAGAACTCAGTATAATTTAAGAATTTTAGCTCTGTCCAAAGAGCCTGGGGCCATGTTGCCTTATAAGAAGATAACTTCTGATTACGCTTTGATAGCGGGATCTCTTCAGGGTCCAAAGGGAAGGCCCCTGCTAATAAGAAAAGCTGTAAGGTTGCAAGAAACTGTTAAGCTTCCAAACATACTGAGTATATCTTTAGAGGGAGTTAAGGTATGAAAGCTGAAGTTTTAGACTTACAAGGAAAAGTAGTTAAAGAGATAGAGCTGCCTCAAGTATTTGAATCTAAAATAAATAAAACGTTAATAGAAAGAGCTTTCTGGATAATTTTCACCCACAAGCTTCAGCCTAAGGGCAGGGATCCAACAGCTGGAATGAAAGTTTCAGCTGAATCCTGGGGAACCGGATACGGTATAGCTAGGATAGCCAGGATTAAAGGGTCAGGAACTCCAAGGGCAGGACAAGCGGGAGGCGTTGCAAGCGTAGTAAAAGGAAGGTTGGCTCATCCTCCTAAGGCAGAAAAGAAAATCTACAAAAACTTAAACAAAAAGGAAAGGCTTATGGCTACTGCTTCAGCAATAGCTTCTACAGCGGTACTCGAGTTAGTTAAAGAAAGGGGCCATAAGTACGAAGGAAAGCTTCCTTTGATCGTCGTTGACGACGCAGAAAAGTTATCTAAAGCTAAAGACGTAGCTTCGTTTTTGATGAGCTTGGGTCTTGATAAAGAACTAGAAAGGACAAAGGAAAAAGGTGTGGGGCCGCTGATCGTCGTTTCTTCAAGATCTTCCTCCATTGCAAAGGCAGCTGGAAACATACCGGGAGTAGAAGTAGTAACAGGGAAAGATCTAAGCGTGCTGCACCTTGCGCCTGGAGGAAAACCTGGGAGGTTGACGATTTTTACCGAATCCGCTTTAAGACAGATCGAAGAAAGGTTTAAGGTGATTGGCGCTTATGGACGTTGAAGAAGCATACAAAATAATAAAAGGAGTTGTTAGGACGGAAAAGACCGTGAACTTGATCTCTAAAGAAAACAAAATAACATTTTACGTTGACTATAACGCGAACAAGCATCAGATTAAGCAGGCGGTTGAGCTTCTTTATGGTGTAAAGGTCTCAAAGGTAAATACTTTGATAGATAAAAAGGGAAAGAAGGCATACGTTAAGCTTGCGCCAGAATTCAAAGCAACCGATTTAGCGTCTAAGCTAGGGGTGATGTAAATTTGGGCAAGAGAATACTTCCACAAAGAAGAGGAAAAGGGGCGCCTCAGTTCAGAAGCGCCAAAGCAGGAAAAATTGCCCCGCTTAAGTATCCTTTTATGAGCCCTGACGCAACCAAGAACTATGTCGTAAAAGACATAGTGCACGAGAGAGGGAGGGCCGTTCCTGTTGCTATACTTACTTCAGACGACGGCGAAACAGTATATTTGCCAGCAGCCAAAGGATTAGAAGTTGGACAGACAGTAACGATAGGTCCTGAGGCACCTGTAAAGGACGGAAACGTTTTGCCTTTGGGAAAGCTTCCTGAAGGGACTTTAGTTTTTAATATAGAAAAGGTGTTCAACGACGGAGGAAAATTTGTGAGGGCCGCCGGAACCTACGCTATAGTTATGGGTCATGAAGGAAACATGACGAGCTTAAAGATGCCTTCAGGCAAGAAGATAATTTTGCCAAACACAGCTAGGGCAACAGTAGGGATTGCAGCTGGAGGAGGGGCTGAAGAAAAACCATTCCTTAAGGCAGGAAATAAGTGGAGGTACATGAGAGCTAGAGGTAGGAAGTGGCCTTTGGTAAGGGGTGTCGCTATGGCTGCCGTATATCACCCGCACGGAGGAGGAAGGCATCAGCATCCAGGAAAGCCAACAACAGTTGCAAGAAATACTCCTCCAGGAAGAAAGGTAGGACACATAGCAGCAAGGAAGACAGGAAGAGGAAAGTAAACTTGAGCAAGGCTTTTATTTACCTTCAAGTTAGGTGATAACGTATGGTAAAGGAGTTTAGGTACAGGGGCTATACGATAGAAGAGCTCAAGAAGATGCAGATGGATGAACTTATGGAGCTTTTGCCAGCTAGGGCTAGGAGGTCGCTTAAAAGGCTTAGCTCAGCAAGCCACGGCAAGAAGGTTATATTTGAAAGGCTTAAAAACGGAGAAGATGAGATAAAGACACACGAAAGAGACATGATAATATTGCCGCAGATGGTTGGCAAGAAATTTAAAGTCTACAACGGGAAAGAATTCGTTGAGGTTGAAATAAAGCCTGAAATGATAGGTCACTACTTAGGAGAGTATGCGCATACCGTAAAGAAAGTTGTTCACGGAACCCCAGGAATCGGGGCAAGCAGATCTTCGCTTTACGTGCCTCTCAAATAATCAGACTTCTTTACCGATTACTTTTATTCCTTTACTGACTTTAGCTTTTACTACTTTAGCTTCTACTTGTTTTTCTTTAAGAACTCCCTCTACAACGCTCTCATCCATTTTATCTCCTGGAAGAACTAAAAATGAAGGCCCAGCCCCGCTAATGCAGACGCCTAGCGCTCCTGCATTTATCAGTTCTTTTTTAGACCTTAAATAGTCTGAATACAAACCAGTGCTAGCCCTAACTATCTGATGATAGCTTTCAACGCTCATGCCTTCTCCAAATGATTTTTTGTCGTCATAGATTAGACCGCGCAAGATCGAGTTAAAGGCGTACTTTTCAGCTAGATAAACATCATAACTAACCGGTTCCCCCAACTTCTTTCTTAAAGATTCAGTTTTCCATTGAGGTGTTTCAACGTCGGGTATAACTATAATGAATTCCCAATCCCTATAAATAGAAAAAGCAGAATACGGTTCTCTTGAATAAACGAACGCAAAGCCTCCTAGCAAGCTGGCTGATACATTATCGGCGTGGGGAGAAAGCTCAGACCGTGCCGCAAGATCCACTAATTCATTTTCAGAGAGAGGCGCTCCAAAGGCTAAATTTAACCCATAAACAACCCCTGAAGCCGATGATCCGCTAGACCCCAAGCCTTTACCAGCAGGTATACCCTTTTTTAAATAGACTTCAATTTTGCCTTTAAACTGCAATTTTTGCTTAAATAGAACCGCGGCCCTTTTAGCCGTGTTTTCTTCTGGGAGATTTACATTAGTTTTAACTACGACCTCGTCCGGCTTATCATCGAGCTCGATATCGAGCTCGTCATAATAAGCGTCTAAAGCCACCCCCAGAACGTCAAATCCAGCCGATAGGTTAGCAGAGCTCATCGGGCTTAATAACGAAACTTTGCTTAGGTAAAATTTTGGAGGCTTCAACCCATTAACAGCTCAATAACCTCTAAGTCTTTTAAAGATTCTTCTATGTTGGGAAACTCACTTCCTTCTTCTATGAACTTTTTGAAGCCCATGTGTTCGGCTTCAAGTAAGTCAACATCTTTTTCTTCAACTGAGATCTTTTGACCTCTATCTTCGCAAAATCCTGTCTTAGCTGCTAGGTCGGCTTCCGCAAAAAGCTGATCTGAGTGGGCAAAGATCTTCCTAAACTTAACAGGGGACGTCCAGCTAGCAGTTAAGTGCGATGTTGCGGTTTTGTATTCTATAACTGCTTCTGCTCTAACGTCCAATCCATCACCAACCTTTATCTTTTTATAAACAACCTTCGGATTGCCAAATAGGTGGTTAGATAGATTTATGTCGTGAATCATAAGGTCATAAATAACTCCTACGTCTTTCACGTTAGATCCTTTTGACAGCCTAAAAAAATATGCTTGGTCTGAGCGCTTAAGGCAACTTTCGAGCTCTTTAAAAGCCGGGTTAAACCTTTCTATGTATCCAACTCCTACTTTAACGCCCTTTAGGTTTGAAACTTCTTTAATTTTCAAGGCTTCTTTAAGCTTAAGGGTTGGTGGCTTTTCTAGCAGTAGATTTATACCTTTTTCAACAAGCTGCATACCTAAAGAAAAGTGTGTTGAAGCGGGTGTTGCAACAACTGCTGCATCTAAAGAGCTGGGGCTCAAATCGTCAAGGCTTTGATAAGCAAAAGTCCCGTACTTCTTCGATATATCCAGCGCCCTTTCTTTATTTGTGTCGTAAACCCCATACAACCAGCCCAGCTTGCTTAAGACCCTTACGTGGTTCTCTCCCCACCTTCCCACTCCCACAACAGCTACTTTCACGCTTAAACTTAACTTGCGGTTGTTTATTATCCTTACTTAAAAGAGAAGTATTGAAAACGATAAGCAAAAAGCGTAAAACGATCTTTTTTCTTTTTGAAAAATATAAAAGCTAAATAGTTATTTTAAGATAAACGTTTAGATGGACTCGGTTGATGTTCTGCTGTTTGAGCACTCAATAATAAGGCTGAAAGAAAAAGAGCTAACAAAGATTGAGAGCGCAATAAGCGATTTTAATGATTTTAACGATTTTGTCGTTAATTGCCACGCTAAGCATGAAGACGAAATAGTGTTTCCGATTTTGATATCAAAAAATCAAGACGATAAAGATTACGTAAGTTACGTCAAAAGGATCTCAGCTGACCATAAGCTTATAGCTACTTTGGGCAACAACATTGTTTCTTGGATAAAAGAAAAGAATTACGAAATGCTCGAAAGAAGGCTGCCGCTTTATTTTAAAATTTTGCTAGAGCATAATTCAAACGAAGAAAAAGACATATTTGTTAGGTGGAAGCCTGAGTACTCCGTCTCTTATAAAAAGGTAATCTTGGAATATGGTGTAGATAAATATACAAAAATAACAGGAGCTTCTAGGGAGCTAATAGACAAGTACTATAAGTGAAGGGCTCGCTACGAGAGTTTTGATTTATTTCAACGATCTTTAAATTTTAAGTTTTATTTTTAAATATTTGGGGCTAAAAACTACTGTATGCAAGAAAAATTTTTAGAGCTAAGGGGAGCAAAAATAAGGTATTTAGACGAAGGCTCTGGGAGGCCCATAATTCTTCTGCACGGCGCATCTTTCACAGCAGATGTATGGAATAAAACCGGAACAATAAAAGCCATAAAGGACGCAGGATGGAGGGCAATCGCCGTAGATATGCCTGGTTTTGGAAAAAGCGAAAAAGGAGAATTTGAAACCGTATCATCATTCTTATCTGCTTTTACGGAATATCTGAAGCTTGAGAAGTTTGCTCTTTTAGGGGCTTCTTTAGGAGGAAAAGAGGCTTTAGAGTACTCAACTTTGCATTATGAAAAGGTACTAGCTTTGATTCTCGTGGGAGCTGTCGGGGTTTGGTTATACGAAAGCAAGCTGCATAACCTGAGTCAAACGCCAGCCCTCCTCATATGGGGTTCTGAGGACACAATATCGCCGCCTGAAAACTACCAGATCCTGCTAAAATATCTAAAAAAAGCCGAGCTAAAGATAATCGGAAAGGTTCACCCCTGTTATTTAGAGGAGCCAGATAAGTTTAACGAGGCTGTAAAAAGCTTCCTTTCATCGCTTTAACTCTGCGCTGGTTAGCTTAAGCTTTACAGAGCAGAAAGAGCAAATTTCCCTGCCAGGAGAAGTCGGTTTTCCGCAGATCTTGCACCTGTTGAATCCTTCCTGAAGCTCTTTAGACGTCATTCTTGGCTTTAATTCCCTTTCAAAGGTGTTTACCAAACCCATCATGAAGCCAGGGTATTCCTTTTCTATCTTCTTTAATATCAGTCCTAGCTTTTCTTTTGAAACTCTTTCAAATTCTGCTGAGTAGGGGCAAGGGTCATATATGAACTCGAAGCCGTTCAGTATAGCATAGTGCAGTATTTCTTCCTCAGGAGTCAGAAAGAGCGGCTTAACCTTTTTTATGGGATACCCGGGTCTGGGCGGAATTACCGGTCCGTTCCTTAAAACGTAGTCTATGTTTCCGTGAACGTAAGCGGAGAGAATGAATTGAGCCATATCATCTAGGTTGTGACCAGTGGCCAAAGTGTCAGCTCCATACCTTTCCGCAACGTCGTTCATAACGTACCTCTTCACGAGGCCGCAGGTGCTGCATACAGGCCTAGGTATTTTGACCTTTGCTTGGTCGATCGTAAAACCGTACTCGCTCTTCAGCGGGACCACAACGTAATCCACTCCAAGCTTTTTAAAGTTTGAAACCGCAACTTCAACGCTCTTTTCAGAATATTTAGTCCCCTTATCTATCCCCAAATCAATAGTTATTCCAATGACTTCAAACCCATACTTTTCAGAGGCTTTTTTTGTTAGGTGCAGGAGGCTTACGCTGTCCTTTCCGCCCGAAACAGCCACAGCAACCTTTTTGCTGCCTTCAAATATCTTAAAGCTCTCTATGTGTCTGAAAAACCTTCTCTCGAACCACTCTATAAAATGTTTTTTGCACAAAGCTAAGTTGGCATAGGGTATGTATCTGACAGCGCTTTCTCCACAAAAAGAGCACTTCAAACCTAGGTTTAATCTCTAAAAAATACGTTTAAATCTATCCTTACTTTTTATAACCTATCTTCCTCAAGAACTCATGTCTCTCTTTTTTGTCTTCTTCGCCCTCAACGCCTTTTGGCTTTACGCCGTCTATTACACCAAGTATCCCCCTACCTTCACCATCGTCCGCTACGATGACTTTCAGAGGGTTGCCGGTTGAAGCGTACACGCAGTCCACCTCTTCAACGCTTTTTATTCTGTTAAGCACGTTTATCGGGAAGCTCTCCCTTAAGTATATTATAAATGAATGCCCAGCCCCTATCCTTTTTGCGTTCTCAACAGCTAACTTAATGCAGGAGTCATCGTTGCCGTCGAACCTTATTAGGGCTTTACCGCTCGACTCGCAAAAGGCAAAGCCAAATTTTATCGTAGGCGAAGAGGAAGCTAAAGTTTCGTATAAGTCCTCAACGGTTTTAATAAAGTGAGATTGCCCTATAATTACGTTATATCCTTGAGGGACGTCTACCTGTACAAGCTCAATTTTGAGGCTCATGATTATACATTAACAATTCAAAGCTTAAAATTTTTAGCCTTGACGATCTTCAGCTCTTTACCAGATATGCTATAGCAGTTAAGCCCTTAGGGTTGGCGACTCTGTTTGCTCATCTAATATTTCCTAAAGTTCTTAAAATCTAGAAAATCCGGAAATCAAAATTTGCTTTTGATTAAATTATTTCATGTATTAGGCATTTCCGAAAAGCATAATTTTCGGAAATAAAAGATCAGAGCTAGCAACATGTTGTTTGTCAACGATGCTCAGCATGTCTCTGGTTTGATCCTATGGAATGCTTCTAAAACAGATCTTTTGGGAGTCATAAATTATTAAGAAGGCAAATAAATTTCTGTTATCCGCCGCTAAGAAAAACGTAAATATAGTTTTGAAGCAAATTAAAAGTATTATATGTTGAATTTGAATGTACCGAAGGTTAGGCTTAAGCCTCAAGAAGGAGAAAAATGGGCTAGCGTTTCGGTGATCGTTTATGATAAAACAGATGAGCTGCTGTTGATAAAAAGGACCGAGAACCCGAAGGACCCTTGGAGCGGAAACATAGCTATGCCGGGCGGCCATTATGAGAAGACGGACGCTGACCTTTTGGAGACCGCAATAAGAGAAACGTACGAAGAAGTGGGAATAAAGCTAAGCTATGAATCCTTTGTCGGAGTACTTAACTACGGCTTTCCCTCAAATCTAACAGAGATTAAGGTCTTGCCTCACGTGTTTTTTGTAGACGAAAAAGCTGAAGTTAAACCGAATAAAAGCGAAGTGCTCTATGCATTCTGGCTTCCTTTAAGGGAAAAGCTAGAGATTGTGCCATATTCTATGGGCTCTTTTTATAAGGGTTGGGCGATAAAGTATAAAGACGAAATCATTTGGGGGTTAACCTACAGGATCATAAAGGATCTTTTAAATAAGGCTAATATCATAGATCTCCCCTAAAAGAAAAACATGGAAAGGTCAAGGAAAATATTGGAGGAGCTAAAGGCCGACTACGTTCACGGGGCATCCTGGTACTTTGATAAAGCTGTAGAAGCCTTTGAGGCTTTGGGTGATTTTAACCTTGAGTTTGCTCAGGAATTAGATGAAGTAAGGCCCGGGATGGCTTCTGTAAAAAACGTAATAGAGGCTTACCAAACATATATTTCTAAAGGCTACAGCGCTAAAGCTATAGCAAGAGCTTTGAAAAATCTAAAAGAAAAAGCTCAAGAAAGAATATCTAAGCTCAGCTTAGAAGCTTCATCCATAGCTACTGTGAGCTTTTCGTCAAACGTTTTGAGCTTAGCCAAGTCTTCAAACGTAAAGCACGTTTATATTTTTATTACAGAGCCAAACTTTGAGCTTGACGAAGCAGTAAAAGAATTTGAGAAGTTCTCAAAGGTAGCTGCTTTACCTCTAAGCTCAGCGTCCCATTTCATAGAATACGTTGACGCCTTCTTGACAGGCTTTGATGGGCTTTATACATCTGGTCATTTTGTTAATAAGTCGGGAACATATTTGTTGAGCTGCATCGCAAGAGAAAAAGGTGTTCCAGTTTACTTGATAGGTGAAAGTTTCAAAGCTTACGACGGCTTCCCCCCACCCCCAGTGAAGGTCAAATGGAGCAACTTAATGATACCTTTGTTTGAAAATGTTCCGATAGAATTAGCAGATTACCTAATGACGGAGTTGGGCGTTCAAGAAAAGCCTAATAGCTCAACAATTAAAAGCGTTTACGAATCATTCAAAAAACTTTTGGAAGAAGCGTTAAGGGAAGGGAATCTTTAAGTACTTTAAGGGGATGTCCTGATACTGTCCGTCAGGAAGAGTCCTCCTAATTAATATAGGAATAGCTTTGGCCTTAACTTCAGCTTCAGCTATTTGGAAAGCGTTCTTAAAGTTTCCAGTAACAAAAGGCGGGGCCCCCATCGATAGCATCATGGCCCTAGCGCCTATTATTCTAGCGTACTCGTATTTTGTGATTGTTTCAGGACCTATAAGAATTTTAAACTCTTCCTCCTTACCCATCGCATATATTTAAATATAGCCTCATTTTAAGTTTTGCTTACAATATTATAATTATAAAACAAACAAATTATGCGGTCGGCGGGATTTGAACCCGCGATCTTCAGCTTGGAGGGCTGACGTCCTAGACCAGGCTAGACGACGACCGCTTAACAATTATTTTTATGAAGAGAATATAAATTTAACTAAATCTCTTAAAAAGCAAAAGGTTCTTAGGCTAAATGCTTAAAGCTATATTATGGCTAAGGTAAGGCTCAGGGTATTTTATGAGCTCATAGATATCTTGGGTTCTCACGAATTAGAGTATGAAGCCGAAAGTGTGGATGATCTCCTCAACTCAATATTAAAGAAATATGGGGAAAAGGCCCGAAGGGCTATGCTTGATCCCGCTGGTCAAATCCACGAGCACTTTTTGGTTTACGTTAACAACAGGTTCATAAAAAGAGAAGAGTACAGCAAAACAAAGCTCAACGATGGAGACCTAGTAATGCTTATTCCGCCTGTAGGCGGAGGAAGTTTCAAGTAGCTTTAGCAGTTGTACCGCTCAAATTTAATAGAGCGGTATTGGTTTTTAAAAAGGTTTTTAATTATCGGCTCACAATAAGTAATTTATGCAAGCGCAGGGATTTGGCGTTAAAGAAGAAGATCCCTATAACAACGCGTTAACTCAATTGGCCTTAGTTGCAGAAGAGCTGAAGATTGACCCAGAATACTACACAATGCTTAAGGTTCCGATGAGGGAGCTTGTCACGTATGTTCACATAAAGCTCTCTAACGGGGAGGTTAAGAGCTTTATAGGCTACAGGGTTCAGCACAACAACGCCAGGGGTCCATTCAAGGGAGGAATAAGGTACCACCCAATGGTTAACCTGAACGAAGTTAGAGCCCTTGCCATGTGGATGACTTGGAAGACGGCGCTCGTTGATATTCCTTTTGGGGGAGCTAAAGGAGGAATAAACGTAGACCCTTCGCAGCTTAAGCCAGAGGAGCTAGAAGACTTGACAAGAAAGTTTGTCGACGGAATAGCGAACTACATAGGTCCCGAAATAGATGTTCCAGCCCCCGACGTGGGCACAAATCCACAGGTAATGGCCTGGATAATGCACGAATACTCTAAATTAAAAGGATACACCGTGCCCGCAGTTGTGACGGGTAAGCCCATAGAAATAGGGGGCTCGGAAGGAAGGCTTGAAGCTACAGGAAGAGGAGTTGCCACTTTAGCGAGGGAAGCCGCAAAGACGCTTCTAAACAAAGACATAAAGGATGTTACTGTAGCAGTCCAAGGCTTTGGAAACGTAGGATCGTTTACCGTCAAATTCTTGAGCGAAATGGGCGCAAAGGTTGTGGCTATAAGCGACGTTACGGGCGGAAAGCTTTTCAAAAGCGGGCTACCGTTAAGCTTTGATCAGCTTTATAGCGATTTTCAAAAGGCGAAGGGAATCAAGTATTTGCCTTACGGAGAAGACATCTCTAACGAAGAGCTTTTAGAGCTTGACGTAGACATTCTCATTCCTGCGGCAATTGAAAACCAAATAACAGAGCAAAACGCGAACAGGATTAAAGCCGACCTCATACTCGAAGCCGCAAACGGTCCAACAACGCCCATGGCAGATAAAATATTGGAGAGGAACGGAATAAAAGTAATACCAGACATATTGGTTAACTCGGGAGGGGTCATTGTTTCCTACTTTGAATGGGTACAAAACTTAGAAAGAGAACACTGGGATATATCAGAAGTTAACCAGAAGCTTGAGAACAAGCTGATAAAAGCCTTTAGGGACGTCATATCATATTCTCAAAAGACGAACTTATCCTATAGAATGTCGGCCTTAGCTTTAGCCGTAGACAGAGTGGTAAAAGTGATGAAGCTTACTGGCTGGCGTTAAAGTCTGCCAAAAAGTCAATATTTTAAAAATTTTTATTCATGAAATTTTGCTAAAAATACAAATCATAGAAATTGCTGATTTTTGCCAGTAATCCTTATTATCACGCATCAAAGCGCTTTATCAGAAAACCTGCGAGCTCAAGACTAGTTTATTGGCAGAAAATAACACCTTTAATTAATTAAATTAAAAAGGCCCATACAACATATTGTGCATTTTGCGAAGTAGTTTTTGCAAAAAAAGAGTCTTTGATGCCCTCGCAACATTTGCTTTTTAAAAACAAAGATAGGTTAGGCTAGAAAGCTAATCTAGGAAAGCAAAGCGAACTAAAAGCTTGTTTCGACAGGGTCCATTAAAGTTACAATTGTGGGAGATTTTATGAATTTATCAGACTTGATGTTTTTAACAAAAAAAGAGTAGTTTCGCAAACTGGTTTGAACTTTTCTAATTTAAAAAGATAAAACGAGTGTTTATTCTGTTTAGTTTAACAAGGTTCTTTATGCACTAAATATGGCGAATTTTACAAGACCACTGGGCACAGAAAAAATTACCAGATTGGTGCGAGAAATGTCTTTGATTGAGCGTTTGTTTCTTACTTTTTGAGACAAGCTTCCTTGTAGCTTACAATATAACAAAAATATCGGTTTCTGAAAAGATAAGAAGAAAGCACAGTGATAAGGTTCAATCTTAAATTTTTATATCGAGCTCGATATCAAGCTTGATAAAACTCTTTGATTTTATTCAAATGAAATAAAATACCTCGCAATTCTTTCACATATAAGAGCTAAATACTATAGTTTACAGAAGAGTTATTTTAAAAAGTTAAAAGCAACAGGCAATGTCTCTACAGTATATTTTTACATGCATATAAATAGCGTTTAAGAAGCAGTACCCTACGAACTTAGCTGAATTCTAAGCAAGTAGCACTTAACAAGAATTTTAAATAACTCAAGCTAACTTAATAGCGCTTCTGGCCAGCTCAGAAGCTTTTTCTAGCACAGGTTC
>CAYFJA010000029.1:0-12153 GCA_964343315.1 uncultured Nitrososphaerales archaeon
ATTATATTTAACAAAAGAAGCGAAAATCAAATTATGGATGAAAATTTAAAAGAAAGGCTTCTTTTGATTAAAAAGCTTGGGGAGCTTAGCTTAATTAAGGCCGAATTTATAAAAAGCAGGCCAGACCTTAAGTTTGATTACATAAATATAAATGGGCCCAAGGAGGGCGAAATCCTAGACGTAGGCTTATGGCTTGCCCCTTACTTGGCGGAAAGGGGGCTGATAAAGGTTGAGCTTGAGGATTTTGAAACCGAAGTCTTTAATTCTCTGAACAAAGAAAAGATGCTTGGGCCTCATCAGATAGGACCTTTGCCTCAAGATTTTTACCAAAAGTTTAATTTGTACACAAAGTTAAAAAAAGATGACCAGCGCGTCAAGATGTATGTTTACGACCTTATAAAATTAAGGGTCAATAAAATCGTACAGATGGCCCTAAAAGGCGTAGAACAAGAAAAATTAGCTGATGCTTTAACGCCAGAAGAAACCGCTCTTTACTTAACAATTAAAAAGGAGGTTGAGGAGTGGTACTCTTTGGCTTTTAGTGAGGGCTGATGGTCTACACTCAGTCAAAGCTTTACGATCAGTTTGAGCTATTTTTAAAGAGCGTAAAGTCTCAAGACGGGAAGTTTAAGTACAGGGAACAGATAGCGAAGCTGGCTGCTTCAGGGAAAAAATCCGTTGTAGTTGACTACCAGGACATATTAAAGTTTGACCCGGATTTAGCGGTCTTCTTAATAGATTCGCCAGACGCAGCGCTTCAAGAGCTTACTAGGGCGGCTTTCGAAACGTTAAAGATAGAAAACCCTGAGTACGCAGAAGAAATTAAGGATGAGTTTAAGGTTAGGATAAGGGGTTTAACAGAGAAATTAAACCTGAGAAGCGTAGGATCTAAGTACATAGATAAGCTTGTTTCGGTCGGAGGGATGGTCGTTAGAACTTCGGAGATAATGCCTATAATCAAGGTTGCTGCTTTTGTTTGCCCATTAGGTCACGTAAACCTTGTTCCTCAGGGCGGACCGGTTCTCAGGAAGCCATCCAAATGCTCAGAGTGCGGGGACAAAAACTTAGAGCTTGATAAAACAAAGAGCGTCTTCACGGACTATCAAGTAATAAGGATTCAGGAGCTCCCAGAGGAGCTACCCCCAGGACAACTGCCTCAGTACATTGACATCGAAGTTGAAGGGGATATGGTTAACGCGTGCAGGCCTGGGGACAGAATCGTGGTTACGGGAATTATCAGGGCTGAGCAGGAAAAAGGGAGAAAGAACGCAGCTCCGAGCTTATTCAAGATTAAGTTAGAAGGCTTGTGGATAGAAGAGCTTTCAAGGGGGAACGAAAAGATCGAAATAACGCCAGAGGACGAAGCTAAGATCCTTGAAATAGCAAGGAACCCAAACGCTTATGAGATCTTAAAAAGCTCCGTTGCTCCAGGAATATATGGTCACGAAGACATAAAGGAAGCGCTTTTGCTTTTAGCTGTCGGATCCCCTCAAGTGGTTTTGCCAGACGGGCAAACCCTTAGGGGTGACATAAACATTCTTTTGGTTGGAGACCCCGGAACGGCCAAGTCCGAATTCCTTAAGTACGTATCTAGATTGGCCCCAAGGGCCCTTTACACAAGCGGCAGGGGCTCGACGGCCGCAGGGCTGACGGCCGCGGTTGTTAAGGAAGCAAACGGGATGATGATGCTTGAGGCTGGGGCTGTAGTTCTTGCCGATCAAGGCATAGCTTGTATAGATGAGTTCGATAAGATGAAGCCGGAAGACAGGAGCGTCCTTCACGAAGTAATGGAGCAGCAGACGGTCAGCGTGGCTAAGGGAGGTATAGTAGCTACGCTAAACGCGAGGACCTCCATCTTAGCTGCAGCAAACCCAACCCTTGGGAGATATGATCCGTACAAAAACTTATACGAGAACGTTAACTTACCCATACCGCTCCTGAACCGCTTTGACCTTATTTACGTGGTTAGAGACGTTCCCGATAAAGAAGGGGACGAAAAGCTGGCCGAGCACATACTAGAGCTCAGGCGCAAGAGCTCTTATGCCGTTGCCCCTCCCGTGGACTTTAACCTTTTGAGAAAATACATTGAGTACACTAAAAGGGTTAACCCAACTTTGAGCGAAGGGGCTTCTAAGAAAATAAAGGAATTCTACCTGCAGATGAGGTCTTTGAGCCAAGAAGGAACAATAGCTATAACGGCCAGACAGCTTGAGACCTTAATAAGGTTGACCCTCGCGAGGGCTAGGCTTTTGCTGAAGCCGGTTGCTGACGAAGAGGACGCGGAAAGAGCTATAGCTCTAGTTAGAAAGATGCTCGAGACGGTTGGGCTTGACGTCAGGAGCAAGAAGATAGACATTGGCGGAATACTGCAGGGCAAGCCGGCAAGCGAAAGGAATAAGCTTCAGGTAGCTCTAGAAGTAATAAAGAACCTTTGCGGGCCCAACAACGAGCCCGTTGACGAAAAGGTCTTAATAGAAGAGCTCGTAAAAACAGGAAAGTTCACTAATGAGGAAGCCGTTAGGATTATAATGGTCATGCTTAGAAACGGTCAGATTTACGAGAAAGCTTGGCGCAAGTACTGCTTGGTTTGAATTATTTAACAAAAAGTCAATAACGCTTGCCCCAACTCTTTTAAATATATGTTTAGGTATCTTATATTACGATCAAAAATGGTAGAAGCGTACTGCGTAAAGTGCAGGGCTAAGAGAGAGATAAAGAACCCGCAGGAAGTTGTACTAAAGAACGGAAGAAAGGCTATAAAAGGAGTTTGTCCAGTCTGCGGAACCACGCTTTACAAGATATTAGGAAAGAAGTAAAAAGTAAATCGCTTTTTGATTTTTTTGAAGCTTATATAATAAGCAATTTATAATGATCATAATGTTGAAGGGAAACTTAAAGTCGCTGTGGGTTTGGATAGCCCCCTTAATTATGGGGGCGGTCATAGGCGCTGCCACTTCAATATCCTTTTATGTTTTTTACGGCATCTGGAAGATGCTTGAAAGGGCCCTTATGGCGGCGCCTAAGCTTGCCTTCTCCTTTCTGTTTTTAAGCATAATTCTCTCGAGCTTACCGATTAGAATGTTCCTTAAGAGGAGGCCGAAGGACAGCTTTGACGTCATGTTAGAGTATTATCATACATCTCCTTCCTCCCTTACCTTTAAAGAATCGCTGTTTTATTCTCTGTCCTCATTCATTTCTTTTGCTTTCGGCGCTCCAGTTGGTCCAGAGGGAGGTGCGATCATTCTAGGGGCCGGAATCGCAAAGAAGCTAAAAGAAGCGCTTAAGCTGGAAATAGACACAGGCACCATACTTTTAACGGGAGTAGCAGCTGGCTTCACGGCCCTCTTTAAGGCCCCTCTGAGCGGCTTTCTCTTATCCATGGAGCTCCCTTACAAAGGGGACCTGGAAAAAGACCCATTCCTTACTTCGGCTCTGGCTTCAGCCACTTCTTACTTGACTTCTCTGGTGCTTAGAACGCCATCGATAATTTCCATCTCGCAGTTTTCATACCCAAGCATATCCGTCTTCCTCATCTTCGTTTCCCTTTTATTTGGTGTAGCTTCAGGCTTATTTTCAATATTTTTCATAAATGTTTACAAGGCGTTTTCAAAGCTGGCTAGGGAGCTCATGAGCCTTGCCAGCTTTCCTATGTTAATTTTGGTCGGCGGGCTGCTTAACGGGGCTTTGGGTTACTTTTTCCTTCCTTCCGTAGGGCCAGGCTTCAGCATCCTTTCAGATTCCCTCCTTGTTAAGCTAACGATAACTAGCGCAGCTTTGTATTTAGCTTTGAGGCTGATAACGACTTCTTCAATAATAAACTTTGGGGCTAGCGGAGGCTTACTCTTGCCCAGCATAATCACTGGCGCCCTCTTCGGTTACGTCGTTGGTTACTTTGTAAACCCCAAATACGTGGTGGTTTTTGTGTTGCTTGGAATGGCAAGCCTAGCGGCTGGAGTTAACAAGCTGGTGCTTGTCCCGGTGATCTTTATAATTGAGCTTGTGGGAGGAAGCATAGCCATACCTTTAGTCATATCTTCAATAGCAAGCTACTTTATCAGCTATAAGTTCACTATCTACGAGTACCAGCCTTCAAACAAGCTAGATAAGGGCACGTTTGCCCTAGAAAAGCTGTTCAACAGGGCCCTAAAATTAACTCCTGAGGCCCTAGAAGTTAGCGTTGAAGAAATAATGAACAAGAACCCAATTTATATTCTGCAGACGAAAACGGTTAAGGACGCGTTTGAGCTGCTAAAAGAAAGGACGATAAAAGTTTTGCCCGTCGTCAACGAAAAGAAGCTCTTCTTAGGGTATATATCTATAGAATACTTGGCTTCAATTCCTGAGCGCTACAAGGACGTTCAGATAGCGGATCTTGAGCTTAAAAAGGGCTTAACCGTTACGTCAAAGGAAAGCCTCAAAGAAGCTGCAGAAGCAATGCTGGCTTCAGGAGAAGACCATGCTTTTGTTATAGATGAAGAGGGAGAGCTCAAGGGGGTCATAACTGAAGTAGACATAATAAGGTACCTGCTTAGGGTTCTGCCATAAAAGGTGGGTTTTATGGGCTCTAGCGTTAAAAGGCCTTCCTGGTTCAACTTTTTGATACCTTACTACGCTGCCCAAGAGATAATAGTAAACGTTCTCCCGCTTTATATATTATATTTAGGGGGAAACGTGATCGATGTGGGCTATGCAACAGCGCTTTACAACATAATTCCTATATTCACTTCGATAACGAGCGGGAGAATAGCGGACATAACTGGAAAGAGAAAGGCCCTAATTTACTTGAGCTTAACGTTTGTGTTTTTCGGCTTTATCATCATTTATTTTGTCAGGAGCGTGTTGGGCGCCATCCTAGCCGCAGTAGTTCTTTCGTTCGGTTTTTCATTTGCTATACCTGTTATAGGTTTGCTGTTAACGGAAACTTTGCCTAAGAATATGTGGGGACAAGGTAATTCTTGGTCTTTCATGTTCATGCTAATAGGATATATAACAGGAATGGTGGCGGCGATAGTCTTTACAGCTTTCTTTCCAATATACTACAGCTTTTATGCCTTCTTGATCTACTTGGTTTTAGCTTTTGTTTTTAATTATTACTACGTAAAAGAACCCTTGGTTGCTTTTGAAAGAAGAAGCGTGATAAAGAACTTCAACTCGTTCATGCACAGGGTACTAAAATGGCCCGCGGTTACTTTAAGGGCTCCGAGGCTCAGCGACTTTAAGATATTAAAAAGCATGAAAAATCCCGCAGCAGCTCAGCTCCCCATAATTACAGCGGCAAGCTCCATGTTCTTTTTGGCTTCGAACGTCTTCTTCACTTCTTACTCCCCTTACCTCGTTTACAACAAAGTTCCTTACTGGATGATACTTTTAACCAGCACATACATACTGACCGTAAACTCAATTGGCATGACGCCGAGGATAAGGGAAAGGGCGCAAAAGGCTGACGTTGCCTTCATAGTTGACATGCTTTTGTTAAGGGTTATAGGCGCTTTGAGCGCTTCAGTAGTAGCTACTTACGTCTACGGAATGGGATCATTTTACATGACCTTTTTAATTTTTACAATATTAGGCTTAGCCTACACGCCAATTTACGTGGGGTTGTATTCGCTGCTTTACTACAACCTACCCTCCATAAACCAGGGAGCAACTTTGGGCGTCTACAGCAGCTTCGTTAACCTAAGCCTCTTTCTGGGCTCCTTGGCCTCCGGTTACCTATCTTACTATGAGGGTTACAGCTTTACCTTCTTCGTATCAGCGATATTCTTTCTCTTTGCTGCGATTATACTGGAATGGTTCTACAAAGTTCACGAAAGAGAGTTTTAGGTTAAACAGCGTAACAAATTTATTACGGGGGTAAAGAATTGAAATAGCAAAGAATAAATATAGATGCAAACCGTTAACTTAAACCCAAAGGCCTCCTTTTAAGGAGGACCGATATGCTTTTAAATATACCTGTTAAGGATAAAGCGAGCGAAGATGAGTCTACCCAGCTATGTAGGTATTTGGAAAGGCAGGGACTTCCTCAACACCCAAGACTACACTCAAGAAGAGATAAACATGATACTTGATGCAGCTGACGACCTAAGGAACAAGTTCAGGTCAAACGTACCGACGCCCTATCTTCCTGGGAGGACCGTTTTCTTGCTATTCTACAACGAAAGCCTCAGGACAAGGAACAGCATGGAAGCCGGAATATTCCAGCTAGGTGGCCACGCTCACTTTATAAGGGCTCAGGACGTCTATAAGCCGACCCTGCCAGAAGACAGGGTGCCATACAAGACAGAGGATATATCTGACGTTGCCAGGGTCTTGAGCAGGTTTGGACAGGGAATAGCTATAAGGATGTACGCTGATGCTGCTAACTGGATAATCGGGAGGGCTAACAAAATAATTAACCTGTTTGCGCAGCACGCAACCATTCCCGTAATCAACTTGGAGGACGACATGTACCATCCGCTGCAGGCTTTGGCTGACATGCAGGCAGCCAGGACCGTAAAGCCAAAGCTGAGGGGCAAGAAGTTCGTAATGTCATACGCTTACTCTGGAGGGCTTAAGCCTTTAGCCGTTCCGCAAAGCGTTGTTTTAGCTGCAACCCAGATGGGCATGGACGTGGTTCTTGCCCACCCGAAGGGATTTGAGCTCGACGACAAGGTGATACAGCAGGCTAAAGAGAACGCCGACAGGTACGGCGGAAGCTTCAGGATAGAGTATGATATGAAGACAGCCTTTGAAGGCGCTACATTCGTTTATCCGAAGGCTTGGTCTCCTAAGGGCTTCTTCCAGCCATATGGTCCGAAGAGGGACGACGAAGGCGCTAAAGAGTACCAGGCCAAGTTCAAGGACTGGATAGTAACCATGGACCTCTTGGAGAGGTCAGGGAAACCCTACTACATGCACTGTGGGCCTGCAGACAGGGGACAGGAAGTAACTGACGAAGTTCTAGATACATACGAGAACTCGCTGTACTTCGACCAAGCAGAAAACAGGCTGCACACCGCAAAAGCAGTAATGTCAATGATTTTGCCGTAAACTAAGAAATTTTTATCGTTTTTAAAATTATTTTTTTATAACATTGTTATAATTTTTGGGAAAAGGCTTTTATTAGCCAAGAAAACATAATTTTCATGGATCTGGACCTAAACATAAATTACGAGAAGTACAACTTTTCTGTAAACATCGATTATAAGTACATAGCGGAGAGGGGGCTTAACGAAAAGCTGATAAAGGAAATCTCTTCGATGAAGGATGAACCTACTTGGATGGAGGAGCTAAGGCTAGAGGCCCTCAAGAAGTTTTACGAGCTTCCCATGCCAAGGTGGGGCCCTGACCTTTCAGGTTTGGATCTTCAGAACGTAATATATTACGCTAAGCCGACTGAAAGCAAAGCCAGAAGCTGGGAGGATCTGCCTCCGGCGATCAGGGAAACTTTCGAAAGGCTTGGCGTCCCGGAAGCTGAGAAGAAGTTCCTCGCGGGCGTGGGCGCTCAGTTTGAGTCCGAAGTTGTTTACCATAACATTCAGAAGGAGCTAGAGAAGCAG
The DNA here is from genome assembly GCA_964343315.1 of uncultured Nitrososphaerales archaeon. Taxonomy (GTDB): domain Archaea; phylum Thermoproteota; class Nitrososphaeria; order Conexivisphaerales; family UBA164; genus CAYFFZ01. The sequence continues at coordinate 7,539 of CAYFJA010000029.1, forward strand.
GGGGTCATTTTCACCGACATGGACACAGCCATAAAAGAATACCCAGACTTAGTTAGGGAGTACTTTGGCAAAGTTATTCCTATAGGGGACAACAAATTTTCTGCCCTGACTTATGCGGTTTGGAGCGGGGGAAGCTTTGTCTACGTCCCAAAGGGCGTGAAGCTGGAAAAGCCAATATACGCTTACTTCAGGCTTAACGCGCCTGACGTAGGAAACTTTGAAAGGACCTTAATAATTGCTGACGAAGGTTCAGACGTCCACTACATAGAGGGCTGCACCGCGCCCCTTTATTCAAAGTACACGCTTCACGGGGGTGTTGTAGAAATAGTAGTTAAGAAAAACGCCCACGTAAGGTATACAACGATTCAGAATTGGTCTAAAAACGTCTATAACTTAGTGACCCAAAGGGCTCACGTTCAGGAAGGCGGCAAGATGGAGTGGATAGACGGGAACTTAGGAAGCAAGGTTACCATGAAGTATCCTTCTATATACCTTTATGGAAAGGGATCTAAGGGCTTCATAAACTCCCTAAGCCTAGCAACAAAAGAGCAAGTAATAGATTCTGGGGGTAAAGTTTATCACCTTAACAAAGAAACATCTTCTCTGATAACATCTAAAGGGGTTTCGATGAACGGAGGCAGAACAACTTACAGGGGGCTCGTTTGGGTTGGAAAGGGAGCCGAAAACGCAAAGGCCGCCGTCAGGTGCGACTCGCTTATGGTAGACGAAAGCTCAACTTCAACAACTTATCCCTACGAGTACGTATATGAAAAAGACGCTTCTATCGTTCATGAAGCTACAGCCGGAAGGATAGGGAAGCAGCAGCTATTCTACCTTCAGAGCAGGGGGCTGAGCGAGCAAAAGGCGCAGTCTCTTATAGTTTCTGGATACTTAGAAGACTTCACAAAAGATATACCTCCAGACTTCGCCATAGAGCTTTATAAGCTGATAGAGCTAGAGCTAACCGGTGCTGTAGGATGAGCGCCCTTCAAGAGAAGCTTAAGGAGGCCTACGAAAAGTTCCCTTATGAAACCCATCAGCTTTTCTTAAGGAACTATTTTCCAATAACTGTAGACCCTTTCTCCCTTAAGCCTACAGCCCCTGAAGAATCTTACTCAGAAAAATACACTGAAGAAGAAATAAAGCTGGACGAAGAGCTTTACGATAAAAACGTGTTTCTAAACGCTTACTTCTTGAAGAAAGCAAAGAAGTTTAATGTAAGCAAAGACGCGAGATTTGAAAAGGCTTTCGGGGAGGGCATATCCTTTGTTTCAAACATAATAGAAGTTTCTGGGGAAGCGAGCGTCTGGGATAAGACAACTTTAAATTCTTCTGGGCTTGCTTCAGAGCTTGTCTTCTTCATAGTAAAGAAAGGCTCCTATCTTAAGCACCTGAGGTACGTTTCAGGCAGCGGGAACCTTCTTTACAACGCGTACTATTACCTTGAAGAAGGTGCAAAGGTTGAAGTTTTTTCGCTTGCAGAGGGCAAAATGTACATAAGGGAAAGGTCGCATTCTTTTAACAGAGGGCGTTTTTCAAGCTTCAGCGCACGCCTGGGCTACGATCTCTCCGAAGCGTCTACGGTTGATTCTTTTTCTTTGACTAAGCTTATGGCGCCTAACGCGTCATCAACCGTTTACCAAAGCAGCGTCGTGAGAAGGTATTCAAAAGCTTTGCATAAAGGGTTAGTTGTTAACACAAAAGAAGGCGTTCAGGGAAACTCCTACATAAGCCAAAAGGCTTTGTTGCTCAGCAAAGAAGCAAGCGCGCAAAACATTCCGGGAATGGAGCTTGAAATAAACGATATTTTTGCAAAGCACTCTGCTGCAGTCTTTCCAATAGACCCTAACCAGCTCTTTTACCTGATGTCTAGAGGGCTATCGATGGATTCAGCGGTAGATTTGATAGCTAAGAACATGTTCAAGGAAATAAGGGATGCTCTAAACTTAAGCGCAGAATATTTTTAATTTATGAGCAGAAAGCCAGATTTCAGTTTTTAAAAAGCAGTCTTTTTCTTGTTTTTATGTTTTTATTGCAATATTTTGGGAAGAGTTAGCTCGTTAAACTTTTTATCTTTAAGATTGTCTTAAGTTAACTTATGTATGAAATAGTTGCGGACAATCGGGAGATGGCCTCAAACCTCCCAGCTTTGTTAAAGGAGCTAGGAATAAGCGTAAGGTTTGAGCAGCTCGCCGTTGGAGATTACGTAATTTCTGACGACATTGCTATAGAAAGGAAAACGATAAACGACTTTATATCTTCAATCTTTGACGGAAGGCTTTTCAGACAAGCTAACGACATATCGAGCGTCTACAAGCAGCCTATACTTTTAGTGGAAGGCGACATAACGTTAATACCTAGCTTAGTCAACAACCAAAAGGTTTACTACGGGGCTTTGGCCTCTTTAGCTATAAACTATCCGCTAAAGCTTGTTTTTGTGCCTTCTGTAAACGAAAGCGCCATCTTTATAGAAAGGCTTGTTTACAATTTGCACAAGGAGTCTAGGCCTAGGAACATAGTAAAAGAAAAAGGGGAAACGATAAAGGAACAGCAGCTAAGCCTTTTGGCTTCTCTTCCTGGGGTTGGGGAAAAGCTAGCTGAAAAGATGCTGAAAAGGTTTGGTTCGCCAATAAAAGCTTTAACCGCTCCAACGACCTCTCTGGCTGAGGTTGTTGGGAGCGCTAGAGCTCAAAAGATAAAGCAGATACTTGAGGCTGAATACGAAGAACACGAAAAGAACGAAAAAGAGCAGGCGAGGCTGTTTTAAAAGTTAATTCCGAAAGGGTTAAAAACGCGAGCTCTAAGAAAATTATGTCTTGCCCAAGAAAAGGAAGAGCAGGGGAAGAGATAAGGGTTCAAAGGGAAGAAATGAGTACGTTACTTGTAGCCAGTGCGGAGCAAGGGTTCCAAGAGATAAGGCTAAGAAAGTAACTGTAAAGGTGCCTCTTGTAGACGCAGCGTTGGCGAAAGAGCTTCAAGCAAAGGGAGCTTACGTTCCTTATACCGTGGTAACAAAATATTACTGCATATCTTGCGCGGTCCACTTTGGAATAGTTAGGGTAAGGGCTAGAGAAGAAAGAAAAGAAGCCACAAGCTTGTAAGTTGTTCTATCTAGGAAGGATCAAGGTAAATCTGAATCAAGTAGTTATAATGGCTGTTTTAAACGTTAGCCCTGAATCGTTTTACCAAGGATCTGTCAGAGGCTCTGAGCAAGAAATTAAAGATTTTTTAGAGGCTGCTGTAAAAGGAGGGGCTAAAATAATAGACGTGGGGGGCATGAGCACAGCCCCTTATAAGCAGACCTTTGTGCCGGAAGAAGTTGAGCTGGAAAGGGTTAGGAAAGCCATAAGGGCTATAAACGAAACATCTCTTCCTGTAGAGATCTCAGTGGACACTCAAAGAAGCAGGGTTGCCGAAGAGGCCCTAAGGTTGGGGGCAACCATATTAAACGATATATCTGGCTTTTCAGACCCTAACTACCTAAAGCTCGCCAAAGAGTATTCTGCCTCAGTTATAGCTGTAGCTCACGGGAAGCCAGAAGTTCGGGTTGACCCTGTAAATTACGTAATAGATAAAATAAGAGAAGCCGTGGAAAAAGCTAGGAGCGCTGGGATAGAAGACGAAAAAATTACGGTTGACCCGGCTATAGGTTTCATAAGGCCTGACTGGATAGAGAGCTATAGCTGGGACGCTGAGGTTTTGAGCAGGCTCAAGGAAATAAAAGAAGCCTTTAACAAGCCCCTTCTTTTGGGTGTCTCAAGGAAGTCGTTCATAGGTGGGATAGCTGGAGAGAAGGATCCAGCTAAGAGGCTTCCCGGAAGCATATCCGCTGAAGTTATAGGGGCCTGCCTTGGGGCAAACGTCATTAGAACTCACGACGTTGCCGAAACCTACCAAGCGTTGAAGGTTGCTGAAAAGCTTCTAAGGTCCTTTGAGCTTTTATAAAAGTAACCTCAAAATCATAAATATAAATATATAAATAGCGATTAAAAGACAACGATAGGATGGTTGTAGAGCTTAAGGTAGCTGAGCCTTACGAAAGGGACATAGGTAAGTGCAGAGTTAGGATACCTAAAAAATACTTTGACGTTCTGGGCATAAAGCAGGGAGACCCCCTGTTAATCATAGGCAAAAGGCACGCGGCTGCTTTTGCTTTCCCAATTCTAGAAGAAACAAAGAACGACGTGATTCTTATGGATTCTACGCTAAGGGAAAACGCAGGCGTCTCATTAGGGGATTCTGTAAAGGTCGAAAAGACCAGCTTCAGCGAAGCAAAGAAGGTGGTCTTTGACTTCTCTAACAAAGAGATAAAGCTTCAGGGCAAGGCCGCCAAGACAGTGTTTAAGAAAAAGCTGAAAGGTTGCTTAGTTTTAAAAGACAACACGTTTAACGTAAACGTTCTTGGTTCCGTAATAACCTTTACTATAGTTGACACAGAGCCAAAGGGCGTTGTGCTAATATCTGACAAAACCTCACTTTCTTTAGAAAAGGCAAAGAGCGCCTCTGAGAGCAAAGTTACTTATGAGGATATTGGGGGCTTAAAGCTTCAGCTGCAGATGCTAAGGGAGATGGTCGAGCTCCCGCTCAAGTACCCTGAGCTCTTTAAAAAGGTTGG
>CAYFJA010000030.1:0-11054 GCA_964343315.1 uncultured Nitrososphaerales archaeon
CCTTAACCTTTCCACCACTCCAGTCCAATAAGAGCTGGAGGATTCCCCGGCACTGCGAATATATATTTTTTCTTAACCGATGTGGCTAACCTTCCAGCTAGCACTATGTCAGAAGCCTGAAGCTCTTGATCCTCTTTAATTACTTTAAGAATATAGGGAGCGTGCTCTATGCCCGGTCCCCTTTTATAAACAGCAAAATCTCCTCCGAACTTAATTCCTGGAAGGACAACGTAGCCTAGGTCTCTTAAGTATCTGTAGACGTTGTATTTGTCCTTTAGATTTTCGTACTTAGAAGAAAATAGGTTAAAGAGCTCATCAAAGCCAACCTCTTTGCCATCCTTTATAACTTTTAACCTTCCCCTTTCAACCAAGTATAAGCTTTCAATTGGATCCAAAACAAGCGCGCCCTGGAACGATCCTCTAGGTTTCTTGACTTTAATTGGTTTTCCGTAAAACCCTAAGAAGTACAGCCAGTTGGCTTCTCCTTCGTCCCAAACTATTACGTTTCTTTCAAGAGCTTCCCCTTTAGCTGTTCTGATCAAATCCCAACAGACAGTATTGTTAAAGAGTCTGCAACGGATAACGCGACGTCAGAAATTTCATCCAGCCTTTCTAAGATTTCTTTGACTATAAGGTAAAACTTTATGTCTTCTATTCTGTTAAACGCATCAACAAGAGCCTGTCTGTAAACTTCATCTATTTCTTTTTCTAAGTTTTCTATCGACGGCATTGCATCTGAAACCTTTTCTGGGTTAATTTGCAGGATCTTAATCATATCGTTTAGCTTAATTATCATTTCGATAAGCTTATCAGTCAAAGTGTTGATGGGTTCAGACAACCCGTACTTGCTGTAAGCGCTTATCGGAACCTGTTTTATCCTAAAGGCCGTGCCTTCTATTAAATCTACAAGCTCTTCTATATCATACGCAGCTCTCATAAAATCTTCTTTGTTTATTATCATGCTCCCCATTTCAGCTAAGTTTCTCGTCAAAGCCCTTCTGTACCCTTTTACGTCCTGGGCTATGCTCTGAATTTTTAAGTAGTTTTCTTCTTGGGTCTTTTCGTCTGAAATCATCTTAGCTAACTCTCTTATCGCATCAACGCTCTTCCTACATTCATCAGTTAGTACGGCTAATATCTTCCTTTTAGCTTGAATTTCAGGCTCTCCAGTAAACAATTTCCAATCTATTTTATGATGGTCTTTTTAAAGATATAAACATTGTTAAAGTTTACAAATTGCCAAAATTTTAATTTAAATAAATTCGAACGTTTGGGAATAAAGTTATAAATGATCTTATCAAATATTTTATATATGTTTGTGCTTTGTCCATACGCTTACCTAGCTAATGCTTTGTCACTGGCGATTATTAATTTTCAGCAATCGCTACCTCTCTTAGCATCGCTTATAGGAATAGCCTATGGGATAGGGATAGCTGCGTGGGTGTTGAGGCAAAGCCCAGGGACAGAAGAAATGCAAAGGATAAGCCAGCTAATAGCTAGGGGAGCCAGAGCTTTTTTGTTAAGAGAATACAAGACCATTCTTACAGTCGGGTCTTTGCTAGCTGTCATTATTGGTGCTTTATACTTTTTTGCTTATAGATCCGTAGCTTACGGGCTTTACGCGGCTCTTTCATTTGCTCTTGGGGCTCTGGGAAGCGCCTTAGCCGGCTATGTGGGGATGTACATAACCACGAGAAGCGCTTCTAGGACCGCTGAAGCCGCAAAGAAAGGAGGATTAAAGGGGGCTCTATTAGTTTCGTTCAGAGCTGGAAGCGTAATGGGGACAATGCTGATCAGCGTAGGGATACTGGTTGTTTCCCTTCTTTATCTTCTTCTTTCTGGCTTAAGCGCTTGGGCTGAAATTTTGATTCCGACCGCCTTCGGGGCCAGCTTGATAAGTTTGTTCATAAGGGTTGCTGGGGGCATCTATACCAAAGCTTCAGACTGGGGGGCTGACATAGTTGGAAAGGTTGAAAAAGGAATTCCAGAAGACGACCCGAGGAACCCAGCAACTATAGCAGATAACGTTGGAGACAACGTGGGGGACGTAGCAGGGATGGCAAGCGACGTCTACGAGAGCTTGGTTGTCGTCCTTACTGGAGCAATGTTCATCTCGTTTATATTTAAGATGGGAAGCGTTTACTATTCATTGCCTTTAGTCATAGCTTCCTTCTCTCTTATCTCAGCTATAATTGGTATGCAGATGGTAAGAGGGGAAGCTGATTCCGTAAGCTCAGTCATGCAAAAGCTCAGCTTATCGCTCTATACAACCATAGCTTTGTCGCTCCTTTTTCTGCTTTTGTTCCTGCTGTATGAGTTTGGCCTATCCTTATCATCTCTATCTATATGGCTTTCAGCCCTTTTGGGCATGATAACTTCAGCTGTAGTTCTTAAAGTAACAGAATACTTTACTCATTATACGCACAATCCAGTCAAAGAAATAGCAAAGCAGGCAAAGATAAGCGCCTCGAACGTTATAGTTACCGGATACGCTTACGGGCTAATGAGCTCTGTTCCTATCATAATAACGGTTTCTGCTTCATTGGGCCTAAGCTTTTACTTAGGATATTTTGTTTTGAGGTACCCAAACCCGATAGCAGGAGGCATATTTGATACCGCGATAGCCTCCGTTGGGCTCTTGTCGTTAGCAGGGATTATAATCACTTTGGATTCGTTTGGACCAGTTTCTGACAACGCCTCTGGCTTAGCAGAAATGACCGGGCTAAGCGAAGAAGTAAGGAAGCACACGGACGCGCTGGACGCTGTAGGAAATACAACTAAGGCAACAACGAAAGGATATGCTATTGCATCTGCAGGGCTTGCCGCTGTTGTGCTATTTATAGGCTTTATTTATGAAGCTGTTAAATGGAGTTTGCCAGGACTAACGATAAGCGAAAATATAAAGGTAGCTTTTCAACAAGTTTCTGTGCTTAACCCAGAAGTTCTTATAGGAACATTCTTGGGCGCTGTTTTAGTTTATCTGTTCAGCAGCCGCACTTTAAGCTCAGTGAGCAGGAGCGCTATGGAGCTAGTTGAAGAGATTAGGAGGCAATTTAGGGAGAGACCGGGAATATTAGAAGGAAAAGAAAGCCCAGATTATGAAAGGGCCATAGACATTGTGACAAAGCACGCGCTTTCTGAATTTATGCTGCCTGGATTGCTTGCAGTTATACTGCCTTTAGCTGTGGGGGCTTTGTTGGGCTGGGTTGCTTTAGTGGGGCTCATACTGGGTACAATAATTGTGGGCTTTCCAAGGGCTCTGCTTATGGCGAATGCTGGAGGAGCGTGGGACAACGCTAAAAAATACATTGAAACAGGCGCGGATCCGTCGCTCGGAGGCAAGGGAAGCGAGGCTCACAAAAATTCTGTCGTCGGCGATGTAGTAGGCGATCCTTTTAAGGACACTACAGGGCCGTCGCTTAACCCTCTGATAAAAGTTGTGAACACGGTCAGCGTTGTGTTTGCTCCGGCTATAGTGTTCATAAACAAAGTTTTGGGAATAAATGTTTCTTTGTTTATCGCTCTGTACGTCCATCAACTTTTACTTCTGCTTTTGGCGCAATAAAATAACAGTCGATCATTAAGCTGTTAACGTTTTTGCTACAAATGACCTTTAGGATATAAGACCGTAAAGCTAAATTTTTTATAAACTCTTTTCTGAAAAACGTTTTAAATACTGATAAAAATAATTGTTATGCTCGTTGCTGTTGGAACTTCCAACGAACTAAAGGTTCAAGCAACGTTAGAAGCGTTCAGAGAATTTTACAGCGACGTAAAGGTTGTAAAAGTTGAAGTAGAATCTGGGGTGCCTCCTCAGCCTTTTGACGAAGAGATCTTTTTGGGAGCCAAGAATAGAGCCTTGAACGCGTTGAGGTCTGTCAAAGGAGCTGATTTTGGGGTTGGGATTGAAGGAGGTGCGGTTAAGATGTTTGGAGCCAAGCTAATTACTACAGCGGTCTGCGTGGTCAACAAGCAAGAAGTGGCCTCTTTTGGGACAACTCCTTCTTTTCCGGTCCCAGATAAGATTTGGGAAAGAATGGAACAAGGAGAAGAGCTTGGAGACATAATAGACAGCTTGACGGGTTTAAGCAACTTAAAGAAAGGGCTAGGTGCTATAGGCATATTTACCAAAGGGAAAATTACGAGAAAAGACTACTTAAAAGAAGGAGTGATCATGGCTTTGGTTAGGTTCATAGCAGACGCTTACTGGTCATAATTATTGTTTTTTAGTAAAGCAAATAAAAATCTTTAAACGAGAAGATTTGTGTCTTACGAGCAGGCTCTAGAGGAGCTGGTTTATAGGCTAAAGGACGTTAACGATCTAAAAAGCGTAGAGAAGGTTAAGATAGAAGTAGCTAAAAAGTATAACTTAGATAGAGTCCCAAAGAACTCCGACATCATTAAGTTCGCAAAGATAAAGAACGTCGATCTAAAGCTGTTTGTTAAGCCAAGCAGAGCAATTTCAGGGGTTACGGTTATAGCTGTAATGTCTAAGCCATTCCCTTGCCCTCCCCAGGCCCAGTGCATCTATTGCCCAGGAGGGGTGAAGTTCGGAACGCCTCAGTCTTACACGGGTTATGAGCCAGCGGCTGCAAGGGGCAGGGAATTTAACTATGATCCGTTTAAGCAAGTCATTCACAGGGTCGAGCACTTAGAAAGCTTGGGGCATCCAACCTCTAAGAACGAAATAATAATCATGGGAGGAACTTTTTTGAGCTTCCCTATAGATTATCAAGAATGGTTTGTGAAGAACATATACGATGCGCTTAACGAAAAGATCAGCACAACTTTAGAAGAAGCGATAGAGCTCAACGAAAGGGCAAACCACAGGTGCATAGGTCTAACGATAGAAACAAGGCCCGATTATTGTAAGGAAGAGCACGTTGACTTAATGCTAAGGTATGGGGGGACAAGGGTCGAAATAGGGGTTCAGACTTTAGACGATTCTTTGCTGAAGAAGACTCACAGGGGACACACAGTAAAAGACGTAGTTGATGCATTCAGAATAGCTAAGGACGCTGGGTTTAAGATAGTAGCCCACATGATGCCAGGGTATCCCGGTTCAACTAAAGAAAAGGATTTTGAGTCTTTTAAGAAGCTCTTCTATGATGATAGCTTTAAGCCGGACATGGTTAAAATTTATCCAACGCTAGTTGTCGGAGGTACTCTCCTAGAGCTCATGTATAAAAAGGGCCTTTATAAACCTCTTACAAACGAAGAGGCCGCTGAGTTTGTTGCAGATGTTCTTGAGATAACACCGCCGTGGGTTAGGATAATGAGGATACAGAGGGACATCCCTGCTTTCAAGATAATTGCAGGCCCGACTGCAGGAAACCTAAGGGAGCTGGCCATGCAAATATTAAAAGAAAGGGGAAAGAAGTGCTGGGAGATAAGGTGCAGGGAAGTTGGACACAAAAGGATACCAGAGGAAAAGCTAAAAGAATTTAAGCTCGTCAGAAGGGAGTACAATGCATCTGAAGGAAAGGAGTACTTTTTGTCTTATGAAGACGAAGAGGGAAACCTTGCTGGATACTTAAGGCTAAGGGTACCTTCAGAAAAAGCTCACAGGCCTGAAGTTAAGGGAGCTTCTATAGTTAGGGAGCTGAAGGTCGTTGGAAGGGTTGTTCCGATAAGCGAGAAGAGCTACGGGTGGCAGCATAAAGGGTTAGGGAGATCTCTTCTAGCTGAAGCTGAAAGGATAACAAAAGAAGAGCTAGGCTTGAACAAGATAGTCGTGATAAGCGGGGTCGGGGTTAGAGAGTACTACATGAAATTAGGATACGTAAAAGAAGGACCCTATGTATCTAAATCGTTATGATTTTAGTAATTTTATCGCATCCATCAAGCTCCTAACTTTAACGGCGTTTACGTCGTCGTAAAAATCAAGCCTATCTAATAGAATTGGCTTAAGCCCTGCCCTTTCAGCTCCTAAGTAGTCAACCTCATATAGGTCTCCTATGTACGGCCCAGCTTCTCCAGCCTTCTTTATGCCTTCTAAAAATATCTCCTTTGAAGGCTTCATCCTTCCAACTTCGTAAGATGCTGTCACAGTTTCAACGTATTCTATTAGAGAAGTTTCCTTCAAGACTTGGTGTATCTTCTTGCTTGCGTTGCTTATTATGTGAATTCTGTATCCAAGGCTCTTCAAAGCTTTGAGAAAAGGAAGAGTGTCATGGTAAAGAGAATAGGAGATAGAAACAAAATTAAGCTGCGCCAGCTCTTTCTCTGTTTCTTCGTCAACCTTTAAGCTTAGCGTTTTCAGTATTTCTCTATAGTCAATGATGGGGTTCCCGTCAACCATCTTTAAGTCTTCTCTGCTTAAGTACGCTGATACAGCTCTATAGATCTGCTTTAATGATACGTCGTAGTTGTGCTTTAAAAGAACATAGTAAATGGGCTCATGATAGGTTGGCCTAAAATCTACTAATGTGCCACCTAGATCTAAAAAAATCGAGGCCATTTGATAAAAGAAATTTGCTTAGCTTTTAAACTTTGCTCGGAGGGCTCCAGTAGCTCCAGGCTACCACTACAGCTAAAGCCAGGAAGGACGTCGCTAGGCCCACTAGCCCAGCTGCAACTATCTGGCTGTTTCCAAATATCCTGGACAGCCAGAGTATCAAGTAGCTGAGAGCGTTAGTCTCCGCTATTAGCAGGTAGCCTATAAAGCCAATTACGTATCCAAGCAACCATATTCCAAACAGCACTGTTAGCCTTCCCATATTTTTCACCTGATGCTTTCTTGAGCTATTTTTTAATTAATTGAATATGGCTAATTTTTTAGACAACTCCGTCAACATTTTTCTGCTTCATAAAATGGAAAGGAAAAGTTAAAATACAAATTTGATGATAAGTTAAAACATGGTAAAATTATACGACCTTTCGCAACCTTTAAGCACTGACTTCCCATTCTGGCCATTGTACCCTCCTTTTGAAGTGAAGTACATAAAGAGGAAGGCTGAGCACGGAGTTAACGCTCAGTACATAATGACTTCAAATCACATAGGGACCCACTTGGATGCTCCCAGACACTTTATCACTAACGGGAAAACCATAGATCAGATACCCCTAGAGCAGCTTTATGGGACTGGAGTGATAGTAGACGTAACTGAAGCTGGGGAGCTAGGCCTGATAACACCAGAAATGGTTGAATCGAAAATAGAAGTTAAGGAAGGCGACATAATAATATTTTATACAGGATGGGTGAAGTACGCCTGGTACCAGCCAACAGCTGACGAAGAAAAATACACCTTATTGCACCCTGGGATGGGAAGGGACATGGTACAATGGATGATCAAGAAAAAGATCAAATGGTTTGGCGTGGACACGCCTTCGCCCGATCATCCAATGAATTTGCCTTTAGGAAGGTTCTTGCCGAGGGTCTCTGACAAAATCAGGAGGCTTTCAGAGCAGAAGTTTGGAGGCCCAGAAGCTGTGAAGAAGCTCTTCCCTGAAGAAGATTATCAGCTGATGCACAACGCTCTTTTCCCGTACGACATAGTTCACGTTGAGCACATAGGAGGCCAAATAGAAGAGCTCATGAAAGGAAGAAAGGCTTTAAGAACAACGCTTGGAGCGTTCCCGTGGCTATTTAAAGGCGGAGAAGCTGCCTTCTGCAGAGTAGTAGCTTTTGTGGACGAGAAAGACTTAAAGTAAAAGTTAAGCAGGAACAAAATAATATCCTTCTATTTCTTTTTCGTTTATTTTTCTTAGCTTTCCGTATACAGGCTTAACGGTCATTCCAACACGAGGGTCGTCTGTGGCTATCTGTCCAAAGAGCCTCGCTCCGTTTGAAAATTCTACTATGCCCAAGACCAGAGGAACCTTTTCTATCCCAGCTGGTACCACATACAGCTTTGTATAAGTTATCACCTTAGCTGTTTCCCCAAGCTCTATCTCTTTGAAGTCATTTGAACCGCACTTAACGCAGGCTCTTCTTTTGTAAGTGTAAACCTTTCCGCAGTTTGTACATTGGTAACCTTTCATATCTCAATACCTCCCTAAGATTATGCTAACCGCGTTAGAACCAAAACCTCCCATGTTGACAGTTATCCCGTGCTGAGGGTTCTTAACCTGTCTCTCTCCTGCTTTTCCCTGAATCTGCCACACAATTTCAACCACTTGAGATACCCCTGTTGCCCCCAAAGGGTGACCTCTTGCTTTTAGCCCCCCAGACGTGTTTATAGGCTTGTCCCCTTCTATCTTTGTCCTTCCCTCTTCCAAGGCTTCTTTTGCTTCTCCCCTTCTGAACAAACCTATCTCTTCGCTTATTGCAAGCTCTAAAACGGTGAAGGCGTCGTGCAGCTCAGCGATGTTTATGTCTTCCGGCTTTAGGTTTGCCATTGCGTAGGCCCTTTCAGCTGCGAATTTAACTGCTGAGAGCTCTGTCGGATCGTCTCGGTCTTGCAGAGCTAGGGCGTCTGTGGCTTCCCCTATGCCTTCAATGATTACTGGCTTATCAGTGTAGGAGAGCGCTGTATCTAAGTCGGCAACCAAGACTGAAGCTCCTCCATCTGATATGGGCGACATGTCGTAAAGCCTCAAAGGCTCAGCCACATATGGGTTGAAGGTAGAGCTTCCAGGCCCTAAAAGCTGTTCAAGGGTTATTTCTTTTCTTAGATGAGCGTATGGGTTCTTTAAGGCGTTCGAGTGATTCTTTACAGCAACCATCGCCAAGTGCTCTGGCTTAACGTTATATTTATCCATATAAAGTCTGGCAAAGAGAGCCCCCAAAGAGGGCATTGTTGCTCCTGATGGATACTCAACTTCAGGATGTGACATCATCGAGACCAAGTCGGTGACAACATCGGTAGGGGCTGTCCTCATCTTTTCTGCGCCAGCAACCAAAGCTATCTTTGAATTACCAGAGAGCACGTCAAAGTATGCATACCTTATCGCAGACGCTCCGCTCGCCGGCCCGTTCTCAACCCTTTCTGCGGCAACCTTTGTTATTCCTAGGTAGTCAGCTAGCGCGGTAGCTACAGAAATCTGTCTAGAGCTTATCTCCCCCAGCACGTTGCTGACGTAAACAGACCCAATCTCTTTTTTGTTTATTTTATATTCCTCTAAAAGCTGCAGCGAAGGCTCCGTTAAAAGGTCCATGAGGCTTTTATCAATCAGGTTTCCGAACTTAGTCATAGTAGCGCCTATTATCGCTACTTTTCTGCTCATGATAGGAGTATTAAAATTAAGTAGATAAAAAGCTTTAAACCTCCAAGATCTTTATCGCGTCCGTCACTCCCTGCTTTAAACTTCTGGTCACTATTATTTTCTCCCCTTGCTTAATAAGCCCGCTCTTCTTTAAATCCTCAATAGCAACCTGCTCGTTCTTTATAGATTTGGTCAAGAATGGGATAACGCCGTATACAAGTTGAAGCTTTTTAAAAACAAACGGATCTTCGCACACCCCTATTATTTCTTTTGAAGGCCTGAACCTAGCTAGCCTCTGAGGCGTTTTCCCTGTCGTTGTAACTGCGACTATTTTGGAGTCTATAAGCTCGCTCATCATCGCTACGCCTTCAGCAAACTTGTCGTAAACGTCAAGGCTTTTTCCTCTTGCTCTGAATTTTAAGTTCTTTTCGGCCTCTGAAGTTATCACGTTTAGCCACCTAACAACTTCTAAAGGATATTTTCCAACTGCAGTTTCCCCTGAAACCATAAGGCTGTCAGCACCCATGCTGACGGCCATATATACGTCAGTTACCTCTGCCCTGGTTGGGATCGGATTGTTTATCATGCTTTCCAAAAGCTGCGTAGCTACTATAGATGGCTTACCGTGGTCAAGGGCTTTTTGAATCAGGTACCTCTGTATTTCAGGTATCTTTTCTAAGGGGAAGTGCGAGCCCAAATCTCCCCTAGCTACTAAAATAAAGTCAGCAGCCTCTAGTATGCTGTCTACGTTGTTAACCCCAGAAATCGTTTCAATTTTTGCTATCGTGAACACTTCATCTCCCGACGATCTAGCTAGATCCTTAACCTTTAAAACGTCGTCAGCCTTCTTGATAAAAGATATTGCTATCCCTTCTATCCCAGCCTTGACGGCAAACTCAATGTCCTTAGCGTCCTTTTCTGTAGGAGCATTAAAGGAATACTCTTTGCCTTGTATGGCAACTGTTTTTCTGGGACCGAGCTCCCCCTCTGTCATGAAAACGACTTTAACTGTGCTTCCCTTCTTCTCCTTAACCTTTGCCCAAAACCTTCCTCCATCAAATATAACAGTGTCGCCCTCAGAAACCAGCTCGTAAAATTCGTCTTCCTCTATAATTATTCCCTCGTTTTTTGAAATTGTATACTCTAAATCTCTCTTGATCTGTATCGGCTGGAAATCCCCAAGCCTTACCGTTGGACCCTGCAAATCTCCTATGATTGGTACAAACTTTTCTGTTTCTTTTTCCGCTTCTCTTATGAGCTCAACTATCTGGCTAGCCTGCTCGGGGTTGCTGTGAGAAAAGTTTATTCTGAAAGCGTTAACCCCCTCTTTAAGCATATCAGCTATAATTTTCTTATTCATAGTGGCAGGGCCTATAGTTGCAATTATCTTTGTCTTCCTGCTAAGAACGTTCTCCATGCAAGCAATTTTATCTTCTCATTATAAAAGCGTTTAAATTTAGTAATAGAACGAATAATATCTGCCGTCCGATGTAACAACCTTTATTATGCTTGAGCCTTGAACAAAATAGTTTGATAGGTCGACCTGCTGGCCAGGCAACAGCGTTATTGATACGTTAAAGTATCTTGGAGGACTAGAATTGGCCCATATCCTTATGATGCTGATCGGATAAGACCCGTCGTTCGCAACTATCACGTGCGGGACAATAGCCTGAAGGATTGCCTCGTTAACCACCGTGCTTACGTTAGCTGTAACCTTTACGCTAAGAAAGCCGCTAGCAACCGCGCTTGAAGGTAAGCTTATACAAACCCTTTCTTCTTGATGAGGCTGTAGGAGATATGTTCTTGTTATGTTTGAAGCTTGTACGCTTATGCTGTCCTTCGAGCTTGAGCTTGGATTATAGAAGTCTAGCCAAAGGCTTATGTTGGATGCCGCTCTTTCTATGTTT
>CAYFJA010000031.1:0-5537 GCA_964343315.1 uncultured Nitrososphaerales archaeon
CCCCAGAATCCCTGCTAAACTACATAGAGACAAAGTACATAAAAGAAGCTGTTTATTAAAAAGATTTTTATTTTGAATTAATAAAATGCGTCCTAAAGGGTCAATATTTTTCTTAATTTAAAAAGATTTGATCAAAAACATTCAATAATAATAAACTAAGATTAAAATTTTTAGAAAATATCCTTTATTTTTATAATTTAGATAGATCTATCTCTAATTCTAGAACGCAAAATTTAAATAAGCAATACCTATTATAATCCCAATGGCTCAAGGAGCTCAAAGTTCTCAGGAACTTAAAAGGGAAGTCCTGAGCGCTTGGGAGCTTGCGGGCTATGGTATGGCAGCAAACGCACCTATAGCTGTAGCATCCCTTTACTTTACAGGCGTTGCTGGAATAGCAGGAGGGGCGCTGCCCTTAGTTGTGGTTTTCTCCGGGCTACTTTACTTAACAACGATCTTAGTAGTATATCAGTGGAGTCAGGAAGTAGCTTCAGCTTACGGCTACGTAGCTATGATTAAAAGAGGATTGAACAGCAGCCTGGCTTCATTTGTAGCCGGGTACGGATACATTTACCAGTACTGGATAGCTGGCGCTGCAGGATTCGGAATAATGGGGGTTTCCAGCTTTCTTTACCTGATCGCACCGGCTTACGAATCTAAGATGCCATGGCTTTGGCCTCTGCTGGTTGTAATATCGTCTGCTATAGTCGGCTACGCTATGTGGCGCGGGGTCAAAATAGGAGGAAGGTCAGGGCTGATAATGTCGCTAATATCTATAGCCTTCCTCATCTTAACTTCAATTTACCTAATAATAAGAGCCGGCTCAGCCAACACTCTATCAGTGTTTACGCCACAGCCTGTTGGCAACAATTGGACCACGGTCTTGGTTTCAATGATACTTGGAGCTTCCATCTTTGGAGGTCTAACAACTCCTGTAGGCGTTGCTGAAGAAGCTAAATCCCCAAAAAGCACGCTAAAGAAAGCGCTTCTAATTGAAATATTTTTAGTAGGTATAGCGTTGGTTATAAGCGCCTACGCTCAAACAGTTATATACGGACCTTCAAACATGTTTAACTATGCAAGCCTTCCCGATCCGCTTATCATTATATATTCTAAGTACTTCGGTCCAGTTGTAGCTGCAGTGCTTGCCGCTCTTATAGCTGTTACCTTTGTAACTTCTGCGATAGCTTTTGCTACAAGCGGCAGCAGGCTTGTTTACGGGATGGCTAGGGACGGAGTCCTATATCCAAAAACGTTTACAAAAATCAACAAGTACGGTGTCCCTGGAAATGCTATAATATTGACAACCATAGTTGTAATGGCCGTGAGCCTGATTTCGGGCTATATTCTGGGGCCCTTTGAAGCTGCGCTCTTCCTGCTGACGTTCGGCTCATTCTACATCTACTTAGGTCACATATTTGCGTCCATATCTTTAATTGCGTATGACGTAAGGCACAAGCTAAGAAAGATAGTCCTTAACATAATCGTGCCATCGATATCTGCAGCATTATACGTAGCTGTGCTAGTGTTCGCAACATACCCCGCCCCTCCGTACCCATTAGACATAGCTGTCTTCTTGGCTTGGGCCGTTGTTGTCGTTCACATCATAGTCTACTACGCCCTTAAGAGGAGAAACCCAGAAATTATGAAACAGTTCGGAAACTTCTCGATTTAAAAAATAAATTTTAATTTTATTATATTTTATTTTTTCAATTTGAAGGTTCTGAAGGTTGACACCGAAGCTTCCTCTATTTCTTTGTAGGCTCCGCACCTGCATATGTTGTTTACTGTAGCCTCTGCTATCTTTCTCCTAACGTTATCATCGTTGAGCTCATCCATGTGAAGCTTGAAGTAAGCGTAAATCGTGATCAGGAAGCCCGTGGTGCAGTAGCCGCACTGTACGGCGCCCTTGTTTATGAACTCTTCCTGAAGCTTTTTCATAAGCTCATCGCTTTGCAATCCTTCCAGAGTTGTTACAGATTTTCCTTCGGCTTTTTTAACTGGCAGCAAACACGAAAGGACCGGCTTTCCTTCTAGTAGCACAGTACAGGCGCCGCACTGCCCCTCGTCGCAGCCTTTTTTAACGCTTAAAACATGTGCCTTGTCTTTTAAGACGTCCAGAAGAGTTTCTTCAGGGTCAGCTAGGACCTCAACTTCGTTGCCGTTTAAATTAAACCTTATCGGCTCCATTTCAAACACCTCCCAAAGCCCTGTTGAGTGCCCTCTTAACCAAAACGTAGCTCATCCTTTCTCTATATTCTTTTGAAGCCCTAAAGTCTGTTATAGGGCTTATGTCTGAAAGAACCCTTTTTGCGCCTTCTTCTATGTTTTCCTGAACCGCATACTTCCCTTTAAGGAAAGACTCTGCGGACAAAGCTCTTACTGGGGTTGGGCTTACGCTCCCAAGGGCTATCCTAACGTCTTCCAAAAGGACCTTTCCGTCTTCTTTTTTTGCCTTTATGCCTACTGCAACGTTAACTATCGGTATTATGTTTCCTTCCCTCTTTCCTATTTCTTCGTAAGCCCCAGTCATATCGCCCTGCTTTTTCAATGTTATTCCGGTCAAAATTTCATAGGGCAACAAAGCGTTCTTTTTGGGCCCTTTAAAGAAATCTCTAAGAGGCATGCGCCTTTCCTCTATAGGCCCAAGCTCAACCGTTGCATCGTAAACCAAAAGAGCCGGCGCCAGCGTTGAAGCCGGCGATGAAGTGCATATGTTTCCGCCAACGGTAGCTACGTTTCTGATCTGCCATGTAGCAAACTTTTCGCTGGCTTCGCTTAGCACTTTGAAATGGCTCCTAATTACGCCTGACTCCCTAAGCTCTTCAACGGTGGTTGCGGCTCCAATCCACACGGCGTCCCCTAAGTCCTTTATACCTTTTATTTCTTTGACTTCGGACAAGTCAAGCATGTACTCAACCTCAGAGTAATAGTGCCTGTGGTTCTTCAAGCTTACCATTAGGTCCGTTCCTCCTGCAATAACCGCGTACTTTTTGTTCGAAGCCTTTAGATCCTTAATCAGATCCTTTAGCTCTTGCATAGAAGTTGGCTTTACGTACTTCATCTTGCCTCACCGTAGAGAGCCATGTATACCTTTTCAGCTGTTGCCGGTATCTCTTTTATAAATTTGCCCGTTGCGTTTTTTATTGCGTCTAGAATTGATGCTGGAACAGGTATCAAGGCCATCTCGCCTATACCTTTTGCGCCGAATGGACCGTAACGAGAAACGTCCTCTACTATTATCGGCTCCAAGAACTCTATGTTCAGCGAGTCGAGGCTTGTGGGGACTAAATAGTCAGCCAGCGTTGGGTTCATTATTTTTCCATTGCTTATGACAAGCTCCTCAGTAAGCGCGTAACCCATGCCTTGTATGAACGCTCCGTGCAGCTGCTGTTTTGCCAGCAGAGGGTTCAGTATTCTTCCAGCCGCAAGGGCTGGCAAAACTCTCAGAACCGTTACTTTTCCAGTCTCCTTATCTACCTCTACTTCTGTGGCTAAGGCTATGTAGCTGAACATTACGTACATGAACCCTCTCCCCTGCTCTTCGTCAAACTTCCCCCTCGGGAACGAATAGTAGCCCGTAGCTGCAAGCTCATAGCCCTCTTCAAGAGCTTTGCTAGCCAAAGCAGAAACAAGGACCTCTTTGCCTGAACTCCTGCAAATGGCTTTTCCTTCTTTGAGCTCTATGTCGTAAAAGTCGCATCCCAAGACCTTCGCAGCGTAGTTAAGCAACCTCCACCTGAGCTTTATTGCAGCGACGTATACGCCCATCGTGCCGAGGTTTGAACCCCTTGAGCTGTGAGTAGCCCCTGTGTCTGGGGCGTCTGTAGTTCCTGCTTTTACGCTCACCATCTCAATAGGAAGACCCAACACTTCAGCCACAATTTGAGCTATAGCCGTAGACGTCCCCTGCCCTATCTCTGTTATTCCTGAATAAACGTCTACTGATCCATCCTTCCTCATAACTACGTATCCAGCGGAATACTGAGGCGCTGCCCTGCTCGTTCCCATCCCGTGCCAAGCACAAGCTATTCCTATGCCTCTGCTCGAGCCTTCTTTTTGCGCTTTATTATTTTTCCTATCTTTCCAGAGATCGCTCTCCTTTAGCCTCCTCAAGGCTTCCTCTAAGCCAACTTCTTCAGTAATTATATGCCCCGTTCCAGTCGCCGAGCCCTTCCTAAGCAGGTTCTTGAGCCTTAAGTCTATTGGATCCATGTTCAGCTTTTCAGCTATTTCGTTGATGTTTAGCTCAGCCGCCATCTGGGGTTCCGGGTTCCCAAAGCCTCTGAATGAACCCGAGTAAACTTTGTTTGTGTACACAAGGTATCCATCTATCTTTACGTTTGGTATTTCGTAAGGCCCTGTGGCGTGGACCGTTCCCCTCCACAAAGTAAACGGCCCTCTGTTTGCGTAAGCGCCAGTATCGAATATGATCGTTGCCTCAGCCGCCACGAGCCTTCCGTCCTCAGTAGCTCCTGTCTTGTACCTAACTATAGCCGCTTCTCTTTTGTTGTGAGAAGTGAAGCTGTCCTCTCTGCTGTAATATAGCAAAACCGGCTTTTGAAGCTTATAGGCTGCTACCGCTGCTTCAGCTGCTATAACTGGCCCTATGTCGTCTTTGCCCCCAAACCCTCCTCCTACGTAAGGGACAATAATATCTACGTCTGCTTGGTTGACCCCTAAAACGTTTGCAACCATCTTTTGGGCCAGGTGAGGGTACTGTCCGCTCACTATAACTTGAAGGCGCTTGCCGTTGGGTATTGCTAAAGCTATCTCAGGCTCTATGTAAGCGTGGTCTTGAAATCCCGTTCTGTATTCGTTCTCGACAATAACGTCAGCCTTGCTAAACCCAGAGGCAACGTCCCCCTTCCTAACTTTAGTCGTCAGAGCTATGTTAGAGCCCTTCTCAGGATGTACCAAAGGAGCGCCTTCTTTCATAGCTTCAAGAGGATCAAAGACAGGTGGCCTTTCTTCATAACTTACCTTCACAACCTCTCTGGCTTCTTCAGCGCGGTTTAACGAGTCGGCTACCACAAGCCCCAGAGGTTCTCCGTGAAAGTGAATGATCGAATCTACGAACAATGGCTGATCTTCAATGTAGTAACCAACCTGATTTTTTCCCGGAATGTCTGAATAAGTTATGCCTCCTATAAAGCCCTTAATCCTTTTTGCTTCGCTGAAGTCTATCCCTTTAAGCACGCCGCTTGCTACTGGAGACTTGATGAGCTTTGCGTAAACTGTGCCAGCAGTAAGGTAGTCGTAAACATACCTTGATATGCCTAAAGCCTTCTCCAACGAATCAACCCTAATAACAGGCTTGCCAACGATGAGGAGCTTTTCTGCCTTCAGCCACCTTTCGATCATTTCTTCAACGTATGCTTCTTCGTTTATTGCCGCTCTTTCTTCGACAACGCTCATACAAACAGTGTATTCAGCCTGTTTATATTAATTTTTTGAGCGGTAAATTTTAAAGCTTTACCAAGCTACTAATTTTTAACCATTAAGTCCAGTAAACTTTAACTGCTGAATAAATAGCA
>CAYFJA010000031.1:5637-10834 GCA_964343315.1 uncultured Nitrososphaerales archaeon
TTAATAAAAAACGGAAGCCTGGTCCTGCCTGATGCAATAATAAACGCTGACATATATATCGAGGACGGAAAGATAAAGTCTATAGGCACAGACCTTTCAGAAAAAGCTGACAAAACCTTAAACGCTGAGGGAAAGCTGATCTTTCCAGGAATTATAGACGAGCACGTCCACTGCAGGGAGCCGGGGCTAACCTATAAAGACAACTTTACAAACTGCACGAAAGGAGCCGCTGCTGGCGGAACCACGACTATATTGGAAATGCCAAACACCCTTCCGCCAGTTGAAAATGTAAAAGCTTTTACAGAAAAGGCTGAGCTGCTCAGCGGGAAGGCATTTGTTGACTTTGGGCTTTACGGAGTCCTTCACAATTCGAACCTTGATCAGTTTGAACCTTTGGTTGAAGCTGGCGTTGTGGGCTTCAAAGTTTTCTTAGGACCAACTACAGGGAACATCCCGCCTCCGAGCGACGGAGCTTTATTTAGAATACTTGAGAAGTCAGCAAAGCACGACGTAACGATAGCTTTTCACGCTGAAAACAACGACATAGTTAACTTCTTTACGAGCGAGCTGTCCAGGTCAGGTTCTAACGACCCTGAAGAACACATGAAGGCTAGGCCTCCTGTAGCTGAAGAGGAAGCAATAAGAAGAATTGGACTCTTTGCTCTCAGGACAGGCGGCAGAGCCCTCATAGTCCACGTCAGCTCAAAAGAAGGGGTGAATGCAATAAGGGAGCTTAAGCACCTCAAAGCTAACGTATTTGGCGAAACGTGCCCTCACTACCTGCTACTCAACAGCTCAGACTACAAAAAGTACGGCCCTCTGATAAAGGTAAACCCGCCCATAAGAACCGAAGAAGACAGGCTTGCATTAATAGATGGCATAGCTGATGGAACGATATCAAACTTGGGCTCTGATCATGCCCCCCACTCCGCAGAAGAAAAAAAGGGAGACATATGGAAGGCTGCATCTGGCATAATAGGAGTTCAGACCCTTTTCCCTCTAGCACTTCACATGGCCTTAAGCGGAGTTATAAGCTTAAATGTTCTTCCAAAGATACTTTCTGAAAGCCCTGCCAAGCTCTTCGGCCTTTACCCAAACAAAGGAGCCCTTCAGGTAGGAAGCTCTGCGGACCTTGTTATTGCAGATCCGAAGGGATCTTGGAAGATAAAAGAAGAGGACCTATACGCTACATATCCGACAACTCCTTTCGTCGGGTGGACGCTTAAGGGAAAGATAGCCTATACTGTACTCAGAGGGGAAGTTATATACGACGGAAGCACAGTAATCGGGCCTAAGGGAACCTTTGTTAAGAGAATTAAAAAATAACCCTACTTTTTGCTTTTTAAGTCATTGACGTAAGCCTTAGCGGCTTTTATTATGTTGAAGTACCCCGTGCACCTGCAGACGTTTCCGCTGAAGTACTCTTTAAGTTCTTCCTCCCCCATTTCCTCTTCGTTGCTTTCTTTCAAGTATTTAGGCAGATACTCGGACATGACCACAAACCCTGGCGTGCAGTAGCCGCACTGGACGGCCGAATACCTTTCCAAGTGGTCTATAAAGCTGTTATCCACGCTTTCTGCGGTTCTAACTTCCTTTCCGTCAACTTCAGCCGCCAGAACCAGGCACGAAAGATAAGGCTCACCATCTATCAGAACAGTGCATGCCCCGCACTCTCCAATTCCGCAGCCATACTTAACGCTTGTAACGTGCAACTTTTCCCTTAAAAGTTCTAGCAGGAGCGTGCTTTCGCCTACCTTTGTTTCAACTTCCTTACCGTTGAGCTTAAACTTAATGTTGATCTCCTTCACTCAGGCCACCTCCTTCCAAGCTTCTATCAACGCCCTCCTGACTAATACCTTTGAAACTTCCCTCCTGTACTCGGCCGTCGACCTTATGTCATCTATGGGAGAAATATCGTTTACCACTAGGCTTGAAGCTTCTTTTGCTAAATCTTCGGTAAAGCGCTTTCCTACTATCGCTCTTTCGACTGAAGTTGCTCTAACGACCTTAGGGGCCACTGAGCCCAAAGCCACTGAAGCTTCGCTTACTTTGCCGTCTTCCAGCTTAAGCCTTACTGCAACTATAACCTTTGCTATGTCGTCGTAGATTCTCGCTGTCCTTGAGTAGCCAAATCCCTCTCCTTCGGACCTTTTCTTAAAAGACACTTTCGTTAAAACCTCGTTGTGCTTAAGCACGGTCCTTCTGTTACCTAGGTAAAATTCATCTAAAGGAATAACCCTTCTCCCAGCTGGGCCAAATATTTCTACGTTTGCCCCAATAGCCAGAGCTACTGTAGCTAAGTCTGATGCCGGAGAGGCTGAGCAGATGTTTCCCCCTACCGTCGTCATGGTCCTCACCTGGACTGAGCTGAATGACTTTGCAACCTTCCACAAGAGCGGAACCTTCTCTTTAATTACATCTGAGAACTGAAGCTGAATGACCCTTACGGCGCTTCCTACATCAACAAAGGCTTCTTTTTCCTGTATTTTGTTTAGCTCCTCGATCTTCTTTATGTTTATTAAGGCTCTTGGCTTAACAAAACCCATCTTCACCCAAACCAAAAGGTCAAGGCCTCCTGCTAAGATCTTTGCGTCCGGGATTTTGTCGAGCAGGCTTATCGCTTCGCTAAGGCTCTTCGGTTCGTAGTACTCAAAGTCTACCGGCAGTACCCTTGTGTTCACTTCATTGGTAAGTTTCAACCTTCATCACCTCTTTCTCCTTCAAAGCTTTGAGGATCTTTTCAGGCGTAATTGGCAGCTCGTAGAACCTAACACCTGTTGCTGCAGCTATGGCGTTTGCTACGGCCCCAGCAACCGGGTTGAGCGAGCCCTCTCCAAGCCCTTTAGCCCCGAAGGGCCCTGTCTCTTCATAAGTATTTACAAAGAAGACCTTAAAGGAGTCGAGCGGGGGTATCTCAGTGGCCCTCGGTATCTTCATGTATTCAGTCATGATCTCGCCAGTCTTTCTGTTATACGGAGTGTCCTCTAAAGTTGCCATGCTCCATCCCATCACAAAGCCTCCCTGAATCTGTCCTTCTGCTAGGTCTGGGTTTATGACCGTCCCTACGTCAGCCCCAACTACTACCTCCAGAGGCCTGACTTCTCCGGTCTCTGGGTCAACCTCAACCTTTACAAAGTACGCTGTGAAGTGCGGGGGACCTGCAGTGGGTCTGTAGCTTACTGTTGAAGCTAAAGTCCCTATGTTCTTTTCTCTAGCGTAAAACGCAATTTCCCTTAGGGTCACCTTTTTGTCTGGGAACGCTTCGTTGAATATCTCAGTTTCTCCTGTCCTCTCGTTGTACCTTATCGTGAGGCTTTCTTTGTTTATGCCGGTCATCGAAGAAGCAAGGCTTAAGACCATGTCCCTAACCGCAAGCGCCGCTCTGTAAACCGCACCGCCGCCCGCGTAAACTCCTCTCGAAGCGTGCGTGTTAACGTCATAAACGCTGGACAAAGTGTCCGTGTTTACGACTGTTACCTTTTCTGGAGGAACTTGCAGGACTTCAGCGGCTATCTTTCTTATGGCTTCGTAGGTCCCTTCTCCCATGTCTATGAGCGCGGTTATAACGTCCACGCTCCCGTCTTCGTTTATCTTTACCGTTGCTCCTGAAAAGTCTATAACTGTTCCAGATATAGGCGAGCCGGCGCTAGAAGTGTGAAAACCTTTCGCCATGCCTATCCCTATGAGCTTTCCGTCCTTGACCATCCTCCTTCCGTTCTTCCATCCTATCATCTCAGCGCCTTTGGTCAAGATTTCTGGCAGGCCGCAGGACTTTACTATCGTCCTAACGGTAGGACCTTGGCCCCAGAACAGGTCTCCCTTACAAATCATGTTCTTTAACCTAAACTCTATAGGATCGATCCCCAAGCTCTCTGAAATTTCATCTATAAAAGATTCAACGGCCCACGTAACCTGCGGGTTTCCGTAGCCCCTAAAGGCGTTTGAGGGGACTTTGTTAGTATAAACTGCTATTCCTTTGTACCTAAAGTTCTTCCACTTATAAGATGATGCCCACCAACCGAAGGCTGTTCCCAGCAGAGGATAAGCCTGAACCTGGTGAGCGCCTATGTCCATTATCATCTCCATCTCACCTGCTACGATTTCGCCGTCTTCGTTTACCCCAGCCTTAAGCTTTATAGTCATCTGATAGTCTGCGTGGTCGTAAAGGTCTTCCTCACGGGTAAGAGCTATCTTTACTGGCCTCTTTGTTTTTAGGGCCGCTGCTACAGCTATAAGCGTTACTAGGTTGGTTTGAATGCTTGAGCCGAAGCTTCCGCCTAAGGTAACCTTCTTTACGTTTATCATGTTTTGAGGTATCCCAAAGACCCTAGATATCAAGATCCTTGTGTTGTGTATCGACTGAGTTGTTGTCCAAACGGTTATAGAGCCGTCTGGCTCAGGGTTAACCAAAGCTGCCTTAGGCTCCATCTGAGTGTGGTACCTCCTGCTGGTTCTGTACGTCCTTTCGAACACCCTGCTTGCCTTCTTAAAAGCTTCTTCTACGTTGCCTTCGCTTATTTCAAGCTCACACGCGACGTTGTTCTTTACTTTGAGCTTTTTGCTCCCAAGAAGTATCTCATCGTGAATTGAGTCCTGAGAAGATAAGGCTTCTTCAGCGCTGAAGTACGGATTTAACACTTCATACTCTACTTTAATAGCAGAAGCTGCAAGCTGAGCCTTTTGCTCTGTCTCAGCCAAGCATACAGCTATAGGCTCCCCTAGGTGGTTTGGCCTGTCAGTAAGAACCTTCCAATCTTTGTATGTAGCGTCCTCTGTGCTCACGAGCCTCGGGTTAAAAAGGACTTGAGGGACGTCTTTGTAAGTTAAAACAATTGCCCCCATCTCCTCCGCCTTACTTGTGTCTATGCTCTTAACTATAGCCCTAGGATACTCGCTCCTAACTATCTTTCCGTAAAGCATGTTTGGTAGATACATGTCATTTGTGTAAACTTCTAGCCCTTTAGCCTTCGAACGAGCGTCCCTTCGGGGGATTGGCTTACCTATAAACTTAAAGTCTTCCTGCATTATGATTTCCATTCGCCTGCTACAATATTTAAGCGTATCCTCTTTTGTTGAGCAAAAGCATTTAGCTTGACGAATTTAAATTAAGGCTAAAAAGCGATCCTGCGTGAGAGTTAATTTAATGTTGCAGAAAGCTTAAAAGCATAACTTTTACTACCTTATTTTTGAAAGCGGG
>CAYFJA010000032.1:0-10098 GCA_964343315.1 uncultured Nitrososphaerales archaeon
GTTGGGAAAGCATCTACATAGTTAAATCTCCCGTTGTATAGCTTTTTGAGCTCTTCTTTATGAATTGCAAAAGGATCTTGGCCGTATGCGTTGGTTTGCTTAGCCTTCAGCATTAGCTGCCAAGCGCCCACCGGTCCGTAGCCGTCTTTGTACCTAGGAACTGAAAATCTGGCTTCCATCATGGTCATTACAGCTCCTGCTTCTATCAGCAACCCGTAAGAGGACCCGCTTGCCCAGTGAGGGTACCACGTTCTCCCTTTACCTTCAGAAGTTGATCTTGGCCTGTAGATCTGAGAACCGCCTCCAGCTGAAACTATGACGGCTTTTGATCTGAAGACGTAAACTCTTCCGTCTCTAACGTTAAATCCTATCGCCCCTGCTACCCTATTTGGATTTTGGGCGTCCTTTAGAAGATGGGTGACCATGACTCTGTTGTATATTTCTGAAGCAGATTTCTTAGCGGCTTCAGCTACAATCGGCTTATATGACTCTCCGTGAATCATTATCTGCCACCTTCCTTCCCTTACGTACCTCCCGTTTTCATCTTTGAATATAGGCAGGCCCCATTCATCGAACAGATACACAGTAGAATCTACGTGTCTAGCATAGTCATAAACTAAGTCATCCCTTATAATTCCCATTAAGTCGTTTTTTACATAATTTACATAATCTTCTATTGTGTTTTCATTATACTTTAAACCAAGGTAAGTGTTAATCGCAGAAAGCCCCATGGCGACGGCTCCGCTTCTATCTATGTTTGCTTTCTCCGCTATTACTATCTTCAGGTTTCTCCCCCAGTACCTTGCTTCCCAAGCGGCTCCGCATCCAGCCATCCCTCCTCCGATTATTAAGATGTCAGAATCAACGTAGCTAATTTTTGTCATTAAGCCTTCACCTCCACCTTCTTTTCACTTTCTCTTTCATAGGAAAGAACAGGCCGGTAGAGGTCTTTTGGATCAGGCTCAGGAAGCTCTGTGGGAGGCCTAATTGACCCCCAAGGCGTTGTCCTTATAGGAAAGGCAAACTCTTTTATCTTTCCGTTTCTGTATTTAATTCTCCAGTAGATTTTTTGGGCCTTCTCGTCTCTGTACACATATATCGCGTGGCCCATCGGCACAAAGTCCGCGTAGCTCCTTACATCTATAGCAAATCTAGCGCAAACTTTTACGCAGTTTAAGCACTCCCAGCAAGCGTCGGGCTCAATGTTAACAGTCTTTCTGTCCTTTGTAAAGTGCATTATGTCGCTTGGACATATGTCCACACAGTCACCGCATCCTACGCACCTTGATGCATATACGAAAGTCGGCATTTCGCTTCACCCCGCAGGAACCCTAGCGGGTTTGCCTGTCCTTCTGTAATACCTCTCGTAAAAATTCCAAACAAGCTGGTATACAGCGTGGGAAAATTTTGTGTAGGGCATGGTAACAAAAAGAGCTAAAACAAACGAAATATGAATCCAAAAGACATAACTGATCAAGTAAACTGCCGAGGTTAGCTCTGAATACTCTAAGAATATTCCGGTTAAAACTGTAAGGACTAGCAACAATAAGAATGCGTCTGTTGCAACTACCCTTAGGTTGACCTCTCCTCTGAACCTGTTTGGCCAATATAGAACAAACCCTATTATTATTAGAACTCCCCCTAAAGTGCCTGTGCCTATTTCTAAAATGGGTCCGAAGGGGCCTAAAGTATAAGAGGGAATAAAGGTTCTTTGGTTTAGCCATTTATCAAACACAAAGCCCAGTAAAGTTGAAATCAAGAGCAAAATAAACCCGTAAAAGAACAGCAAGTGCGCGGCCCTTTTTATTTTAGGTTTTTTAGAATAGTAAGCCCCTGTGTGACAATCGCTAAGAGGTTCTGAAGCAAAGGCGTCAAGAAATACCGCTTCAGACAAAGCCTTTATTACAGAAATTGCTTTACCCTCGTTTTTGGAAGGACCGACAAAAGGAAACAAGCCGTAGGACTTAAATTTTCCCCGTAACGCTTCAACGGCAAATTCAATGACTAAGAGGATTAAAAGAGCTAGGCCTCCGTAATCAATAACAGCACGACTTACTGGAAGCATCATTTTTTATCGGATAAAGGTTATTTTTTCAATTTAAATTAATTATTTCAACGATTTGGCTAATAATTTGTTATTTTTCCAAAAAATAATCTAAAAAAATAAAAGAAGATAAAAACATTTTTGCGCTTGCCGTTTAAAAGCTACTTAATTATATGTTTCTATTAACCAAGGAATAAACGTTAAATCAAGCGTAAAGATTCAAAAATCTTGAAGTTGCAAAAGTGTACAGTTTATATAGTTGGCGGAGGCCCGGGTAACAAAGGCTTGCTAACGCTAGCGGCTTATAGGGCTTTGAAAAAAGCTGAAGTATTAATATATGATTATCTGATACCTGACAATATAATAAAAATTGCGCCATCCAGCTGTATTAAGATTCCTCATGAAAGAGGGGAGGATAGCTACCAGAGACAAAAAAAGTTTGAGGATGCAGTGAATAAGTATTGCGGAGTTAAAGAAGTTATAGTAAGGCTTCATTCTGGGGATCCTTTCCTCTTTGGGAGAGGGGATACGGAGATTATGTTTTTAAAAAAGAACAACATAAAATATAAAATAATTCCGGGGATAACAAGCGCAATAGGTGTGCCCAGCTACGCTGGTATTCCTGTAACAGCCCGTGGCATTTCTTCAACTTTAGCAATAATTAACGGTCATCCAATAAAAGAAGATGAGATTAATTGGGACGCATTAGCTAAATTAGGAGGTACTATTGTGATATTGATGGGTATATCAAACTCTGAGAAAATAGCTTCTGCTTTAATTAACAGCGGGCTTCCTCCAAACACGCCTGCCTGCGTGATTTCTAACGGAACAATGAAGAACCAAAGGGTCCTGCTAACAAACCTTCATGATTTGCCTTCAAAAATTAAGAGCGAAGGTATTTCTCCCCCCGGAATAATAATAATTGGAAAGGTTGTTCAAGAATTTTTAGCTTAGTTAAATTTTTGCAAAGCTTTGAGCAGAACTTCGCACCTAACGTTGTTTAAAGGCATAGCGCACATAGAACAAAGCTTCTCGCAGCCTTTGCAAGAATAAACATAAACCATCTCATTTGAACGGCTTACGCCAATAAGATATTTTTTAGAACCTATGAAGATATCATCGCTGCTTGACTCTGAGATAACGGACCATAGTTTAGAAAAAAAGTATCTTATTGCCTCAGCTTGTCCAGTTTCATCTTTCTTAGAAAATAGAATGACAGCTAAAACTGAAAGGAGAGGGTCTTCTAAGATCGTAACGTCGTTTGGGTTGATTAACTTGGGTAGTGACGACAAAATCGCGTTAAGCGATTTAATTTCGCTTGCTTTTGCGTTCCACCTGTACATAAGCTTGTTCAACAACTCAGAATGTTTTATGCAACCGAAAGCCCAGCATGTTATTATACCTTTAACCGTAGCTTCGTAAACCAACTTACTTCTTTTGTCCTCAGGATTTTCCAGAAACAAGGGTACTATTAGGCCGCCCTTCATCAACCTTTTGGCTTTTTTATAAATTGAAGATATGCTGTAAGGCAGCATCCTGGTTATTTTGTAAAGAGATATAGGCTCATAATGCACTATATAAGTTAAAATTTCTAAAGTAACGGGATCGTAGTGTTTAGAAGAAGCTCTTATATATTCACGAAATTCCGAGAGGAAGCTTTGCCTTTCAACGTCTTTCTCCGGCTTTGGAGCTAGCTCCATAATTTGTATTTAATTTTTTTGATAATATATGGATTGTTAAGAAAATTTGTCGAAAAAATAGAACAAAATATTATACAAATTTGTATAATATTTTTTCTAAAAAGTTGATTGTCTCCGGGTGAATGTGCAAAAAGCTAGCATATGCGTTTTTTACATAAAACCCGTCTAATCCGTTTATTCCGCTCCCTTTCACATACTTTATAGTTAAATTTTCAGCGCTCTTAGCTAGAATTTTTATATGATGAAATTCATGACCCTTTAAAATAGCGCCTTTTTTTGCGATCAGGTTATCTTTTATCACTTCTGCAAAAGCATATCCGTGACCCACAGGCTTATCCATAAAAACAGAATAAGCGTCGAAAACCCCGCTCATTTTATATTCCGATCCTTTGTAATACAATGCTTCAGTTAAATATATGAGCCCTCCGCATTCACCGTAAAATGGCTTTCCGTCATCTATGTGTTTTCTTAAAGAGTTGATGAATGGTTTGTTTCTCTCAAGCTCTTCTGCGTAAACTTCTGGAAAGCCTCCCCCGATTATTAAGACGTCCGCGTTTATTTCTTGATCCTTTTCTGGGTCCACGAAGCTTAGTTCAGCAGCTTCTGAAGCATATTCGATGGTTTCCGGATAATAAAATGAAAACGCTCTGCTTAAGGCTATAGCTATCTTAACCTTTTTCTTTACAGATATTTTGCCTTCTTGTTTGTAAAAATTCAATGGCTCTGAGCTCTCTCTAGCAATTTTTAAGCTCCTTTCAGCATCTAACCCTTTTGAAGCCATATTAGCTAGCAACAAAATTTTATCCCTTTCTATCTCATTAGCATGAACCAAACCTAAGTGCCTATACTTCATCATTTCTTCAATCTTTTCGCTTCTTTTTATAGCTCCTAAAACTTCAACTCCTTCTTTCTCTACAGCTTTTTTTATTTTTTCTTCCTGCCCGTTTACAACGTTTGTTATTATCGCCCCAACTATTTTTACTTCCCTGTCGTAGTCCTTTAAACCTCTTATTATAGCTCCGGCGGTCCTGTTGATTCTTTCACCGTTAATGACTATAACTACTGGAGCCTTAAGGAGTTTAGATAGCTGGGCAGTGCTTCCTATTTCGCTTTCTCCGTCTGGACTATCGTAGAGGCCAGCTACGCCTTCTATAAGAGCTATGTCAGAACCCGCAGAGTGCTCACAAAACCTACCTATTATTTTATCCCCCATTAGAATATAATCCAAGTTTCTGCTAAGCTTTCCTGTAACAACGCTATGATAGCTTGGATCTATGTAATCCGGACCAACCTTAAAGATAGATACTTTATAGCCTTTAGAAATTAAAGAACGAGCTAGAGCTATTGTTGCTAATGTTTTTCCGCTCTTCCCTTTATAAGAAGAGATTATTAACCTAGGAGTGCTACAATCCATACTTTATACGCAGCCGGTGGGCTTTGGGGCTCCAGCTACTTTGCATGCTCCGTGAGCCGGACCATCTGGGAAAAGCTCGTATATGCTTTCTAAAGTTTCTCCAGTTTCTTTTAAAAGTATCTTTATCGGGGGGCAGACTCCGTATGTTTCCCAATACTTCCTTAAGTACCTGATGATTTTCCAGTGCCTTTCAGTAAGCTGCTTTATCCCTTCTACGTTAACTGCGAGCCATTCCGCTACCTTTTCGTCCCAAACCTCTGGATTTTGCAGGAATCCGTCTTCATCTATTATCACCTTTTTCCCGTTAACTTCATATTCACCCGGATAACTCACGCTCATTTTCCTTCAAAAATGCTTGAACAGATTTTTAAATAAAGGTTATTCGACGAAAAAAGGTAATATTTTAGACGTATTTTATGAACTGTCTTACCCCAAAGTTCCAGTTGACTTCTATACAAGCGTTATGCCTAGTCCTTGGGACGCCAAGCTGCTTCATAAACTCCTCCAGCCCTATTCTGTCTATTGTATCGCCTATTCTCTCTCCAGGCTCGGCGTTTTTCTTCCACACATCTATTATCTTCCTAACTACGGCCACTATTTCTTTATATTCAGGCGGATTTACAGGAACCCAAGGTACGATTCTGTAAGCAAGCCTAGGCCCCGATCCTGTGTTGCTAGTTTTTCCTCCAACGAAGACCGCCACGCCTATCTTATCAGGATCCCAATCCAAATAATCACAGACGTTTTTGCACCTTCCGCAGGCTATGCATCTTTTCTCATCTATATCTATTCCAACGGTGCCGTCTTGATTAGCATAAAGCTTTATCGCGTTAACGGGGCAAACTGCTGCTATATCCGGAGTGACCTTCTTTAAAGCCTCAGCAGATGCTGGAAGGCAGAACTTTATCTTTTCTGGATCTGGCTTTGGTGCTTGACCCCAGTGCCCGACCAACACGATATCTCCAGCTAGAGTTCCTGCGCAAATGTTCGTGCATCCAGATACAAAGATCATTAGCTTTGAAGGAAGCTTTTCTTTGCCAGTAAAGTAAGGCATAAAGTGATCATAGAGAACCTTAGTTATAGAAGGGGCGTCAACGGCAAAGGTTGAGCAAGTTAGATATGCTGTGCAAGAAGTAATGTGCCATAAGCTATCGCCCCAACCTCCCACAGGAAAACCGTAGCTCTCCATCACCTCAGCTATCTTTTTTGCTTTTTCGAGGGAATCGGTGATAAACTCTAAGTTCATGCCTCTGGTTGCTCTCACAACCTTTAGACCGTAAGTTTCCGCAACTTCTATTATCTTCTTTAGCGTTTCTACGCTGATTCTAGAGTTAGGAGGCAAACCGACCTTAACAGTGAACACGCTCTCCCCGCTTTCCGATATGTGCTCAATTATTCCGTTATCGTGAAATCTTCTGTCGATCCACTTTCCGTAATTTCTTTTTATGATGTCAGGTAGCTGCGAAGCGTAAGGCATCGGCAGCCTTTTGTTCATCCTTTCAGAAGGATCAGGAACAAAAGTGGACTCCATCACTGCTCGCCTCCATAGTACTCGTTAACCAAAGATTTTGCCCATTCTGTGTACATCTGCCTTTCGTCTTCTGATAAAACAGCCCCAGTAGTGAACCTTAGATGAGAAGATGGCGTTGCCTTAGGCTTATCTGGCAAAGTTTCTTTGGCAGCTTCGCTTATTATCCTGAACCCTCTCCTAAGTATTAGGTCGGCGAGCCTGTGCCTTCTTGGAGCGCTGTTCGAATATATATCAACTACTTTAAGTATAAACGGAAGAGCTTCCTTATAATCGTCAAGCAAAGCAACGCCCCAGCTGAGCCTGGGCCCATAGTGAGCCTGAGCATGAGAACCTACCAACAAAGCTATCTTTTTGTTCTTTCCGGGTTTAATCGCAGGAAAAGCTT
The DNA here is from genome assembly GCA_964343315.1 of uncultured Nitrososphaerales archaeon. Taxonomy (GTDB): domain Archaea; phylum Thermoproteota; class Nitrososphaeria; order Conexivisphaerales; family UBA164; genus CAYFFZ01. The sequence continues at coordinate 7,075 of CAYFJA010000032.1, forward strand.
CTTTTATGCAGTTCATAGCCTTGAGGCATTTGTCGCCATCTATCTTTAGTTGCTGCCTTTCTTCATCCCACGAAATTGCTCCAGACGGGCAGTTCTTGACGAGCCTCTTTGGATCTACTTTGCCGCTCTTTATCATTTCCCTGAGCCTTTCTTGATCAACTTCTGGCGCACCGACCCACGTTCCTATAAAGGTAAAGTCAGACCTAGCGTTTGCGCCCGCGCAATCAAACGGACATCCGCTGAACTTCATCTTGATTTTATAAGGGAACAACTGGGTGTTGAGGAACTTATAAATTTCAGGGTGGCTCCTGAAAAAGTCCATAGCCGCGAGCGTATCGTAAAGGGCGAACTCGCATAAAGCCGGTCCAGGGCATGCGTAAAATTCCCTGAAAGTGTCTCCAGAGCCTCCAACGTCCGATCCCATGATGTTTCTTATTGCATCTACCGCCTGGTCAGCTTTATCAGGCTGTATGTTAATCACGATTGCCCCTGTGTTTCCAGCGAGTTCAATAAGCCCTATTCCGTAATTTTCCGCAATGTAGGCTATCTTCTTTAAATAAAAAGTAGAAAGAAACCTGCCTGCAGGAGAATAAGTCCTGAAATGCACCTCAGCAACTTTACCGTCTCGCGACCTTCTCGCAAGTATTCCGCTAAAAACATACCTAACTCTAAAAGAACCGCTGTACCAGGGAGAATATTTATGCATAACGCCCCAAGCGTAATATTCTATAGGATATTTGGTCTTTTTCAGCTCTGTAACGTGGCTGGGCCATGGGCCTTTTTCCAGCTTTTCCAAGGCTTTCAAATCTTCTTCTGAAATTTTCTGTTCTTTTATATCGGAAATAGTCATTTAGTTTATACTTTAGAATAGATTTTAAAATCAGTTATTACACCATCTGGTATAATAAAAAATGTTGCAAAAAATCGTGTAATAATTATTTAAAAATTATAGATCAAAAATTCGCATATGGAACTGATAAGGTACTTGGCTTACGCCTCCTATGTTTCTTTTGCTTTCTGCGTTGCATTAATTTTATACAGAGCAGGCAAATTTGCTAAAGAACCTTTACACCTAAGATGGGAGCTTTACCCAGTTCCTTCTGAAAAAGAACACGAACATGGTGGATCCTACTTAGAAAGGCCTGAATGGTGGAAAACAGAAATAACAGAAGAAAAGTGTTCCGAGACCGTAGACATGTTAAAAGAAATGATATTTATAAAAAGGCTATATAGGAGCAAAAGAAGACAGTGGTATTTCAGCTTTTTGTTTCATGGTGGTATATATTTCCTTTTGCTCTGGTTTATCACAATCTTTATTGGGAGCGTACTTGAGCTTATGAAGATAACGTCTGGCGCTTTATTTGCCATATTTTTTTACGCATCTATGATTCTTGGATATGTAGGCATATTTGCGACTTTATTAGGGGTTGCTGGGCTTATAATTTTGAGGGCCACAGATAAAAGAGTAAGTTATCTTTCTGCTCCAGTTGATTATTTTAACCTCTTTTTAATATTCTTGATCATCTCATCGATGGTCGCTTCGACCTTTTACGATCCTTATTTTAACTACGCAAGATCTTTCCTTCTGTATTTGATAGGAGGCGCTGGTTTGATTGCTCACGTCGAACAACCTTCTTTGCCCCTTTCTTCATCGATTACTGTAATTCTACTCTGCGTTTTCCTGGTTTACCTGCCATTTACAAAAATGACGCATTTCTTTGGCAAGTACTTTACTTACCATAAGGTTCAGTGGGATTCAAAGCCAAACATGATAGCCGAAAAGTATGATGAAAAGAAAGAGATTCTAATTAAGAAAAACCTCGAACTTAAAGTTCCTTGGGAAGCTCCGCATGTACCAAAAGATAAGAAGTGGAGTGAACTATGAACGATATAATAACCCTAAAGGAATTCTCTAAAGAGAGCAATAAGCCCCTCATAAAGATAAAGTTGGAAGATTTAATGCAGATTGAAGCTTTAAGAGAAGAACCGCAGTTAAAGGAGCCTCCGGCTACGTGGATCCAAAGATATGATTTTACGCTAGATGGACATGCAGCTGTTGGAATTCCAATACCAAAAAGCGAAGAAGAAAAAAGGAAGCTTGTAGATAAATTTCTGAAAGGTCTTGAAAAAGATCTAACCAAAGAAGGAAACTGGACGTTTTTACAGCAGTTCAAGCTTTCACTTGATTACTGTGCAAAGTGCGGCGCGTGCGAGGAAGCCTGTCCAATATATGTTGCTAGCGGTAAAAAGAATTTGTACAGCCCGCTCTTTCGTTCTGAGATCCTCAGAAGAATATATAGAAAACACTTTACATATGCCGGTAGGTTATTCGGACCTCTGGTTACTGGCGATATAGAAGAAAGCTGGCAACTAGTAACAAGGCTTATAGAGCTTTCTTACAGGTGCAACTTATGCAGGAGGTGCGCGCAGGCCTGTCCTATAGGCATAGATAATGGGCTGATAGCAAGAGAAATAAGAAAAATAGCAAGTCAAGAACTTGGTATAGCACCAAAAGAACTGCATGAAAACGGAACGGTGCTACAGCTAAAGGTAGGATCTAGCACAGGCATGAACCCTGAAGGTTTTAAAAAGCTCGTTAAAATGATGGAAGAAGACATAGAATCCAAGACCGGATTAAAAATTAAAATACCTGTTGATGAAAAGGGGGCGGATATTCTGCTTATACACAACGCCGGAGAATACCTTTCGTGGCCAGAGAATCCTGAAGCTTATGCAATAATTTTTGAAAAGGCCGGCCTGAGCTGGACGCTCAGCTCAGAGCCTGTTGGATACGATTCCGTTAATTACGGCGTATGGTACGATGACGTTCAGCTTATAAGGATAGTTAAAAAACATATAGAGATTGCTCATAAGCTTGGGGTCAAGAGGATAGTTGTAGGGGAGTGCGGCCACGCAACAAAAGCTTTGGTTGTAACGGCTGAAAGGCTTCTTACAAAAGAAGACTATATTCCAAGGGAGAGCGTCCTTCCCATACTTGCTGATATAGTTGAAAAGGGCAAGCTG
>CAYFJA010000033.1:0-10066 GCA_964343315.1 uncultured Nitrososphaerales archaeon
TAGGCGAAATACTGAAGCCTTTTGGGATAATTAGAACCCAGACCTCTCATTAAATGAACTTTCATAGTAATATCCATCGACTTGAAAACCCTAGGAAGCGTCCTCATAGCCACGATAATAGCGAATATGATTGCGTTTGGTATCTTAAGCTTACCCAACGCCCTTAATATTGATGAAGGAGTGCTGGTCAGTATTAATAGCAATCCTGAAAGTAACACGGCGGTAAATCTCATCGACGTTTGTATTCCATATAATAAAGCCTGCAGCGTTAACTGAGGTTGGTAGCCCATAAATTCAAAGTAAGAAGGCCATACCCAAATTGTTGTAAACGTCTTGAACCCATCTTCTCTGAGAATTATATAAGGTGTATAAGGTGCGATCGACCAAGTCCTTCCTATTATTGTAATCAAAGTTAGATATAGAGCTAACATGAACTTTCTTTTGCCGTTGTAAAGCGTGAAATAAGACAGCGCTAACGCACCAGTAATAAGCAATCCTATCCACCATATCGTTGTAGCAGCTACAATCGATACTACAACGATAAATGCTAGCATGGTTAATGGGTTAAGCTTATAATAAAATGTTTCATGTCTTTCAAACTTTGTTATTTCCCCGAAGCCGGATAACCCGATGGCCTTGAATAAAATTAGAAGCGGTGCTCCTATTCCAAAAAGCATAAGTAACCAACTTACTACGTTCTGAAATATAACAAATAAAATTGTATTCATGCAGAACTCACCCTTAGCAAATAATCTGAAGGCGGAAAAACGCCGTACCTTGCGCTCTCTAAGAAAACGTCTTCTGGTGAGCCTTCAAGCACTTTTTGACCGTTGTAGAATACAACCACTTTATCTGCGTAATTGTACGCGAACCTTGAGTCATGCGTAACAATTACAAAGCTGTATCCTTCGGACTTTAATGTCTGAAGCTCTTCTCCTAGCATTTTCTTGTGGTAAAAGTCTTGTCCCGAAGTAGGCTCGTCCATCATTATAACCTTTGCTCCACTAGCTATTGCAGCTGCCATCGCAGTTCTGCGCCTCTGACCAAGGCTCAAGTTTAATGGGTCATAATATTTGTATTTGTCAAGCGAGAATTTCTTCAAAAGGTACTCAACCTTTTCTTTATAATTCTTTTCTCCTCTCACTCTAAAAGAAAACGATATCTCGTCGATAACTCTTGTTGTTATGAGCGTCAGGTCAAATGTTTGAGGTAGTAAAGTAACGTACCTACCCCTTTCCTGAATCGTTGAGTTGCTTAGATCTTTTCCTTCAACATAAAGCTTTAATTTTAGCTTGTATTCATTGCCTAAAAATCCAGCTATTGCGTTAAGGAACGTCGATTTACCTGAACCGTTTCTACCCATTATTGCAACAACCTGACCTTTGTTAACGTTTAGAGATGCTTCTATTATCTTTCTTCCGGCTACGCTAACTTCTGCCTCAGCTTGCATCATTATTTCTCCGTTTAAATTTCTCTTTGGCGAATCTAGAGTTATCGCCGAGCTTTTTATAGCACCTTTGATTTTTTCAATGTCAAGAACGTCCTCTATGCCAAATTTTTTTGCATAATAATAGTACTCGGGTATTTCTACGCCATAAGACGAAAGATGATCGATGTGATTTAATAGTTGTTCTTTTCTAATGTCTAAAAGTATTTTTCCTTCATCAATGTGAATTATTCTGTCAACAAACGGAAGAACCCTTTCTACCTTGTGCTCTACTATTATCATTGTTTTCTTTTCTTTCAAACTTTTCAAAAGGTTGAATATTGTTTCAGTTCCCTCAGGATCTATGTTTGAAGTAGGCTCATCAAGTATAAGTATTGAAGGGTTCATAGCTAATACTGCCGCGAGAGCAACCCTTTGAAGCTCACCCCCTGAAAGCTTATCTGTCTCTCTTTTTCTTAAGTGCTCTATCCCAGTTATAGCAAGAGCGTTGTCTACTGCTTTAGCTATTTCTTCTTTTTTCATCCTAAGATTTTCAGGCCCAAAAGCAACTTCATCCTCAACTAAGTAGTTTATTATTTGAGTGTCAGGATCTTGCATAAGCGTGCCAACCATCGTAGAAATTTTAAATAATGGCGTCTTCGCAACGATGTTGCCATATATTGAAACCTCTCCTTTAAGTTCCCCTTTTATTACATGGGGTATTATTCCATTTATTGTGTTTACGAACGTTGATTTACCCCCGCCTGATTTACCAACTATTAGAACTGTTTCTCCTTCATAAATTTCTAAATAGGGAACTTCTATGGCGTTCTTTGATTGTCCAAAATAACGAAAGCTAAGATCCTTAATAACTATTGCAGGTATCTTATGGGCAGATTCTTCAAAAAAATTTTCAGTTTCTTTTTGATAAAGTTTTGTTTCATTCATGGCTAACAGCTCTAGCTATTCTTTGAGCAGCTAATCCTGCTAAAGCTCCTACGATTATTGATCCAGGTAGATATGAGAAAAAGTCGAACAATACAGCCTGCCATCCTAGGAAAGCTCCATAAAGGAACGGGTAAAAGAAACCTATATAGAAGAACGATCCAGGTAAAGACCACAGAAATCCTAGAATTGCTCCATGAGTTATGGCTAATAACGTAGCTTTCCTTGATCTTTTAGGCTCTCCTTCAACAGCGCCTTTGCTTTCTTCGAGATAAGTTTTAACTCCAAACAGGTTTGAGCCTGTGACCGCTATCATTATGTCTATAAACAGACCATAGGTAAGCATTTCATAAAGTATGTATACTGGTTCACCGCCAAAACCGTAATAGAAAAGTGCGGCTAAAATATCGTATATCATCATTGCAATAAGACCTGTTCCGACTTTTCTAACAATTCCAACGGTGATGTAGATAGCAAGTACTTCTCCCCAATAAGCAAAATGTATAAACGGTACGCTCGAAAATGCCCCTTCTATCATGGCACCTAAAGTGAATTGCCAGCCAACCGCTATAGCAACGCCTACTGCTATGTAAACTAAGTCGGTCGTCGTAAAGTTTCTTAACCCTCCTGTTCTTTTACCCCAAACGAATACAAAGATGAGTGCGACCACAAAGTACGTTACTACTATATACCACGGTATCATACCTGGAACATTTAAAGCTCCTTCGATACCATTCCAGGCCATATTTTATAATTAAAAATAAAGATATTTATTAATTTTTCTTTTTAGCAATTATTAAAAATATTACGTTTGTTATGTTAATTAAAAAATATTTTTTATTAAATAAATTGCAATGAGTAACATAATATTAATCTGATTATATTTTTATTAATTTTTTGCGAGTTGTTTAAGCTTTTAAGGTCCTCTATAAATTGATTACTTAACACATTAAAATAGAAAAATTAAAAAATGAAGCTTTTGAGTTTAGCATTAATTAGATTTGTAAGGTATATTGTACTTGTACGCAAATGAATAAACAATTACTGAAAATACTATAAACAGGGGAATAAGCACAAGATCATTCAGGTTTATAAAACTCTCAAGATACCAAAATGATGAAAATGTTAGTAAGAGGGCCGAAACAAAAACCTTCATAACTGCCTGCTTTAGTTTTCTGACTTGTTCTTTTAAGATATAAGTTCCAACAACGACAACAATTATACCTGCTAGTGTTCCCAAAATGGCAGAACTAAAGCTTATAGGTATAAGCGCTATAAGCACGATAGCCGCTTCAAATGCTTCAACAGCGCCTACAGTAAAACCAGTGCTCATTATTCCTTTTTCATAATGCTCCTCTGGAGGCTTAGCGCCTTGCATCTTAGCTTGCAAAGCCCTCAAAGCTGACCTCCTTGCGCTCCTCGCTAGCCTAATTCCGAAATAGAGGAGAAGCGTTGCTGCTATAATTCTAACCCAGAAAACAGGTAGGAGCGATATTGCTTTACCTACAACAAGGGTCGGTATCATTATTACTAAAACTCCAAGGGAAACGTAAAGAAAAGCCTTTGCGTCCCTAGAATCAGCATAAAGCGCTAAGCCCACCGCAGCGGCTTCAGTTAATTCAAGCAGAGTTATTCCAAGCGCGGCCAAAAATATTCCTAAATCCATAAAATAATGATTTTTGCGTTGTGTTTATAAATTTTTCTTTCTGTATATGATCATTAAAATAATACATTATAAAATTTCTGAACGATTTTGAAGATATTGGAGAAATAAAGAACTTTAAGGTAAGTGTTAAGGCGGGGTTGCTTTCGTTACTGCTTCAATTTGGTTTATCTTTTATAAAACTAACAAAAAAGTTCATGCTTTATCATTTATATGAAATCCTTATTTGTACGGCATCCGAAATCTAAAAAGAAAAATTTATATAGGATAATTAAATAATATCCAAAATGTGACCGCCCAACAGACCTCAAATACAAATAAGCTTTACAGGAACTTTTTGGCTTTATCTCTTTTTAACGCATTCTTAATGATGGTTGGAGGAGTTGATATTATACAGGCAACATATGCTTATTCAGGTTTAATAGGATATCTTCCAACCAACATGTATGTAACATATGGTATAGTATATCTTATCCTTGGGGTTATATATTTAATAATTGACTATTTTGCTCTTAAGAAAAAATATTTCGGCATTAAAGGGGCTCTAGCGTTTGGAGTAATAGGTCTCATAACAGCTATATTATGGTTGCCCGCTGGAATACTCTCTTTAATAGCAAGCGTTGGGGCTATTTATTATGGTTATAAATTTTCAAAACAAAATATACAAAAATAACAGAAATTTGTGAGCGATTTTATTTGTTTAATTATCTGCATTAAACGATAGTTTTTATTCGCCTTTTTATGAAGATCATATAAAACAAAAATTACAAATATATTTTAGGACAAACAGTTTTATTTATTTGTTGATTTTTAATAAATTTATCTAATTATAAACCAATGTTGAAGGATTAATAAGCTTAGCGTTTTTGTTTTGATGCATCTATCATCTACTCAAAGTTCTCCCTTGATTTATCTAATGCGGCTGAAGCACATTAATCGCAATAAGGCTCTTGTCTTCACAAAAATATATTATTTAAGGCTTATTGCTGCTACAACAGTTATAACTTTCTGACTCTTCTTTTTTAAGCGTTTTATAAGTCTTGGTTACTGTGCCCCTAGGATCTTTAGAATAATTTCTTATGTTCGGTTAAGCAACTCAGTCGAACGTTAATCTAAGATATTTGCTTCCCTGCTTTGTAATAGGTTTATATTGCGTCTTTCCTCCGGATAAGCATGTAGACGGTGAAAACCTATCATAAGAAATCAAATGGCTTGAGTTCATAAACCTGCTTATGCCAATATTACGCTTGTTATTAAAAGAGCTTAATTATTAGATATTTCCGGAATCGTCATCAATAGCTTTGCGTCCTTATAATCTTCTACCAACTTTTTTGAAAAATATGAAGTTCGAGCTAAAAACTTTAAGCCCATCCTTGGCGCCGTTGTTATTTTTAAAACCAATGGTCAGTAAGCTTTAAATAAAAACAACATAAAAGTCATCAAAAATGTTAGATTATGAAAGTGTAAGTTCTGAAGTTCTTGTTATAGGTGCAGGCGGAGCAGGCCTTAGAGCTTCTATAGCGGCAGCAGATGCTGGTTCTAGCGTTGTCTTGGTAAACAAAGGTTCAATTCCTAAAAGCGGAGCTACGGTAATGGCTGACTCAGACCTTACTTTGGACGGAAGAAGCCTTAACGAATTGGGCTTCTTCGGAGAACCTAGAGACTCAAAGGAGAAGTTTTTCCACGACATACTTACGCAGGGCTTTTACCTTAACGACCAAGAGCTGCTAAAGCTTTATGTAGAAAAGGCTCCTGATAGAGTAAAAGAGCTATTAGACTGGGGCATCCCGGTAGAATCTTCAGAAGAAAGAGCGATCGAAACCGCAGGGTATTACATATTAGATGTGCTTTATAAAGTGGCGAAAGAAAAAGGAGTTCAATTTTTTGAAGATACCATGGTTGTAGACCTTCTAAAAGAAGGGGATCGGGTCGTAGGAGCTGTTGGATGGGACATTATAAACGGAAAGTGGATAGTTTTTAACGCAAAATCTACAGTCATAGCTACTGGAGGGTGGCATAAAGCTTTTCTTCACAGCGCTGGAAGCAGGGAACTTTCTGGCGACGGAATCGCTATGGCCATTAGGGCAGGAGCCGAAGTTTCTGACATGGAGTTTATTACTTTTTGCGCTAACACTCTTTATGAAAAAGGTTCAAGGGACGGCAGCCTTTTTACGTACATCCTTCACTTTCTTATTGGAGGACCAATCTACAACTCGCTGGGTGAGAATATATTAGAAAAATACGATAGCTTCGTTGTAAGCAAAGCCGTAAGTTCTGAGTGGAACAAAGCCATAATTTCTTATATATCTTTTAAGGAAAAGCTAGAGGGTAAAGCTGGGCCTTTGGGAGGGGTATATTTAAGAGCCGAGCCCTCTGAAAAGAGAAAGATAATTAAATCTGTTGAGTCATACTTTCCAGAGTGGAATTACAGGGGTGGAGATTTCTCTGATTTAAAGCAGAGGCTCTTTGAAAGGCCTGGAGTTGAGGTTGGACCTTCCGCTGAATATTTTGAGGGAGGAATTAATGTGAACCCAGACTACAGCACAAACGTTAAAGGTTTATTTGCGGCCGGAGAATCGGCTAAAAGCCCTTTCGGTGCAAACAGAGTTGTTGCTGCCACTACGGAGATGCTTGTTAGCGGAGAGATAGCTGGGAAAAGCGCTTCAGAATACGCTAAAAAAGTTGAACTAGTAAAACCAAGCGAAAAAACGGTCGAAAATATCGTAAGAAGGGCTGAAGCGAAAATGAAAGCCGAAAAGCCGATTACTGAACTTTACGAACAAATTAAATTGATGTCCTTTAACCTTCTTGGTCCTATCAGAGAAGAAAAAGGCTTACAACAGCTGTTGTCTTTTATAAGAAAAGCAAAGGATGATTTATCCAAGTATGGCCCCACCTATCAAAGGCTTAGCTATAATTACGAATACGTGCTTACTTTGGAGACTGAAAACATGCTTGAGCTCTTGGCTGCTTCAGCGACGGCGGCTTTGTTGAGAAGAGAGAGCAGGGGGGTTCACGTTAGATCTGATTATTTCTTTACAAATAACGATGATTGGCTAAAAGAAATAGTACTAAAGAAGTCTGGCGTCGAGTATGAATACGAGCTGCGTGAAGTTCCGCAAACTTACGAAAGAAGCTTTAAAGGAAAGTATGAATACTTTGAAGCAGTAAAGATGCTTTTAAAGCTGAGATCGGACGTAACAGGTGGGCATTAATGGTTAAAATTAAAGTTTATAGGTACAACCCAGAAAAAGACAAAGGAGGACTAATTGAGTACACGTTACCCGAAGGATGCTGCAAAAGCGTCCTCGACGCGCTTGACTATATAAAAGATAATATAGATCATTCTCTAGCTTACTATTCGCATCAAGCCTGCGGTAAAGGTATGTGTAAAACTTGCGTGCTTAGGATAGACGGAAAACCTATGGTTTCCTGTCAGACTCCGTTACACGAAGGGATAACGATAGAGCCTTTGTACAAAAAAGTTATAGTTGATTTGATTAGCATAAAAGGCTGAGGTGATGAACGTGAATAGCCTACCTGTACCAGAAAGTGAGTTCCGCGAAAGGCTGAAAAAGCTACAGTCAAAGCTCATTGAAAACGGAGACCAAGGGGTTATAGTTTTCTACGAATACCTTGAAAGGGAAGGAAACGTATCTTACCTTACTAATCACAGGTCGTCGTTTCCCAACGTAATGAGCCACAGAGGGATAGGTTACGGGGCTTTTGTAGTTAAAACAGAAGGGGATGGCATTTTAGTTGCGCCTTTTGGTTATGAAGAGGATAAGGTTATAAATGTATTTGATGGTATAACTGAGCCTGACCTTGTAAAGGGTTTGGTAAAAGCCGTCAATGAGCTAAAGCTTTACAGCAAAAAGATAGGGTTTGCTGGTCTAGACATAATACCTTATGAGTACTTCGAAAATTTGAGAAAAAAGTTAGGAGTTGAAAAGTTTAACGTTTATGACAGGTTTCTTGAAAAAATGAGGTCTATAAAAAGCGAAAACGAAATAAAAATATTAACGGAAGCGGCCGAAGTAGCAGACTTCGCTTTAAAAGCAGCAATGGAAGAGGCTGAAGAAGGAAAAAGCGAAAAAGACGTTGAGATTGCAGCAAGAAGAGCGGCTTACGAAAAAGGTGCAGATTTTGTGTCTAGGGTAAGGGTATCGTCAGGTAGAAAAATCGTTGGGTTAAGGTGGCCTATGGCCACCCAAAGAAAGCTATCAAAGGGAGATATAGTCTACGTTGACTTCATTGGGTTTTATAAAGGGTATGGATTTGACGTGCAAAGGGTTAAAGTTATAGGTGAGCCTGATCAAGAGCAAAAAGAGTTTCTTAATACAGCGCTCGAATTGCAGTCTTGGCTCATAAGCAGGCTTTCTCCAGGAAAAGAAATAAAATTAGTGAGAATGAGCGGAAGGGGGTTTAGGTATTCTCCTTTTCTTCATGGTATAGGATTAGAAATATGCGAAGAACCTTCTTGCGTAATTGAAGGCATGACGGTTAAGCCTGAAAAAGGCATGGTACTCTGCGTTGAGCCCACGGTTGCTAGCGAAAAATTCGGTGAAATAGGTCTCGAGGACATGATTTTGATTACGGAGAAAGGTCCTATTAAGCTAAATAAGCTAAACAGCGTCTTTTGGTGAGAGCTTCAGCTTAAGCTCATCCATTTTAAACTGATTCTTCTTAAAGTGTATGTAAACTAAAGAAGCGATTACCCAAACGGCAAGTATTATGAAGGATATTGATACTGGCCATGCTATGCCTTGTACTGAATAGTAAAGCGCTATAATAAAGAATACAGAAGAAACTGTTGGCAAAATTATGTGCGTTAAAACGTTAAGCTTACCGATCTTCTTCATCATAACAGGGAGAGTTTCGTTAACAACCGCGTGATATATCATCCAAATAACTGAAAGTATTGTCCCAGGAATGACCCATGCAACAAATAGACCATAATCAATACCATAAAAGTAAACTGAGAGCGTAATCAAAAGTAAGACGCCTATTACCGTTAAAATTGTTACTAATATGACCGCAAGGTAAGGGCTTCTGTACTTTTTGTGAACTTTTGAGAGTTTTTCGGGTATAACTTTGTCTCTCGCAAGGGCATATATTATTCTAGCTGCTTGGTTGCCGTTAAAAATAGGAGCCATTATTTGGTCAAAGAGAATAACCGCAAACCCAATCGCAAGGTAGGTTAATCCCAAATACAGTTTAGTATAGTAAAAACCTGGCGCAAAAAACTGAAGGCCTGTTGAAAGAGTTGGACCTGCAGCTGCGACAACTGAATACAAAAGAAAAGTTTCATAGATAACTATAATTACGGCTGCTGTAACTATAGCCTTCTTAAGCGTCGAATGAGGCGTTTTGGCTTCTTCGCCATACATAACTATGCTCCCATAACCAGCATAAGTTAAAAAGCCGCCTACAACTACTGCGGCAAAAAATCCAGAAAATCCTCCCCAAGAATTATAAACGTTAAAATAACTTAGCGAGTTATAAGGCGTTTTTAGTATTAATAAAACTGCTATCACAGCAAATATCGCAATTTCAGTGGCTCCTACAACGATAGCTAAGTTGCCGCTCAACGATATTTTTCTATATCCTACAAACAGAAAGCCTAAAGGCCCTATAAGGGATACTAAAATCACTACCCAGAGGGGAATTGAAACGTTAAACATAGTTTCAAATCCAGTCCAAAGTAACCATCCGCTTAATATGCTTGTGAACCACATTATTGAAATGTAGTATAACAATTGCATTAAGCCGATTGTTTTGCTTAAGTACGGGTTTCTTACGCTTACTTCAACAAATTTGTAATATCCACCGGCGTTAGCTACATAAATCGTGTAATAGTAAACGGCTACTATTGCGAACATCAAGATTATTCCAGCAACCAAGAAAGAAAGAGGTGCAACCGGACCCGAATAGGCCATAGCTGTGGAACCTGTTATAGCAAAAGCTGTAGCTGGAAACATTATTACTATAGCATAGAATACAAGCTGCCAAAAAGATAACGCGTTCTCTTG
>CAYFJA010000034.1:0-9620 GCA_964343315.1 uncultured Nitrososphaerales archaeon
GGGTTTGTTGTTTATTTTATCAGGGCCTCCAAGCAGCCTTTGCCTTCTTACCTATGGGCAAGCCCAGAGCTGCTCCTACAGCAGCAAACGCTACGTCCACTAGAACAGATGTCAGCTGAACGTTTGGCGGCTGGAAGACGCCAAAGTTAAAGAGGAGGAACTGGGAAGCAAGGGTGGCGTCAGCTACGTTAAATGATAAGGATGAAAGAAATGCCGTTAAGTATCCTCCAGAGCCCAAAGCTAGTATAAGCTCAGCTGCTGAAGCTTCTGCAAAATAAAATGGGGTCCAGATGGGGTTAAAATAAGATATCATGGATATAACGTAAAAGGGTACAGCTAGAATGAAAAGGGAGCCGCTTGCGCTGTCCGTAAGGGAGAGGAGGGCTGAAATTATGAGCCCCTGGGGGAGGTAGACGAACAGAGCTGTTGCAAAGTAGCTTAAAGGAGGAGTGTACCAGACAAATGCCGGAAGGTAGGCTATGAGGAACTGGGCAACGTAAAGCAAAACACCAAAAGTAACAGAGAGAGCGATTATCTTGGGCTTAGCTGAAGAAGCTAGCTTTTTACTCGATATAGCTAAACCAATTAAAACCAAAACTACCGACTCAAACAAAGTTATATATTCGCTGTAAACTTTGCTATCTGAATATATAATAAAGCTCATGTACATTAAAATTACCAAAAATGAAGCAACTACTATGAAAATCGGGATTGATAGGTATTTTCTAGCGTTCATGTTGGATGGATGATCCATCCAAATATTTATATCTTTCTAACCTAGACATATCTTATCAATGATTAAGATTAAAGATGTAAGCCTAAGGTACGGCGACTCATTAGTTCAAAGAGATTTAAACTGGGAGTTGGGCGAAGGAGAAGTTGGCTTGATAACGGGACCAACAGGGTCAGGGAAGACAAGCTTGCTTTATTCCATCCTTGGGATTGCGGGGGACTACGTTGACCTCAGCTATGAAGGCAAAATTTCTGTCTTTGGGATGGAGCCCAAAGAAGCCTTAAAGAAGCACCTCAGCTACTACGTCCCTCAGGAGCCTGAAAACTCTTTTTTGGGCTTCAACGTTTGCGCTGAACTAACTTGGAGGACCTCAAGCTTCGACCTCTTTAAAAAAGCTGTAGAAAAGTTTGGATTAGAAGGGTTGCTGAACAGGGATGTAACGAAGCTGAGCGGGGGAGAAGCCCAGAGGGTTTCTCTGGCTTTTGGGTTCATAAACGGGTATAAGCTTCTGCTTTTGGACGAGCCCCTAGCTAACCTAGATCAGGAATCCAGGAGAGCCTTTGTTGAGATGCTGAAAATTTTAAGGGAAGAAAAGGTTACAGTAATAATCTCTGAGCACAGGAAAGAATTTTTAGAAAACGTAGCTGACTCTAAGCTTGAGCTGGAGAAGAAAGAAACAGGCCCTTTGCCTAAAGAAGCCCCGAGGCTTTCAGATAAAGCTAAAGGGACCGCTTACGTTTCTGCGAGGGGGCTAAGCTACACCTATGAAGACGGCCACCAAGCATTAAGCAACGCAACTTTTAACGTAGATCCAGGCGAGGTAGTTTCTTTTGTAGGGCCAAACGGCTCAGGCAAATCAACTCTGGCGAAAATAATATCTGGGCTGATAAATCATAAGGAAAAAATCGTTTTTGCCAAAAGCGTTGGCTTTACCTTGCAGACGCCCGAGCTCCAGTTTTTGAACGACAGCGTTTACTCTGAGGTAAATTACGAGGCTAAAGGAAGGGCGCTAGCGGAAGAAAGCCTGAGGTTCTTCCGATTAGACGACAAGCTGGCGAGGCTTCCCCATTCTCTTTCTAGGGGCGAAAGAGTTAGGCTTGCTTTGGCTTCTGCGATAGCAAAGGACGCTGAGCTTTATGTCTTCGACGAGCCAACCGAAGGGCAGGACGAGCTAGGGCTAGAGATGATAAAGCTTGTTTTAAAAGAAATAAAAAGCTCGGGCTCTTCAGCCATACTGATCACTCAGGAGGAAGGCTTTGCGAAGAGCGTTTCAGACAGAATCTACCGCTTTAACAAAGGTGTAGTATATGCTCAGTGAAAAAGAAGAGGCCCTTGACTTTCTTATTCTCTTAACGGGCGCGGCTTTTGCTCTTGTTTCGTTTAACCTGCTTTACTTAAGCGTATCTGTGCTAGCTTCTTACGTATACGCATACTTGAGGCTGAGGAAAGAAGCGCTAACAGTTTTAAAGGTAAGCGCTGGCTTAATCGTTAGCTTCATAGCTTCTCAATCGGTTTTTTACTGGGGCTTTTACGCGGGACAAAAGGTCTATGTGCTTTTTTGGATAATGAGGCCAGGGCAAAACTACTTAATAGACTTTTTAACCCAGGGGAAGGGCATAGCTATTACTTATCAGGGGTTCTTCTGGGGCCTAATGTCTTCAGCTAAGCTTGTCACAACGTTGCTCTTAGCTTATTCATTTTCTAAAAAGTTTGACCCGTTCTCAGCGATAAAATTAATGAAAAAGCTCAGGCTTCCTGAGCCCTTTATCTTGGGCTTCCTGCTGACTTTCAGGGTCCTCCCTGTTATGAACGAGATGGGAAGAACCATTTACGCTGTGGGAAAGGTAAGGAGCCAGGGGAGGAGCAAAAAGGTCCTCCTGCCGTACCTTTATTTAAAGTCTTTGATTTACAATTCTGTAAAAAGGGCTTACATGATAACTTTGGCAATAGAAACAAAGGGCTACCCAAACCCCTCTGTAGCCTGCAAATCAAAAGAAGCTGAGAGCGCTGGCTTTAGCGTCGTCTTTTTAGCCCTGTTTATCTTCCTTTTGGCTATGTCCTTTCTTAAGCCTTAGAGCTTTGCCGCTCAATATTAGAGATGAAATGTATAGCACAGCAAAAGTTTCTAACAGGCCCACGAAAATCCCTAAGACCCAGTAGCCGCTCAAGACCCTGGTTATGAAGCTTTTAGTGACTTCTATAGCATACGTTGGGGGGAGAGCCAGAAGTATTGCCTTGAAGATCCCGTTAACGTAGCTTAGCGACCCGCCTGCTATGAAGAACAGGGTTGGTATTAGTATGGGGACGCTGATTAGTCCTAAGTAAACGTTCGCTACCCTTAAGTCCTTGCTTAGAAGCCCTATCAGTAGGCCGAGGGAGCTTGAGAATATCGTTGAGATTAAAACTAATATTATGAAAATTATGATTATCTGAAGGGGTATTACAGACGAAATTGGCTGAGCTGAGCTTAAACCAAGAAGCGAAAAGTACTCGTCTGAAAAAACGATCAGCCCTATGAAGTAGAAAGCTGAGCTCAGCATAGATATGACGAATGAAGAAATTATCTTTGATAGCAAGATCTCATGCCTCTTCACGGGCATGCTCAGGAGGACTTCAAAGGTTTTTTCTTCCTGCTCAACAGTTATCAGCGTGGCAGACATTTCTGCCATTTCAAGAGATAAAGCGAATAATATAGTTGGGGCGACGAACTCCTCAACCTGAGTGAATTCAAATATGTACATTGGGTTGAACGGGTAGGTTACGTTGTTTATGTTTGTAACAAAGGTGTAGTTCACGGGATTTAATATAACCTTGTAGTTTGCGACCCCGGAGCTCTTGAGCAGGTAGCTTCTGTAGAAAGATGTGAAGTTGCTTAGCAGGTAGTTCAGGGCCTCAGCCTTTGCATAATAAACTTGATCCACGCTCTTTAAGTTGAACGTTATCCTGAAGCTTACGAAGCCGCTGATGTTCTTAAAGCTGATTATGGCGTCTGCTCCTTTAGGAGATGAGAGAACCTGAACCCCTTCTTGCTTTAAGTAGTTAGTGAAGACAGGCCAAGAGCCGTTTACGTAAGCGCTCAGAGAAACCGTTGCGGGCGGCGCTGTTGCCTCAGATATCACTCCGAAGGCTGCGAATATTATGAGAGGCAAAAGAAAGCCCACGTATACCTTTGGGTCCCTCAAAACGTCTAGGAGGTCCTTCTTTATTAGGGCTTTAGACCTTTCCATCAAAGCCTGTCAGCCTCATGAAAACTTCTTCTAGGTCAGAGTATCCGTCTTTTATTTCTTTTACAGTTCCAGTTTTAAGCAGGACCCCTTCGTTTATTATCCCCAAAAAGTCGCAGAGCTTTTCGACCTCAAACATGTTGTGAGAAGAAACTATCACAACCGATCCGCTTTCTTTAGAATAGCTCTTTATTATCTCCCTTATCTTTATGGCGTGAAAAACGTCAACGCCAGCTGTAGGCTCGTCCAAAACAGCTATCTTAGGCCTAACCATCAGAGCCCTTGCTATCTGCAGCCTTCTCTTCATCCCTTTGCTGTAATTTTTTGTCTTTTCGTAAATCTTGTCCCCAAGGTCAGCCAGCTTTATCCCTTCTTCTATGAAACCTTCGTACTCCTTCTTGTCCTTAGCGTATATCTTAGCTGTAAATTCCAAGTGCTCGTAGCCTGTTAGGTTCCTGTAGGTTCCCGCTTCCTCAGGAACGTATGCGAGGATCTTCCTGGCTTCCTCCGCTTCTTTTAAAACGTTCATCCCGTTATAGATCACTGAGCCTGAGTCAGGGGCAAGAACTGTAGCTATTATCTTGAGCGTGGTTGTCTTTCCAGCCCCGTTAGGGCCCAAAAGCCCAAAGACCTTCCCTTCTTCTGCTACAAAGCTTATTCCCTTTAAAGCTTTAACTTTCCCATAAGACTTAGTTAGGCCTTCCACAGCTAAAGGCATTCAAAAATAATCTTAGAGGTCTTTATTTAAAAACTACCCGTAAATTTCTCGTTCTTTTCCTTATAAAGCAGTATGTCCTTGAAGAAGCCGGTCTCGTCTATCTCAACCTTTGACCTCCAGTCTTTGAAAAGTATCCCGTTTTCCTCTTTGATGTATCCGAGCCTCTCAAGCTTTGCTATTATCTGGTTCACCCTCCACTTTGGGAGCTTTTCTGTGAGCATCCTGACAGCTACTTCTAAAGGAACTGAGCCTCCCCTCAGCGATATCTCTAGCAGTATCATAGCGAGCGAAGCTATTTCTTCTATGCGGAGCCACCTGCTGTACTCTGCTTCAGTTAGTGGCTCCTTCGGCATCAGCACAAACCTTGCTTTTTCTATGTCTTTGGGCGCCTCATCATCGGGGACTATCACTATCTTTAACCCAAGCTTGTCCGCTTCTAATGAAGCTACTTTTATCGCGTCCATATAATCTTTTCCTAGGTGCTTCTTCAGCTCCCAGCCTTTAAGCCCTGGCAAAGATGAAGTCTCGAGCATGAGCAACCTTAAAGCTTTATAAGCCTTCTTTTGAAGCTCCTCCTCAGCCAAAGCTTATCGCCACGCTCTCAAATTCTCCTCCGAGAGGCTCGCTGATAAACGTTTCACCAGTTATTGGGTTCTTCACAACAGATATCAAGCCTATCGTTGATAGGTATGATAGATAAAAGGCAACCTTAAGCTTCTCGCTGAACCTGTTTATGAATTCCCTGTACGGAATCTTCTTGAAAGAAGCTATTTCGGGCTTCAAGTGCTTCTCAAAGAACTCCATAGCTTCTTCCTCAAACTTCTTGTCAAAAGTTATGCTTGCGGTCTCTCCTTCCTCGGCCCTGCTTACCCTTCCCAGGCCCGGCTTTCTTCCCCAAGGCTCGGTCAAGCTTATGTATTCCAGAGCCATCTTGAGCCTCGAAGCGGAGAGCCTCTTTATACCGAGAACCGGGGTTGTGTGCTTAGCTAAAATGAGCCCGAGCTCCTTAAACGGCATTGCCTTTACCTTCTCCCTCACCATCTGAGGGTCTATCTTTAGGCCCTTTAAAGCCTCTAATATCCACTCCTCCTGCTTTTCTACTATTATTGAAACCGAGTTCAGGGCTTGAGACTCGTACTTTAATGACTTCACCCTATCGCTGAGCCTGTTCTCGTTTATCTTTTTCAGGAGCTCTTCTACGCTAACTGCGAAAGGATCTCCCCCGTGCCTCTTAAGCGCTTCGGGCAGCTCAATTATTTTCTTGAGCTCCTCTTCTTTCTGGCTCATCTAGCAACCACCTTTGGAAGGCTTCCCGACTGGCTCTTCTGAACAATTATAAAGTTTATGTCATCCGCGTAGAAGCTTGGGAAGTTAGGGGTTATTATCAGGTATTGCGTGTTGCTCCCCTTTGCCACATCGTATATAGCTTTTAAGAACTTCTCCCTGACTATCGGGTCCATGTGGACGTCGAACTCATCCAAAGCCCTGAAAGGAGAAACTACGTACATCTGAACCGCTAAAAGAAAGGCTGTTACGGCAGCGCTGAGCTCCCCTCCGCTCTGAGAAAAGCTGTCTATAGGTATCAGGTCTGTGCCTATAAAGCTGGCGTACAGCCTCAGCCCAGCTGCCTCTGGGTCGTTCTCGTTTACAAGAACAACCTTTCCGCTGGCGTTTATCCTGGACATGATCTCGTTGTACTTTTCGTTAATCTCGCTTATCGTCTTGCTTATCACCTGCTTCCACTCCTCCGTCCTCTTTTCAACCTCTTGCATGGTCTTCTCCTTGTTCTTCTTTACTTCTTCAAGCTTTTCCTTGTACTCTTCTAGCTTGTTCTTGAACTCTAAGTATATTTTTTCAGCTTCTACGTTTACCTCTCCCAAGACCTTAAGCTGAGCGTTCACAGTCCTTATTTCGTCCTCAATTTCAGAAATGGTCCTGACGCTTTCTGGCCTTTGCCCTTGAGCCAACTTTTTCGCCTCCTCCAGCTCTGAGCTTAGCTCATTAAGCTCTTTGCTCAGATCCTTTAGCTCGGAGCTTAAGGTTTCAAGCTTATACTCGTTAACCTTAATCCTCGAATACGTTTCCAGCATATTTTTAGAGACGGCGCTTATTTCGTTTAAGCTGTCGTAAGCTACCCTTAAAGAGCTTTCGTCGCCCTTGTATATTTTTGGTATGCTTTCCTTTACTGCGTTCAGATCGCTTTCAAATTTCCTTGACGCTTCGTTAAACTCTTCCTGAAGCTCGGTGTTCTTCGCTGAGATTGAGCTTATCTCCTCGTTTACTCTGTTTATCTTTTCTCTTAACCCGTTTATCGACCTCTCTATCTTAAGAACGTTGGCCCAGGCCAGCTCGGCCTGAAGCTGCCCAAGCCTGTCCTTGAGCTGCCTGCTCAGCAGGACCTTTTCGTACTCTTCGCGCCATCTTTCTAAAGACTCCATGGCCTTGCTTATCAAGTCCTGGTACTGGGCTTCTTCAGAGACTATCTTCTTCAGCCTCTCCTTTGCTTCCAAAAGGTTCTGCCTTATTCCTGCTATCCCCAGGGCCTCTTCAACCATCTTTAGCTTTTCTTCAGGCTTAATTATTATGAATTCGTCTATCATGCCCTGGGGCATTATTATCAAGAGGTTGTTTGGGTCTATGCCAACCCTGTTAAGAAGGTCTAGAACCTCCTGCCTTGAAGCTTCTTTGTAGTCTATCTCAAACCAATAGGAACCGTCCTTTCTCAGGTACCTGGATATCATTATCTCGTCTTTGTTGTAGGAAGGGAAAGGCCTCTTGCCGTCTTCCTTTGAGTTGTTTAAGATCAAAGAAACCCTTCCTATCTCCTCCCCCTTTCTAACAAGATCCGCCAGCCTCCTGCTTCTTTCAGTAGAAAGCTGGCCCATGGCCAAAGATATCCCAAGCAGTATGGCGCTTTTCCCTGCCCCGTTTGGGCCCGTTATAAAGTTAAAACCGGGCTTAAGAGCTATCCTACCATATTTATAGCTCATAAAATTCTCTAAAATTACTTCCTTAATTATCCCCTTCAACCTAAACAAAATAACTTTATCTTTATTTAGCTTTATCGCATTTTATTTAAACAATTTAACAAAAGGCAAAAATTATTTGTCCAAGATGGCTCCTGCTTATAAAAAGCGTAAGGCTTTGAGCGTATTGCTTAAAAAGTTAAAATAAGGTCAGGTTTTTATTTTCCTTTTTCAAGCTAATTTTAGGTTGAACAAAGATCCAGAAGAAGAGAAGCTTGAGAGCCTGCTGAAAGAGGGCTTGGGATCTCTCTGGAGGAAGGAGAAGGCTGAGCACCAGCGCGAAAGCGGCGTTTACTATCCTTCTTACGTAGGATCCTGCCTCAAAAAGCAGTATTATATTTACACTTTGGGAGAAGCCGTAAGCCCAGAAGAGCTTGTTATATTCATGACCGGAAAAGGGGTTCACGAAGTTGTGGTTAAGGCTTTGGGAGAAAGGGCTAAGGTAGAAGCGGTTGAAGCCAAGATAACTATAGAGATAACTGAAAAGGTAAAGCTGAGCGGAAGGATAGACGTGATAGTCGCCGACGTTGACGGGAAAAGGTATTTAATTGAGGTTAAGAGCGCAAGCAAGACCCCTGACAAGCCTTACGAAACTCACGAGCTTCAGCTTCACGCTTACATGCACGCCCTTGGCTTTAACGAAGGATATATCCTATACTGGAACAAGAGGAGCGGAGATGTCAGGGTCTTTAAAGTTATTAAGAAGGAAGAGATGATCAAAAAGCTGTTTGAAAGGGTCGCTATGCTGGATTACTTTATATCCATGAACTCTCCCCCTCCTCCTGAAGCTTACCTTGAAGGAAGGAAGTGGGAGTGCAGGAAGTGTCCGTATTTGAAGGTTTGCAGCCCGGGACCCTTATAATTTTAATAAAAAGTTAATACAAAGCTTCTGAATAAAGTATGGTGTTGATTAAGGTAGGGGAATACGAAATACGTGAAGCTACCGTCGACGATATATGGGAAGCGATAAAGATTAACGAAAAAACTCTCCCCGAGCACTACACATATGAATTTTACCTGGACATATACAGGAACTTTTCAGAAGGCTTCCTCATAGCCTGGCTAAACGGGAACGCTGTAGGCTACATCATGAACAGAATAGAAAGGGGGCTTTCGAACTTCGGGTTCTCGCTAGTTAAGATGGGACACGTGGTTTCTATAGCTGTCCTCCCAGAGCACAGGAGAAAAGGGATAGGCACGGCTTTGCTTACGACATCGTTAGAGAGGATGAAGAACAGGGGTTGCGAGGAAGCCTACTTAGAGGTAAGGGTTGGGAACGAAGAAGCGATAAGGCTATACGAAAAGCTGAACTTCGTCAAGGTAAGGGTGATAAGGTTCTACTACAGCGATGGAGAAGACGCGTATGTCATGGCAAGAAAGCTATGACGAGAATTTTTTAGATGCTTTGAGGAAAGCCGTAAATGACGAAAAGCTCCTCGATATGTTTTTATCGA
This sequence comes from uncultured Nitrososphaerales archaeon, assembly GCA_964343315.1. Taxonomy (GTDB): domain Archaea; phylum Thermoproteota; class Nitrososphaeria; order Conexivisphaerales; family UBA164; genus CAYFFZ01. Next base: position 9,156 of record CAYFJA010000034.1, read on the forward strand.
GAAAAATATCTCTCTATGATTTAGCTAAAAGCCTGGGCTGGAAGTCTTTTGAAGAGCTCACTGCTTTCATCTTTTCAAGCATGGGCTATTCAGTTTTAAAGAACTTCAGGCTCAAGAGAAGAGAAATAGACGTTCTAGCTTATAACGAAAAGCTTGCTTTTGCTGTTGACTGCAAGCACTGGAAGAGGATGCCGCCATCCGCTTTAGAGCTGGCCGTGAGAAAGCAAAAAGAGAGGGCCAAGGCCCTGCTAGAGTCCTTGGATTTTTCTAAAAAGGTTGTAATCCCTGTGATAGTAACCCTTTACGAGAGCTCATTAAAACTTATAGATGGCACGCCCTTGGTTCCTATCTTTAAAATGACAGATTTTATTAATAATATATATGGATATTTGGGTTACTTAGAAACTTACGGGCCCGTAGCTCAGCCAGGATAGAGCGCCGGCCTCCGGAGCCGGAGGTCGCGGG
>CAYFJA010000035.1:0-8337 GCA_964343315.1 uncultured Nitrososphaerales archaeon
TAGCTTCCTAAGGTTAGCTTTTCGTCCCATCCGCTTAGCTTTCCCGCCGATTCGATGTGCAGGTCGAAGACGTCTGACCAGATAGTTGAGAAGAAGTCGTAGGATTCGTTTGCGCCAAGCATGTTCCTAGCGGCTAGGGCACCCGTGTACTGAGCGTTGTTCCAATGCTCTATCCTTAGCTTTTCTTCGAGGTATTTGTTGTACAAATAAGCAACGTCCCCTGCAGCATAAACGTCTTTCATGCTGGTCATCATATGTTCGTCAACTTCAATCCCATCGCTTACCTTAATCCCTGAGCTTGTAGCTACTTCCACTGAAGGCTTTATGCCAACAGCAACCAAGACCGCTTCAGCCTTAATTTCTTTTCCGCCCTTTAGCTTAACACCTTCAGCCTGCTTTGAGCCTAAAATACTTTCTGCCGTTTCTCCAGTCAAAACCTGAATGCCCCTTGACCTTAAGTAACCTTCTAAATAAGTCGAAAACTCCTTGTCGTTAAGCTTGCTCAGTATATTGGGAAGAGCTTCTATCAAAGTGACTTCTTTTCCCTTCTGTTTTAGGGAGGCTGCAGCCTCTACCCCTATGAATCCTCCTCCTATTATTACAAAATTCTTTGCTTCGCTGACTCTTAGGATTGAAGCGTCCCTAAGGGTCCTCAAGTAGTATACCCCGCGCTTGTTTTCCCCAGGGATACCAAGCTTCCTTGGCTTTCCTCCTGTAGCAATCAAGGCCTTATTGAACTTTATTTCCAGTCCTGACGAAGTTATTATTGTGTTGTTTTCTATCTTATCTGCAGATTCATTTAAGAAGACCGTTATGTTGTTTCTGCTGTAAAACTCAGGGCTTTCAAAGAAAGGGGCCTTACTTTCTCCCCTTAAATACTCCTTGCTCAACGGAGGCTTGTCGTAGGGCAGATCAGGTTCATCTGAAATGAGAACAACTTTTCCTTTTCCAGCCAGCTCCTTAATTGCGAAGTACCCTGCAACTCCTCCACCTATAACCGCGTAATCATAGCTTAATTCCAATCTTGTTCAGAATTTTTTAAAATAATAACAATTAAACCGTTTCTGATATTTTTAGAAAAAAGTTGTTAAAAAATGCGCATGATGAAGTTAACTTTTAAAAACACAAAGCGGTTTTAAACGATTCGACGGCAGGGCTGGATGTATTTTAAACGCTAACAACATCTATTAATTTATCGATTCTAGCAAATCTAAAAAGAATTAAATGTTTTAACAAATGAAAACTGCTCAAAAAGCTCCTGGCGATTCTTCCTTTGCTACAACGTCGTGCATAAAGCTTATGGTTACGTGATGGTTTGACCTTAAGTGAAGGTCCAGCTCCTCAAAGTTAAATATGGGCCTTTTGCAGTCGCTGCAGTAAACCCAGCCCCTTTCTTTTATTGCTGCCTTGAGGTCTTCAACGTTTATCTGCTTGAAGCTTTCGCAATAATAATCCTTACCTACAAGCTTTTTGTGAACGTTGCAGAAGCCTAGGTTGGTGTAGATTGGGTGAACAGAAAAGTACACGCAGGAGTAACACTTCTTTTCCATACATATGTTTTTGATTCTTAAAATAAACGCTTTTTGAGAAAAGTTGTATTATATCGTTAAGAGGTTCCTTGTGGAGCTGGTAAGCCTAACTGCTTTTTCTTTAAGGACGTAGTCGTCCTCTATCCTAACCCCGTACTTCCCTTTTATGTATATCCCTGGCTCGATGGTAAAAGTCATTCCGTCCTTAAGCTTTAGCTTGTTTGAAGGGTCAAGAAAAGGCTCCTCGTGAACTTCAAGTCCAATACCGTGTCCGGTCCTGTGGATAAAGTTTTCCCCGTATCCCTTTGAAGAAATTACTTCACGAGCCGCTGAATCAACCTCGCTGGCGCTAACTCCAGGTTTCACAGTCTTTGCTGCGGCCGCCTGAGCCTTTTTTACTGTTTCGTATATTTCTATGAACTTCAGGTCAGCGTTTCCAACGAGAAGAGTTCTTGTTATGTCCGAAACGTACCCCTTGTACCTAGCCCCGAAGTCAAGTATGACTACGTCGCCTTTCTTTATCTTCCTGTCGCTTACCGTGTGGTGCGGCTCTGCGGAGTTTGGGCCTGAAGCTACAATGGTCTTAAAGGCGAGGCCTTCCGCTCCGTAGTAAGCTAAATATTCGTTTATGATCTCTGCTAGCTCGTCCTCTCTGAGCCCTGGGTAAACCTCTGATGCAACCTTTTCGAAGCTCCTGTCAGCTATCTTTGCCGCCTTTGTTATAAGCTCTAGCTCGCTTTCATCCTTCTCAACCCTAAGCTCGTTGATAACCGTTGACAAAAGACCGTAAGCTTTTGCTTCAACGCTAGTCTGAACCCTGAGGACCTGCCTGAAGCTCATTCCATCGTCCAGTAGAATTACCCCGCCCTTTATCAAAGAGCTCAGCTTCTGATACGGGTCTTCGCCGTCTTTGTAGAACACCTTTTCTAATTCGAGCTTCTCCAACTCAAATGAGTATAGCTCTGGAGCCAAAACAAATGGCTCTCCCTCATCAGGAACGACCAAAAAGAAAGCCCTGTCCGGGCTTTCAAGAGGAAGGTAACCGGTCAGGTAATAAAAGTTTGGCCCCACAGAAACTATCGCATAATTTGCCTTACCCTTCATCGCGTCCTGCAGCTTCTTGATCCTTAAGAGCTCCATAATTTAAAGAACGCTTTCTGCATTAATTAACTTATTTATTTTAACTATGCGCCGCTCAACGGCGCTTTCTGTTTTGCATAACCCGTTTAAATCATAAAAGTTACGTTTTTAAGCAGAAATTGCTAACTTAATTTAGAGTTGGTTAAAAAAGAAAAGATTGGGCTTCTGACAGAAAGACAGCTTCAAGTGCTCAGCATGAGGAAGATGGGAAAGAAACACGAAGAAATAGCAAAGGAACTTGGAACTAGCCCTGAAAACATTTACATCTTGGAAAAGAGGGCCCTTAAGAACCTGAAAACGGCCTTCGATACCATAAAGGCGGCTATTTCAGGAAACGTAGTGCTCAAAATAAAAGTTGAAAAGGGGACAAAGCTGATTGAGGTACCATCGCTGCTGATAAAAAAGGCTGATGAAGCGGGCATAAAGCTGAAGGGCAACTTCACCAAAATTTATGACGACATACACTATGAGGCTTCAGGGTCTGTGAAAGGAAACGAAGTTGTCAAGGACATATACGTTTATATCTTAACAGACGGATCCTTTTATGTTCTTTCAGAAGACTTGGAAAAAGAGGAGCAGGTAGATTACTAAAACCACAATCACTATTATCAGCAAAATTTCCAAGAGCTTCTTATCGTTGCTTATAACTATCGGTAGGGGGCCGATCAAAATTATGCCTCCCGCCTTAACCTTCTTTTCTTCTTTCTCCTCCTCCTTTTCTTCTGACTCCTCCTCTTCTTTCTCCATTTCGCCCGCTTTTAATATAGTACCCACTATGGTCAAAATGATTCCCAAAAATATGATCGATACAGAAATTAAGAATATGTTCATTGGCCCTTAATTTCTCTGATGGCTTTTATTAGTTCTGTAAGCCAGTACGGGAGGTCTGAAGGCTGCCTTGACGTTATCAGGTTTCCGTCCCTAACAACAGGCTTGTCCTCATAAGTTCCTCCAGCCGCTATTACGTCGTCTTTTATGCCTTGCCAAGACGTAAGCCTTCTGCCCTTTACAAGGTTAGCTGAGATTAGGACCTGCGGCCCGTGACATATGGCCGCTACTGGCTTGGACTTTTCAAAGAACCTCCTCACTATGTTCAAAGCAGCCTTGTTAAGCCTGACCCTCTCTGGGCCCCTGCCTCCCGGGAGTATCAAGATATCGTATTCGTCTGGATTCACTTCATCAAAAGCAAGATCTGCGTTGAGCCAGTACCCGTGCTTAAAAGTAACCTGACCCCTCTTTGTGGCGGCCACGTGAACTTCAATTCCTTCTTCCTGAAGCCTGTAATACGGATAGAGAACTTCGATGTCTTCAGCTTCATTTTCTGTTAAAATTAAAGCCTTCATGATTTTAACTTATATTCTTTCAAATTTAAGCGTTTTTAATTAATTCCTGATCAAATTTATAAAGCCCTTTGGCTGACAATTTCTTCAGGTATACCTCTGTTGAGCTTTATAAAAGCGTTAAACCTTTCGTCTCTCTCCTGCGAGGTCGATATGATTATTCTTTCATCGCTGAATATCAGCTCAGAGACCTTCGCCCGAGCTTCCTCTGAAAGAAAAGCAAATGGCTCGTCCAACAGAATAACCGCTGCTTTGCTAGATAGCACAGAAGCTAGCTGGACCATCCTGGCCTGACCGGCGCTAAGGCCGTTTCCTTTTTTATCCAAAATACGCTCGAGGCCTAGTCCTCTTATTATCCTTTCGTCGTAGCCGCCTGATAGCTTTAATATCTCTTTAACCCTTAAGCTGGGAACTGAGGGCTGGGCTGGCTGATAAGCGATCTGTCTTCTGCTTATAGGAAGGTATGAGATCTCCCTTCCGTTGAGTTTAAGAGAACCCGTTGTTTTAAGAGCTCCCAGAACTCCAAGCAGAAAAGTGGTCTTCCCTGAACCGTTTGGACCATAAACTAAAAGCTTATCTCCTTTGTTTAAGCTCAAGCTTATCGGTCCAACTTGAAAAGATTCCCTAAGAACCGAAAAGCCTTCGAATTCAAGCCCAGTCATCCTGCTCTCCTGCTCGTCAAGTAAACTATTAAAGTAAGAACCATTGAAACAAGCAGCATGGCAGAAGAATACCTCAGAGCTGGGATCAGCCCGTACGTTTCATAACTGTACCATATGTAAACGGTCGCCGGGCTGACGAAGGTAAAGAAGGGAGCCAAAGTTACCGTGTAGGTGAGGATCACGAGCGAGCCGAACTCGCTCAAGGCTCTGCCAAGGCTTATCATGCTGACCCTGATTATCGAGCCCAAAGAAGTTGGGAAAACGACCTTGTAAAACGTCTTCAGCCTGTCGTTGCCTAGGCTCATAACAAACATTTCCTGGGTCTCGTCCGTTTTTTCAAAGTACTCCTTCATCGACATTATGTATATGGGCGCAGAAACGAAGAACATTGCCAGAACTAGCCCAAAGAACGTGTTAACAGGGTTCATGAACTTGGTTAAGAAATATATGGGCGAGATTGGTGAGAAAGTAATCAAAAGCATTATTCCTACCACTGTGTGCGGTATTGAAATCGGGGACAGAAGGACGTCGTACAATGACGATTCCCACTTAACCAGCCTTCTAGCGAGCGAGTAAGCTGCTGGCGTGCCCAAAACGATATTAACTATGGTAGCGGCCCCGGCTCCCAGAAGGGTTAATAAAAGCGAGTAGGCAAAGCCCTTGTCCGCAAAGGCACCAATTATCCCTCTTATCCCGCTCAAGTAAAATAATATGATTATTGGAATTAGAAATGAGGCGGCTATTATGTAGACGGGCACAACTAAGAGCTTCTCCCTCAACCCTGCTCAACCAGCGAAGAATTTATAAAATATTTTAAAGGCGCAGGAACATCAGAAATATTTCCGAAAAACAACGGTTCGCTCAAAGGCTCAACGCCAAAGCTCTTCAGCAGATCCTTGCCTTCAGGAGATAATATAAAGAGCGCAAGAACGGCTCCCTGCTCTTCGTCCTGAGAGCCTTTCGGTATAGTAAAGCAAAGGTAGATAGGCGCTCCCCTCAAGGTCACTTTCTGTCCGTTTGAAATTATGGTAACAGAAGCGTTTTGATAAAAGGAGCTGAAGCTTGAGCTTCCAAGGTTAACCTCTGGAGGCAACGGTATATAAGGCAGCTTCTGAGCAATGGCAGAAGATTTGTAAATTGCTATATCGTACGCTACAGTCCCGGACTCAAGGTAGGCAAAAAGGGCTGAACCTGCTGTTACTTCATAAAGCTTGCCGGTTTCATTTAAGTATTCTAGCTTAGAAACATAATAGGTTATGTTGTCCTTTGTCCAGAGGCCCGAAAGCTGAAGCATCATAAGGGCTCTGTATCCCTCCGGGTCCGTGTTGGGGTTTGAAGTCCCAACAGTGGCGTTTCCGGAAAGTACTATGTCCAGTATTTCAGAGAGGTACTTCTTTTCCAAAGCTGTGTTGTTTTCTATTTCAGCCTGATATAGGCTTTGGTTTAGCGAGCTCACGTATTTTACGTACTGAGGAGAAACGGCTATTACCATTTGGTCGCTGGCTATGGCTATATACCAAGATGAAATGCCCTTTGGGTACAATATGTCTTCTATTACGGCGGGATCTATCGAAAGAAAGAAGGAGTACTGCTTAGGGGAGAGAAGTATTCTTTGAGCTGCCGCGACCGAACCCATCGCTGTCACAGAGCCCTGAACACCAGCCTCCTCCATGGCCTTCTTTAAGAAGGGGGCATAAAGGGAAGCAGCTATAGCGTTGAACGAAGGAGTATGAATTTGAGAAGCTCCTGCGTAGTAGGATATCCCTGCAGTGAGTAAAAGGAGAACTATCACAAAAACCCCTTCGTATCGATTCATGCAAGTTTTTAGTAAACATGTTTATTTAAAGATTTCCAATAAATAAACAAAATAGGTTAGTAACAAAATTTTAAGTTATAATTAATCCGGTTGAAAACAAAAGAAGCGCTTTTAAGTTTAACTTTTTGAAACTAAAAAATTTAATTTGAACGTTTATTTAAAATAAAGTTATTTTAAAAAATAACCTTTTATTTTTTTAAAAAATGTAAAGCTAATTGTTGAAAAACAACGTTTATAAATTTACAAACGTATAGATAAGCAGAGAAGAGAAATGAAGAAGATCGTTGTCCTCGGAGGAGGAATAGGCGGGTACGTTTCTGTGAAAAAAATAAAATCCCTCACACAGGACCTAGGATTTTCAGATTACGAAATTACCCTGATAGAAAAGAACGAGTACCACTACATGCCTCCGCTCTTCTTTGACGTAGCCTTAGGCTACACAACTCCAGAGAAAACAAGAGCAAAGCTCAGTTCCCTCGAAGGCAAGGGCGTGAAAGTTGTGCAAGACGAAGTTCAGTCAGTAGACCTGAAGAACAGAACAGTTAAGGGGGCCAAGTCGTCCTACTCTTACGACTACCTAATAGTTAGCTTAGGCACAGACAACGGCTGGGACGCGTACCCAGGGCTTGATAAAGAAGGGTACCACAACTATGACTTGGATGGAGCTATAAAGATGAACCAGGCCTTGAAGGAAGTAAAGTTCGGCTCAAATATAGTAATCCTAATACCCGAGCTTCCGTTTAGGTGCGGGATTTATCCCTATGAGGCAGCAACGGTTCTGAGCGACTTTTACAAAGCCCACGGTAAAGCGGTGAACATAACCTTAATAGACCCAATGCCTTCTCCTGCATCTCCCTTGGGCAAATCAATATCAGGGTTCCTGCTAAAAGAGCTGGAAGAAAGAAAGATAAACTACATCCCGAACGCCCAGTTCCAAGAAATAAGGTCAGACAACAAGACCGTTGTTTTAAAGGGCTCAGAAGTAAAGTACGACCTTCTAATAAAGGTTCCGCCTCCCAGGCTACCGAAAGCCTTAGCCAACAGCGAAGGGTTTGCCTGGAAGCAGGACCCGAGGTGGACTCAGGTGACGCCAAAGGGGAACCACCCCGAGTACTGTGAAGTGTACTTCGCAGGGGAGCACAGCCTTCCGCCGCTCGGGATAGGTCTTGCGGGGGTCTTTGTTGAGAGCTTAGCAGAGACAGCTGCATCTAACTTGGTCGGAGACATGGTTGGAGGGATGAGCCCAAAGCAGGGGCTACAGCCAGTTACCTGCGTTGGGTACGCTGGGAACGCTGGTTGGGCTGGGACTTGCGAAACGCCCTTTGACGAAAGATCGGGGATGTACAGCATGAATTGCTACTTCTTGGGTAAATATGCTCCTGCTAAGTTCTTGAAGCAGGCCTTTTACCACGGCTGGCTAGATGGGTTGGAGGTGGTGTGAAGATGGCGGAGGTTCCGCTGACTGAGGAAGAGGTTAAGGAACTTGTAAGATCCCTAAAAGACCTGAATGAGGTCCTTTCAGGCCTTAAGGAAAGCGGGATGCTGGGCTTGCTGAAGACTCTTTCAGAAAAAAGCGGAGACGTTTTCTTATCTGTGGCTTCAGACCCGGCTCTGATGAGGTCGGTAGCTATATTGGCTTCCCTTTTATACGGAGTTTCTCAAGCAGAAGCAGACAAATTAAACCAGGCTCAGGTTAATATTGCTGAAATTACAAAGGCTTTGGTGGACGCTCTGGGAAGCATAGATATGGAGAACATAAACAAAGTTGGGCTATGGGGGCTCATGGGAGCCCTAGGGGATCCCGACGTTCAGTACGGCTTAGGCCTCTTGATAGCTCTAGCTAAGGAGCT
>CAYFJA010000036.1:0-6421 GCA_964343315.1 uncultured Nitrososphaerales archaeon
CATGCAGTCATAAGCAACGGTCTCATCTTTGTATCAGGACAAATAGGAACTGAGAAAGGAAGAAGCTTAAGCTTCAGGGAGCAGTTTGAAAATGCTGTAAAAAGAATAAAAGCAATACTGGAGAGCTCGGGCAGCTCTTTAGAGAAGGTGATAAAAGTTACAGTTTATTTGGCTGACAAGAAGTACTTTACAGAAATGAACGAGCTTTTTGAGCAATATTTTCCCCAGAAGCCCTCTAGGACCACAGTAGTGTGCGGTTTTATAAGCGAAGATATTTTAACAGAGATTGATGTGGTTGCAGAGGTCTAAGAAAACGCTTATTTTTACATTTTTTGCATCTATGAAAAGGTGTGAAAGTTGAGCAAGGTTGAGCTGGAAAACTTTGAGGTTCTCTTCAGGTTGCTGCTTTTAGGAGCTAAGAACAAATTCATAACGGTAAAAACTAAGGAGCTTGCTAAGCTTTTGGGAAAGTCCCAGCAAACGGCTAGTTTGTACCTTTCAAAGCTAGAAAAAGAAGGCCTAATAGAAAGAAAGGTAGAAAAAGAAGGAACAGAAGTTAAATTAACCCAAAAAGGGCTGGACCTATTGGTGACAGTTTACCTTCTTCTGAGAAACGAACTGGAGGAGGCCCCAGCTACTCTGACCTTGGAAGGCGTGGTCTTCAGCGGATTTGGTGAAGGGGCTTATTACATGTCGCTTCCCGGCTACAGGGAGCAGTTCATAAAAAAGCTGGGTTTCGATCCATACCCCGGAACCTTAAACGTCAGGATCTTTGAAAGATACTTAAAAGAAAGGGAGATGCTGAATCAGTATAAAAACTTTGCAATAAAGATAGAAGGGTTCAGCAACGGGGTAAGGACTTATGGTTCGCTTTGGTGCTATCATGCTTTTATAGAAGATGTAAGGGGGGCTGTTCTTATAATTGAAAGATCACATTACGGGTTAGACGTTGTAGAAGTTATCTCTCAGTACAACTTGAGGAAAGAGCTTAACTTAAAGGATGGAGATAAGGTAAAGATCAGCGTCTTTATCTAAAGATTGATTTTTTATGTTTAAGGAAATTCTCATCATAAATTGAATCATAGATCTTATTTAAATTTGCTCGCAAACGTTCAGAGCACCAACGCGGGTTAAATGTGGCTAAGCAAACTTTGCTAAGGATAGCGAGGTCATAGCTAAACGGGCAAAAATTCAGCCTTATTGTTTTTTAGAGACAGCTACACGCTTTCAACCCGAAATCGTTTTTCTTATATATAAGGTATGTCTCCTCTCTTTCTTACCCCTACAACCTCTGTGTTTCCAGCTGGAAGGGCCCTTTGAACCTCTTCAAGCGAAACTGTTACCCCGTAGAGCTCAGAAAGTTTTTTCTGAATCTTTTTGGCTGCTTCAGACTGGGAAAGCTTTCCGGGCTCGATCTCTAGGAACCAATCGCAGTGTTTTGAGGCTGCGCTTAAAGGACCGCAGAAAACTTTTAGCTCTTCCCCAACCTTTATTAATCCTACGCCAAGCTTCAGCTTTACCCCCTTTACATAATTTCTTTTTCCCAGGATCATAGCGGCTCCTTTTTTTAAGTACTCGCCAGAAGGGGCTGAAAAGCTAACCTGATCCCCTTTCACGTAGTATACGTCAGCTGCAGTTAGGCCCATCCTCCAGGCCCTGCTGAAAGAAGCAGTTGCAGTTGCTACTTCCTTTATCGAAGCTTCCCCTGCCTTAGAGCTAATTATAAAGAAAGGGGAGCCGGGAAGCTCTGCGTGAAATACAAGGTCTTCTGGCTTTAAGTACTTTCTAAGGATAGCTTCGTTGCTGCTCGCGTCCCTCCCTCCTACAGATAAAAAACCCTCAGAAGTTATGAACCATCTATACTTTTCATACCATTCCCTTTTTCTTACGCTTACGACCTTTACCTTCTTTTCTTTCTGCTTAGGCTTTGAAGCAAGTATCTTTTTGGCTCCTGCTTCATAATTCTTAGCTATCTCATATAGCTTCGAAGCGGCCGAAGGAAGTGTTTCAAACTTTACGCTCTCCCCTGCAACGCTGAGAAAGCCTTCTTTTATCAACCCTCCTTTTTCTGTTATATACTTAACGGCTTCATCCTCGGGGCTCTTCATTATTTTTTCCGCCAACTCCCTGAGAAGCTCAGCTTTTTTTAAGTAAGCTTCAGCCAGCGCTTTCTTCTTTTCCTCTTCGTCCTCTTGCTCCACTTTAAAGAGAAACTCGTCAAAAGCATCCTTTAGCCCAATTGGGACAGGGAACTCTTTTATAGGCTCTCCCTTTGATCTTAACCTTATCAAAGAAAAAGTTCCGTCTTCATAAAGGTAAAGTTTTTGAGAGGAGTAACACTCATCTACAACTTCTTTTATAGCCCTTATAACTGAGACCTTTTCGCTATCGCTCAGGGAGTTAGCAGGCTTTTCCCTGCTTACCCCAGATCTAAAAACTATTTCTTCCAAAAGCTTTTTCGGAGCAGCGAGATAAAAGCCTAGGTGCTTTATAAGGCTGACTCCTTCGTTAAAAGGAGGCTCAGGGAGGTCCTTTAAGGGCATTCCCTTGAGCTTTGGGAGGCTGTAGAGCTCCCCTGCCTTTACCTTTCGCTCTTTAAATTCCTCTTCTTTTAAAGAGCATGTTATTATTCCCTGCTTATCGCAGCAAATAACGTTCTTTCCCCCGAAGAGCTCAAGGTATAGGTAACCGGAGCTCAGGGAGAGCTTAACTATCCTCTGCCCTTTTGGAACCTCTAAGTTATCTATCCTGCTTCCCTCAAGAAAATCCCTAAGCCTTCTTATGAACTCCCCCTCCCATCTTTCTTTTATGTACTTGTCTGAGAGCCACACGCCTATATCAAGGTGAACGTTCAGCGAGTTTTCGAAATCCTTTATCGTAAACGAATACCTAAGCTCGTCAAGCGAGTAAACGTTATTAATATATCTCCCTTGTATTATCTGGGAGATTTTAGATATGAGCGCGTCGAGCTCTAGGTCAGATAAAAAATCCATAGAAAAGATGAAAGAAAAAGAGCTTAATAAGCTATACTGGACAAGAGTCGTCTTAGCGGCCGTTGCAGGAGTTTTGAGCGGGTTTCTCTACGTCCACAGCATGTGGTCTTACTCGCTGGTGATGCCGCTGATATTTTATTTCGCTTCGTTCTATGTATATGCATCAAAAAATATGGTAAAAGTGATCGGAAAATCCAAGGCCGGCTATCACGGCCTTGGCTCTTATATAATCACTTGGATAGCAATATATATGCTCACAGTTACAGTCTTGTTAGCTTAGCTCATAAAGCTCCTTAAAGAGCATTATGATTCCTTGAGGAGGATAAATCCCTTTTTCAGTAACTATAAAGTCTATGTAATGCGGAGGCGTAACGTCAAAGGCTGGGTTCAGGACCTTTATCTTTGGGTGCTTGTCCAGCCAATTCTTAGGGGCTACTTCGTAAGGGCTCCTCATTTCAATTTCAATCAGTTCTCCCCAGTAGGTTTGCGGGCTTATCTTGTAGGTCTCAGCCGCTACCATGACCCTTGTCCTTGACTCATATGCCAGGGCCGCTATCTGAGATGTCCCTATCTTGTTCACTACGGCCCCGTTTACAGCTATCGCATCGGCTCCCACAACCACTTTGTCTATCTTTCTCATGTAAAGCCTAGCGGCAGTATCGGGTATGAGGGTCACGTCAACTCCTATATCTGCTAAATAAGCGGCCGTAAGCCTTCCCTGATACCTTGGCCTTGTTTCAGTCACAAAAACCTTTATCTGTTTTCCTTCCTTGAACGCAGTTTCTATAACGCTTATGGCAGACTGGCTGTTGCAATGGGTCAACAAAGTATCTCCGCTAACTATTCTCTTTGCGCCTATCTCTCCGATCTTTTTTTGAGCCTCTATGCTCTTCTGAATAAATTCATCTGCTTCTTTCGCAACCCTCTCTTTTAACGACTTTAAGTCTAACCCTTCAGCAATCCCTCTCTGTATGCTCTTGATTACCGTGTTAATGCCGTTTGGAAGCGAAACCGCGGTAGGCCTTGAAGTTTTTAAATAGTTTGCCGCCGCCTCCATTCTCTTTAGAAATTCTTCAGGCGATTTGTCGTTAACATAAAATACTTCCTCCTTTAAAGCAGCAACCGCAGCCCTCGCTATTCTGCCCGCACCTCTAACTCTCATCGTCCTAATGTCTTCCCAGGTCTTCTTTAGTTGAGGGGAAAATTCGTAGCTCATTTTAAAAATATAATATTAAGATGTTAGGTTATAAGCTTTTTTATGTTAATTTTCTTTTGGTGAATCTCACTAAAAGCAGCTCACTAACGATGTTTAATCTTTGGTTCGTTAGCTCATTTTACTTTTCAGTTATTAATTTATGAATTTAAAAATAGCTTTTATGAGTTAAGCCACAAGACAGCCCAATTATACCCTTAGAAAAACGTAGCTTATTGGAACGGCTAAGCTTATAAACGATTGCTAAAAATTTAAAGAAAAGGAAATGTTTTTATTTACGCTAAATAACTTTTAAAACGTGACAGAAAAAGAGTACAAGTTTCTGATAACTTTTAAGCCTAAAGAAAATTGGGTGGACGATATATTTTTAGGGAACCTTTTGGGAGAAATTCTCTTTAAACTTCAGAACGAGTCAAACGCATTTACTTTTGAGATCAAAAAGATAGAATGAGGTTTAAAAAAGTTAGCGTCTCAACGCTTAACGGGAGAGCTTTTTATTATTACATAAGCCTTCTCAGGAAGGCTGGCATACCTTTTAAAGTGTACCTGCCTGGAAGGGAGCCCGAAGAAGGCGTCACTTTTACTACAAAAAGCGAGGGGGCTTTAGTTAAGGGGGAGAAGGTCTACTTCGAAACCATGACTCTTAATGAAACTTTGGACACGATAAGGGCTTTCAAGTCGGTAACTAAATATAAAACGGTTAACATAGGAATCGACCCGGGCAAGGCCACAGGAGTAGCTCTAACCCTAGACAGCTTTCCTCTTTTATTGAGGGTGTTTAACAGCGTGGAAGAGGTCGTGGAATTTGTAAAGCAAATACTCCCCGAATTTGAATTCGTAAACATAAAAGTTGGGGACGGAAATCAGGAAGTAGCTATAAAGATAATATCCGAGGTTTCTAAGGTGTTAAGGAAAAAAGACATACTTATGCTTGTTAGCGAAAGGAAAACAACGCCAAAGGGAAAGGCAACCTTCAAAAAGGACATAAGCGCCGCAGTAAAAATAGCTCTCAGGGAAGGAAAAGTTCAGGGCTTAAGCTGAGGCTCGCTTTAAAAACGCAAATATATTAGTTTTGCTAAATATAAATTTGTGAAGTACACAAGGTTAGGTAACACGGGCGTTATAGTATCAGTTGTAGGCTTGGGAACCATGACCTTTGGCGAAAAGGACATATCGAAGCTTGGGACTGTTCCTATGGAAATTGCTAACAGGCTTGTTAAGAAAGCTTATGACTCTGGCGTTAACCTCTTCGATACTGCTGATGTATATGAAATGGGAAGGGCTGAAGAAATACTTGGGGAAGCTGTTAAACCCTACAGAAAAGAAGTAATTATTGCTACTAAAGTTCGCGGGAAAACAGGCCCGGGAGTTAACGACGTTGGCCTCTCAAAGCTGCACATATTTAATTCAGTAAAAGCAAGCTTAAAGAGGCTTGACACAGATTATATTGATCTTTATCAGTTCCATGGTTGGGATTCATTTACACCTATAGAAGAAAGCGTTGAGGCCATGGAGCAACTAATAAGAGAAGGTTTAGTGCTGTACCCCGGCGTCTCAAACTTTGCTGCTTGGCAGATAGCTTACATTCAGGGACTAGTTAAGGCGAAAGGTTACACGCCTTATGTCTCAGCTCAGATGAACTATTCGCTTTTAAACAGGGACATTGAATACGAGGTTTTGCCTTTCTTAAAATACTCTAAGATGAGCTTAATCGTTTGGAGCCCCCTTCACGGAGGGGTTTTATCTGGTAAATACACAGATCTAGAGAAGCCTCCTCCTGACACGAGGCTTGCTAGGAGAGGGATGTTCCCATACTTTAATAAGGAGCAGCTTCCTCCCTTATTAAAGAAGCTTGAGGAAATAGGAAAAGAAGTAGGGGCGACCCCAGCTCAAGTCGCGATTTCTTGGCTTATAAATAAAGGAGGAATAGTTTTGATAGGGGTTAGGACTATAGAACAGCTTGAGGAGAACTTGGGAGCGGTAGATGTAAACTTAAAGGCGTCGCACATAAAGGAGCTAGATGAGCTAACAGCTTTGAGGAGCATGTACCCAAACTGGATGATAGAAAGGCAGAACGCTGACAGAATTCCCAAAGGCTTTGTGCAAGAGTACTAGCTCTATAAGTCCTAAAATAAAGCGGATAAAACAGCTAATTTTTGTTTGGGCTTTATTTTGCTAAATTCAGCAAAGAGACTTTTAACAAAAGCTCATCTTT
>CAYFJA010000036.1:6521-8211 GCA_964343315.1 uncultured Nitrososphaerales archaeon
AAAGAGCGTGCTTTTTGTTAGATTTGTTAGATTAAAGTTTAAATATTAGTTGAAAAATTAAAAAATAAAGTTTGTAAAAGTTCGATAAATTTTTTGCAAAAAATAAATTTTTTCCTTATATTTTTTAAGATTTAGACAATCGTCAAGTTTTGAACTTGATTTTTTAAGTTATGTTGTCATAAACAATTATATCCCTATAAGGATAAGTTTACTTCGGAAATGAAAGCCCTAAAACGTGAGGTGATAGAGCATGAACGGATTCTTGCCTAAGATAAACGCAAAATTTGTAGCTCTCTGGAACGTAGCTTGGGCCTTAGGCTTAACCGCGATCATTCCTTTAATTAACGCGATTACCCCTCTTTTAAACCCAGCGTACGAAAATTACTGGACTCCTGGGATTTACTGGAGGTTGGTTCTGTATTGGCACGGAGCGATATTCATGCCCTTAGTAGCTGTCTCAGCTTGCTTGATATGCATAACCTTTGGTCTCGACAAAGCTACGGGAACAGCCGCCCGCTTGATCAGGGAGGCAGTTCTTTACGGTGGGCTTATTGTTACTCCTTTAGCGGGAATAGCAGGCATCTTTGATGTGTACGACAGGTTTGCCTTTGGAATCCCATTATGGCTTCAAATAGCGGCCTTCCTGATAGGGGATGAAATGGCTATAGGGCTCATCATAACTATGCTGATTTACCCCAAGCTCGTCGGAAAAAGCTATGAATCTATGGGGCTTCCTTATTACACGGTTCTCATAGCTCTCTTCGGAGTTCTAATAGCGGCAGTAGAGGGCCATATAGCAGGGTGGATAACTTGGTTTGGGCCTTGGCCATCTTTTGTTTCAAGCTACATAAATTCAACGATGTATCCTGTTCTTGGTTATTTCAACGCAACGGCTGTGCAGACTTGGACGGTTAACGTGGTAACCTCTCACTCGCACACAATGCTCCCCCTGATAATGGCCGGGATAGTTGCCCTAGCTGCTGTAGGTTTTGGTTACAACGAGATGAAAGGCTCTTCAAAGTTTTTGGCCGCCGTCGGTTTTCTTATAATGATATATATGATTATAGCAGTAACGTGGCTTTACATAGTTGCAGGGGTTGGAAATTACTCGATACCGACTTTATTCTCCTCTGGTCCAAACGACGTTAACGGCTTAGCAATGGACGACGCCATGACTGGGATGATAGGATGGGGTGCTCTTTTTGTGTTAATAGGCCTGCTGGTTTATATGAAGAGGACAGGAAAGCTTAGCGATCCAAGCTTTTTAGCTACGGTGGTAGCGTGGATTTTAATTTACCTGACGATAACGGTGACTGGTTATTACATTGAATTTAACGAAACATATTACGGTTTTGCTACCCCTGGAGCCGCACCAGGATGGTTGCACGACTTTGTTTACTTGAGGTTTCATCAAGACTTTGGGTTCTTCCTGTTGCCTTCAATAGTAGTCGCGTTGCTTTTGTTTAAGAAGATAGGCTTATCTGGAGATCAAGAAAAAAGAACAGGCTACGCGCTTATAGCAGGAATGATCATTGCTTTTGTTGGAGGAGAAGCTTACTTCATTACTTTAGCGCAAGCGGCGCTTTATGTTGCTTTGGCTGGCGCAGCAATAATATGGTTTGGCCTTGCCTTAGGAACATACTATTCCTGGAAGATTGTTGAAGCTGAAAGCTCTGTTAAAAGGGTTTGA
>CAYFJA010000037.1:0-4268 GCA_964343315.1 uncultured Nitrososphaerales archaeon
CTTAATTCCTCCAAGATTCTTTTTGCTTCGTCAAAGCTTATCTTGTTGGCTTCCACCATCCTTTTAACAACTTCATCCACTTCATCGATCTTTGCCCCCACGCTAAGCGCTAGGCTTCTGGCGTGCAGCTTCATGTGTCCTTTCTGAATCCCTTCGGTGACCAAAGCCAGCATGGCAGCAAAGTTCTGCGCCAGACCAACAGAGGCCATTATTTCAGCAAGCTCTTTTGATGTCGGGTTTCCCAGAAGCTTAAGAGCTATTTTATTCACTTTATTTAGACCAACTGAGCCTCCAACTGTAGCAACTTGAAGCGGGAGCTCAATCTTTCCTAAAACATAGTCCCCTTCTATTTTGTATTCTGTTAAAGGCTGATACTTTCCGCTCCTAGCCGCGTAGGCATGGGCCCCTGCTTCTATAGCCCTCGTGTCGTTGTTGAGAGCGTTGGCGACGGCAATTATCCCGTTCATTATCCCCTTGTTGTGGGTTACAGCTCTATAAATATCCGCCTTCGCCAAGTTGTAAGCGTAAATCAGGTCCATCGCAACCCTATCGCCGTTTTCTCCCAGCTCTTTGATGGGGAACCTTGCTTCAGCCCTAGCTATCCTTCTGACCGCATAGTTAGAAAGTATCCTTAAAAGATACCTGCCCCCTATCAAGTCTGCTAAATAAGGCGCCAGCCCTTCAGCCACTGTATCGATGGTGTTAGCTCCCATCGCGTCCAGAACGTGAACGTAAAAGTAAAACTCAACCATTTCCCCAACATCTGTGTAAAGAACTTTTACGTCAAAGCCTTCAAAACCTCCTGCCTTCTTTATTATCTCGGGAAGCATTTCATTAGCCATCCTCTTTATGTTTTCTCTTTCTTTCTGGATCTTGTAGACAGCCTCTTCTGGGTTCTTAACCTCGACGAACTGAATCGTTCCAATCATAACCGGCTCGTCAGCTTCAGCCTTAAAGCCCCCTCCTGCTCTAGCTATCTTAGCGGCTTTGCTTGCAGCCGCTACGACTGATGGTTCTTCTAGTGACATGGGAACTAGAACGTCCTTTCCGTTTATAAGAAAGTTTGTGGCCACCCCTATTGGATAGGATATAATTCCTATGACGTTTTCAATCATTTTATCAGCTACAGATATGTCAAGGCCTCCGGTTTCTAGCTCGCGAACGTCGCTTTCAGAAATATAGCCAAGCTTCTTTAGGAGCTCCCTTCTTTCTTCAACGCTCAGCTTATAAAAGCCAGAAAGGCTCGACATGAGCCATAGTTATCGCTAAATCGCTTATTAAACTTGCTGTATACAAAAAATGAATTAGACTGAAGGCTAACTCTTACCTTCAACAAGAGCCCTTATTCTGGATGCTTTCGCTTCCCTATCAGCCAAGATTTCTTTTATCGTTTCATCTGAGTAGTATCCAGCTTCAACAGCAACCCTCTTTGCTTTGTTGTACCTGTCCGCAATCAGCAAAGTTAACACTTCTGGATACGGAAGCTCTAGGGCGTAGGCAAGCTTAAAGGCGTTTTGATACCCTTCTGCTATTTCGTTCTTGTAAGCTTCTAAGTCTAGCTTAAGGTCTTCCCCTTTAACTATTATCCCGTCGTAATAAACTACCTTGATGGATAGGCCTGACTTAATGGGCTTTATCCCAAGCTTAGATAAGAGGGCCGCAAGCTTCTCGCTTATCACGTCGCCTTTTTTAGCTACTACAGTATCTTTTGTTACGAAAACGCTTCCAGTTTCAATCCTCGTGGGTATCTTTAGCTCCTTAAAATCGCTGAGCACGGGTCCTGCCTGTAGCCCGGTGTTCCCTGCAGGCACAATTATATCGTCCGTTGCTACGTCGCCTGCTTTGGCCGGCAAATAAACTTTGTTTTTATCAAGCAAAACGTTCAGCTCAAACGGGTCCATGTTAAAGAACATTAGCAGCGTTTGCCCCTTTATGAACTCAGAAAGCTTTTCAGCCTTGGTACCCTGCAAAGCCTTAGCTGCAACTTTGTTTTTAACTCCCATGAATAAAACTTCTCCTTGTAGCTTCTTCCTCAGCTCGTTTATCTGAACAGCCCTTAGCTTGTATAGGTCGACTATAGCTACGTATTTGTAGCTATCAACGTTGCTTTTGATCTTCTGAAACATCTCTTTCTTTTTTGGAGGATAATCCTTCTTCCTTGTGTAAACGCGCATCAAATCACGCGCTCACCTCGTCGTAGCTAACTTTAACAGGTTCTCCCATAGTGAGCTTAACCCCAACCCTTGCCACTGACTTTGGTGGGAGCTTCTTTTCCAAATACTCAAGAACAGCCTTAAAGTTCTTAGCTAAGTCTGAGACGCTCATGTTCTCGTAGCCTATCTTAGCCTGAACGCCAAAGACGTTCCTTCCCCTGAGCCTAGTGCTAGCCAACACCCTATCAAAGGTTGCTGCTAAAGCTGCTGGACCTGGTATCGGGATGGGCATCTTTCCCCTTGGAGCCAATATCGGACCTATGGTTTTACCTACCCTAGGCATTACCGAAGCTTCAGCTATAAAAGCATAGCTCTTTGAGGCAAGCTTTTTAGCTTCTCTTTTATTGCTAGCCAGCCTGTCCAAGTAGTCCGGCTCAATAAGCTTTAAGTTTAGCTTCTTAGC
The DNA here is from genome assembly GCA_964343315.1 of uncultured Nitrososphaerales archaeon. Lineage (GTDB taxonomy): Archaea > Thermoproteota > Nitrososphaeria > Conexivisphaerales > UBA164 > CAYFFZ01. The sequence goes on from CAYFJA010000037.1 coordinate 2,617, forward strand.
CTCAAGCGCAGTTTCCCCACCGGCTATTACTACTATTTCGTCTGGAGACCTGAACTTGACGGGAAGGTAAACTAAGTCGTTGAACGTCTGAGCTTTTATTCTCTTTTTGTCTAAAGTGATTATAATATCAACTGATTGAACGAAGTTCCTCTTTTTTGACCTTTTTATCGCTTCCTGTATCAGCTCCTCTACCTTGACCAATTCTAACGTAAACCATCATAACTTTGCGATAAATAAGCTTTTATTAGAAATAAACTAAAAACTCTCACCATTTGAGACGCAAATTATCAAAAAATTGTTTTCTATATTACCCTTGCGAGAAAGGCCACCAAAAGCAAAATAAAAACCCCTGTTAATACTCCTGCTACAAAGTAAAAGCCTGGGCTTCTTTCAGACCTAGACTGTTTCGACATTTGAAGCTGGTAATATTCTTCCATTATAGGGGCAAGCCTTATTGAAGAATCTATAGCTTTTGAGATCCTCTTGTATAGCCTTTTCAGCCTGAAGATATAATAATCCCTGTAAATCCCCTCTTCCCTAAAGAGCTTTGGAAGCTCTGAGATAAAGTTAAAGCTTGGATCAAGGGTCCTGCACACGCTGTCCAACAGGAGCCCCATCCTCAAATAAAGGACAAGCTCCTTAGGAAGCTTGAAGGGAAACTTGTAAATGACCTTGTTTGCAACATACATTAATGTTTTTACATCCGCTTCTGATATTTCGACACCCTGCATCTCAGATAAAGCAAGCTCTATAGCTTTTTCTATAACGAACGGGTTTGCAAAAGGATCTAGAACACCAAGCTCAATCAAAGCTTCCCTTATTTCGCTCGGGTTTCTTTGAGCCATTGACATGTATAGCCACATCATGTTGTCCCTCATTTCTTTGCTCATCGAGCCTATCATGCCGTAATCGTAAAGTATTATCTTCCCTTCGCTGCTCACGGCCAAGTTTCCAGGGTGCGGGTCAGCGTGAAATACCTCTCCCCTTAAAACCATGCTCAGGTAGATTCTTGATAACCTTCTTGCCAGAGCCTTTCTATCTATTCCAGCTTCGTCCAGCTTCTTAACATCGGTTATTTTTATTCCATCAACCCTTTGCATGACTAAAACTTTTTTTGTTGAAACTTCTTTTATAACGTTGGGGACAACAACGAATTCATATTTAGATAAAAACTTTTTCAAGATTTCCATGTTCTTAGCTTCTTTGACGTAATCCATCTCGTCCTTTGCTGTTTCGTAAAATTGATCAACAACAGTCTCAAATATGCTCACGAAAGATCTTCCAAAAATCAAGGACAAAAAAGGAAGCAAAGATTTTATAGCCTTTACGTCTTCCTCAAGCACTTTTTCTACGTTAGGCCTTAGAACCTTTATAACTACTTGGTTGCCTTTGTATACAGCTTCGTGAACTTGACCTAAGCTTGCAGCGTTTATAGCAACGGGCTCAACCTTATCAAAAACCTTCTTGTAGTCGCCGTACTCCTCGTTTAGCTCTTTTTCTATTTCTTCAAAGGGGGCCTGAGGAACTTGGTCTTGTAGCTTGTAAAACTCCTCCATGTACGGCTGAGGCAAAACGTCAGATCTTACTGAAAGAAGCTGGCCAAACTTTACGAACGCAGGGCCTAGCTTTATAAACTTCTGGACCATCTTCGC
>CAYFJA010000037.1:4368-7755 GCA_964343315.1 uncultured Nitrososphaerales archaeon
AATGCTATGAGCTTAGCGGGACACGTGGAGAAGCTAAAAGATGAAATGGTAGAGACTATGGTAAAAATGATCCCAATTAAGGCTATAAGCCCAGAGCTTGGCGGAGAAGGGGAAAAGGAAAGAGCTGAGTTCCTGGAAAAGATAGTGAAGAGCCTGAACTTTGACGAAGTTAGAAGGATTGACGCTGTGGATCACTTAGGTTACCTGAGGCCTAACATTTTAGCTATCAAAAGAGGCTCTGCAGGCGAAAAAACCCTTTGGATAGCTGTCCACATCGACACGGTGCCTGAAGGTGACAGAAGCCTTTGGAGAACAGATCCATTTAAAGCTACAGTTGAAGGGGACAAAATATACGGAAGAGGGACTTCTGACGATGGGCAGGCTGTTGTTTCAGCTATCTACGCCTTTAAAGCATTGTTTGAAAGCGGCATAAAAAACAAGAACAACGTAGGTTTGCTCCTTCTGTCAGATGAAGAAGTTGGAAGCAAATACGGGATGCACTATGTCCTTGACAACTATGAATTCGGAAAAAACGACGAGTTCATCGTCCCTGACGCAGGGAATCCTAGAGGGGATGAAATAGAAATAGCTGAAAAGGGGTTGCTTTGGTTTTGCGTTAAAGTTTTGGGAAAGCAGGGGCACGGATCAAGGCCTGACTTGAGCCTGAACGCCAACAGGTTGGCCATGAAGTTAGCCTTAGAAATAGATGACGTACTTCACGCAAGGTTTAATCAGATAGATCCTTTGTTTGTTCCCCCATACAGCACTTTTGAGCCGACCAAGAGGGATGCCAACGTTCAAAACATAAACACCATTCCGGGGACTGACAGGTTCTGTTTTGACTGCAGGGTTTTGCCTCAGTACAGCTTAAACGAAGTTTTGAAAGCTATAAAGAACGTCCTAAGTTCTTTTAGCGAAAAGTACGGCGCCCAGGCTGAGCTGGAGGTAATTCAGAAGGCGGAGCCAGCTCCAAAGACAGACCCTAACTCAGAGGTGGTAAGAAAGCTAAAAGAAGCGATAAAGGAGCTTAGGGGCTTTGAGCCAAAGCTCATAGGCATAGGCGGAGGGACGGTCGCGGCTCCGCTTAGGAGAAGAGGTTACAGCGCTGCTGTATGGTACACTATAGAAAACGTAGAGCACGCGCCAAACGAGTACTGCAGGATAACAAACATGGTTGAAGACGCGAAGGTCTTTGCTTACTTGCTATCAAAGTACTAGCGCATTGGGCTCTTTTTGATCTTTTTTGCCTCCTCATCCTTAAACCTCTCTTCCAGCCAAACGTTACCCCTTTCGTGATAACCTCTCTCTTCCCAATAACCGTCCTTATACTCATCGATGAACAAGAGCTCGGAGACCCACTTAGCTGACTTCCACGCATAAAGGTGCTCAAAAAATGGCCTGGCGGGAAAACCCATTTCATAGCTCAAAGGTTTTCCGTCAACCTTCAACACTAAGATCCCTTTAAGAAGGTCTTCTGTAGGGAGTACAGTAGTGTATCCGTCAAGAGAAACAAAATATGCGTAAGGACCCCTTGGGCTAACGATATCCGCTATCTTTTTGAAGGATACGCCTTCCATTTCAACTCCCTTTACGCTCCATCCTGTTACGCAGTGGAAGTCCAGCTTTCCTTTAAAATCGATCATATCGATTAGCTCTTGGTAGCTGAAACTTGCAGGTTTTTCTACTAGCCCATGAACCTTAAATCTGTAAGATTCTATGTTTACTTCAGGAGGTCTTAACGCTGAGTAGTAGATAAAGCTCCTTATCTCTCTCTGCCCTGGAGGTAAACTCACGCACAAAGATTCCAAAAAGATCGATTTAACGTCTTCTGCTTTTTTAAGTAAATTTAATTTAAAGCTTCGGGATAATCAGCCTGTGATAGAAATAGTAAACTTAACGAAGGTTTATGAAAACGGCGTTGAGGCTTTAAAAGGCATAAACGCGAACATTTCTCGAAAAAGGACAGCTATAATTGGGAGGAATGGGGCAGGTAAAACTACATTAATAAGGATACTTTCGACGCAGCTTGAGCCTACATCGGGCTACGCGCTCATAAACGGGCTAAACATATTGAACGATGAAGAAAAGATAAGAAAAAAGATCGCCTGCATACCTCAAGAGGCTAGGCCGATAGGCATGCTTACGCCTTATGAGCACGTTTTCCTTTACCTTACGGCCAGAGGATTTTCGTTTAAGTCAGCTTCAGAGGAGGCTAGAAAGGCCCTAAAAGAAGTGAACCTATGGGATCAAAGGAATGTTCCTTCAGACGAGCTTTCAGGAGGCATGAAGAGGAAGGTCTTCGTAGCCATGGCTTTGGCTTCGGGGGCTGAAACTGTTTTCCTTGATGAGCCTACTACTGGGCTCGACCCTCTTTCTAGGGTTGAGGTTTGGTCTGCGATAAAAGAACTCCCGTCTGAAATAATAATCACCACCCATTACATGGAGGAAGCACAAACGCTTTCAGACGAAATAGTATTCATAGAAGGAGGAAGAATACTGAAGCAAGGGACGCCTGAAGAAGTTTTGAGCGAATTTAAAGGAAAGGTTAGGGTTGAATCAAAAAAGCCTGTGAACGGATGGAAGAAAGTTGGAAACGTCTACATATCATATGTAAGCGTGGAAGAAGCTAAGAGGTACGTAGAAATGGGGTACGACGTAAAGCAAATATCGCTAGAAGACCTTTTCTTCTACTATGGCGTTGAAGTTGAACCTTAGGTTCATTTTAGCCATGGCCGTCTATTATGGATTGTACACCATTCCCAGAGGCTTTTCTTACGTCATTGCTTCTATGAGCTTGCCGATAACTATGCTGTTTCTTGTTGGCTTAATTTCTCAAGGACGTCTGATAGAGTATGCAATAATAGGAGGGTTCATATCGATAGTGTCAACAAACGCCCTTTCGAGCGCGGGGGACGCGGCCTTCCTCAGGCTTGAGCTAAAGTTTCAGGATCTTTTGGTTGCTTCAAGCGTTAACAAGATAGATTATATGTTAGGTTTAATCCTCAGCTACTTCTTCTTTTCTTTGCCTGGCGTAGCTATCTATGTAGCCTTAGGGATTTATTTTAAGATTTTTACCGTTTATAGATCTTTTGTGCTGTTTTTGTTGATGTTGAGCCTCCTTTTTTCTGAATCTTCTCTTGCCTTTATCATAGCAGGCCTTATGAAGCATATAAGAAACGTTTGGGGTATAGTTTCGATACTTTCGATAATATTATCAGTGATACCTCCGATTTTTTATCCCTACACTTTTCTCCCTAAGCCCATTCTTTATCTTTTGGCTTTTTCGCCTGCAACGCCAGCTGCTGTCATAGCTCAAGCAGCGTTCGGGCTTCAGCCAATGAACGTCTACATGCCTTTGGCTTTGATTATTGAAACGGTTGCTTACTT
>CAYFJA010000038.1:0-7637 GCA_964343315.1 uncultured Nitrososphaerales archaeon
GGAAGGCTAAAAATGGGAAAGCGTTTTTTAGTCGCAGATTTAAAACAAAAGATCAATGCCCAGAGAAAGCAGGGAAGAAGACCTGATAAGCATGGTCTACAAGCTCATAGTTGAGAGCGGGGAGAAGGGGATCCTTCAGAGCGAGCTCTGGAAGAAGCTCAACCTAACCAGCAGGGACGGGTCAAGGATAGCTACCAGGCTAGAGAAGAGGAAGCTGATAAAGAGGGAGAAGGTCCTTGAGGACGGGAGGTGGACCTACAGGATAAAGCCTCTCTTGATCCCGCTGAGCGTTGAAAGCATAGCTGAAGCCCCGTGCATAACATGTCCTTTGGCTTCAAAGTGCTACGAAGACGGAGAAATATCCCCAAAGACGTGCACAAAGCTCGAGAGATGGGTTATGTCTGAGTACCAGAGCTACGTTCAGTCTGGTGAAGGAAATGAGGCCGGAAGAAGCTAAAAGGGACCACTACAGGAGGATGGCAAAGAAGGCAGGATACGTTAGCAGGGCTGCCTTTAAGATAAAGGAGATAGACAGAAAGTACGGGATATTCAAGCTGGGCCAGAGGGTCCTAGACCTTGGGGCTTCCCCCGGAGGCTGGACCCAGGTAGCTTCTAAGCTTGTTGGCCCTGAAGGCGAAGTCTACGCGGTTGACAAGAGGCCCTTAAAGGTAGAAGGGGAAAACATAAGGTTCCTCAGGCTAGACATAATGAAGGAAGATATATCCCTTGAGGGGTTTGACGTTGTCATCTCAGACCTTGCGCCGAACGTTAGCGGGGTCTGGGAGCACGACCAGTACGTCCAGATGCAGCTCGCTTTAAAGGCGTTGGAGATAGCTGAGAGGAAGCTTAAAAGGGGAGGGAACTTCGTGTGCAAGCTTTTTGACGGGGAAGGAATAAACGAAATCGTAAGGAGGGCAAGGTCAGAGTTTTCCTTCGTGAAGCTTACTAAGCCAAAGGCTAGCAGGAAGGAGAGCAGCGAGCTCTACCTTGTCTGTAAAAATTATTTAAAGGGGCTTTAACAAATACATTGAGTCATGGACAATTTAGAGTTCGCAAAGGATAGGTACGAGAAGATATTTGAGCTACTTCAGGAGCACCACAGGTGGTTTTCTGAAGCTTTAACCTTAATAGCTTCTGAAAACGTCGTGAGCGATGCGGTAAAGGAAGCAATAATAACAGACTTCATGTCAAGGTACGCTGAAGGCTGGCCAGGGGACAGGGTCTACGCTGGCTGTAAGTACATAGACCAGGTTGAGCTCACAGCTATAGAGCTTGGAAAGAAGCTTTTTGACGCCGAGCACGTAGACGTCAGGCCCATAGCTGGGGTTACTGCAAACTTAGCTGTTTACACGGCTTTTACAGAACCTGGGGACGTCATAATATCTCTGGCCATCCCAAACGGAGGGCACATAACGTACGGAAAAAAGGAGCTGGGAGGCACTGCTGGCGCAGTTAGGGGTCTGGTCGTAGAAAACTTCCCGTTCGATGCTGAGGAAATGAACATAGACGTCGACAAAACCATAAGTTTGATAAACAAGCTGAAGAAGGAAGGCAAAAAGCCTAAGATGGTTGTGTTCGGGGGCTCTCTGTTTTTGTTCCCCCACCCAGTTAAGGAGCTGGCTCCCTTCTTAAAGTCCGAGGACATCTATATAATGTACGACGGAGCCCACGTCCTTGGGCTCATAGCTGGGGGCGAGTTCCAGCAGCCTTTAAAAGAAGGAGCTGACGTGATGTCTGGCAGCACTCACAAGACCCTTCCAGGACCCCAGGGAGGGGTGATAATAAGCTTTGAGAAGTACGCTGAAAGGCTCAAGAGCGCCGTATTCCCGAGCAACGTCTCGAACCACCACCTTCACCACGTAGCAGGAAAGGCTGTAACGTTCGCCGAGATGCTGGCCTTCGGCAAGGACTACGCGAGGGACGTCGTCAGGAACGCGAAGAAGCTGGCCGAGGCTCTGGCTGAAAGGGGCTTCAAGGTGCTCGGAGAAAAGAACGGGTACACGAGGTCTCATCAGGTCGTCCTGGACGTCTGGGATTTTGGTGGAGGAGGGGTTGTGGAGAAGGAGCTTGAAGAGGCAAACATAATAGTCAACAGGAACCTGATACCCGGGGACATAAAGTTAGGGAGGCACTACAAGAACCCAGGAGGAATAAGGATGGGCGTTCAGGAGATAACAAGGCTCGGTATGGGACCTTCTGAGATGGAGGAGGTAGCCGACCTTATATACAGAACTATAATCAAAAAGGAAGATAAGGGCGAGATAAGGAGAAGGGTTAAGGAGCTGAAGTCTCAGTTCAGGAAAGTGAAGTACGCTTTTGACAGCGAAAGGGACGCATACGAGTACATTAAGATAAGGTTAAAATAAGCAAAAAGGAATCATGATTTAAGTGATGAGCTAGGGCTGAGCTCTGACGAAAGATGAGGAAAAAGCCCGCGGCTGAGCTAAAGAATAAAGATAAGTTTATGCTTAAGTCAAGGGTTTATATTGAGAGTTGAGCGCGCTAAACCCTTGGGGAGGCTCAGAGATAAAGGACTACGACAGGCTGATTAGAGAGTTCGGGATAACTCCCTTTCAGGGAAACTTTGAAGAATTATCTGACAACAAGTACTTTAGGAGAGGGCTTCTGGTTGGCCACAGGGACCTGGACAAGTTTATGTCCGAGGCTAAGGCCGGAAAGGAGGTCGCAGTCCTCTCGGGGATAAAGCCAAGCGGGGTCTTTCACATAGGCAGCATGATAACCGCCGAGCAGATGATATACTTTCAGAGGAAGTTCCCTAAGGCAACGCTCTTTTACGCCATAGCTGACCTAGAGGCTTATGTTGACAACGGCCAGAGCCTCGAGAAGAGCGACGAGATAGCTGTTTTGAACGTTGCTGACATGCTAGCCCTTGGCATGGATGCAGACAGGGCTGTTGTTTATAAGCAGTCTATGGCCCTTGCCGTTTCAGACCTGGCCTTCATCTTTTCGGACGACGTAACGCTGAGCATGCTCGCGGACATATACGGGGAAAGGAAGATATCGCTTTACTTTGCAGCTCTGGTTCAAGCTGGCGACATATTTTTGCCTCAGTCAAAGCCATTCGGGGGGCCAAAGCCGGTCCTAGTCCCAGTTGGGGCCGACCAGGACCCTCACATAAGGCTTTCCAGGGACCTGGCCGCCAAGCACAGGCTTGACCTAAAGCTTCAGGCGCCTTCTGCGGTTTACCACAAGCTTGTCAGGTCCCTTACTGGAGAGGAGAAGATGTCAAAGAGGTCTCCTTTTTCCATGATATCCCTTTCGGACAGCAGGAGCGAGCTCAAGAAGAAGATAATGAACGCGTTCACGGGAGGGAGGCCAACGGTAAAGGAGCAGAGGGAGCTTGGAGGGGAGCCCGAGAAGTGCCCGGTCTTTGACCTCTACGTCTACTTCTCAAAGGACGATGAAAGGATAAAGAAGGTTTACGACGAGTGCAGGGGAGGGCTAAGGATATGCGGGGACTGCAAGGCTGAAGCTCTTGAGCTCGTTGGGGGCTTCATAGATGAGCACAGAGCGAAGAGGGATTCATCTTTAAGCGAAGCCAAGGCCATCCTTGAAAGGAGCAAGGATCTGGTCTTGAAGAGGCCCGTATAAGAGCGCCAAGCTTTTATACTATCTTATTGTAAAGCTAAGAAAGATGTCCCATCCATCCCTTCACCCGCTCGAGAAGAAGTTCCTTCTAGCTTTGATTAAGGCGAAGGAAGGGAGGCTTGAAGACCTGGCTGAAAGGGCAGGGCTGAGCATTGACCAGGCCAGGAGGGTTGTTGAGTGGCTCAGGGAAAAGAATCTTATAAGCTACTACGTTGAAGAGAAAGCTGTTGTTGAGCTCGACGAAAGGGGGATCGAGGCTGTTAAAGAAGGAACCCCCGAGGTTAAGCTTGCAAACGAAGCTCTAAGGAAGGGAAAGATTAGCCTTGAAGAAGCTAAGAGCCTATTAGGGAGCGAGGCGGGCCCAGCCTTAGGGATAGCTAAGAGGATGGGACTCGTTAAGGTTCAGGGAAACGAAGTGATCCCTCTTATAAGCTCCCCAATATCTTCTGGTGACGTTTACTCGGTCTTTAAGAAGCTTGAGAAGGGAAGGGTCTTCTTGGAAGAGCTAAATGAAAAAGAAAAGAAGGAGGTAGAAGAGCTGAAGAAAAGGCCAAGCTTTATCAGGGTTTATCCTCTGAAGAGCGTATGGGTTAAGCTCCCCGAGAGCTTCAGCTTGAGCGAAGAAGACCTTAAAGAAGAGGAGCAGACGCTCCTCACTTCAGAGCTCATAGCCAGCGGAAGGTGGAGGGAGGTAAAGTTTTCAGACATAGACCTCTCAAAGCCAGTTCCCGGGGTTTACCCTGCTAGGGTCCACCCGCTAGTTGAGCTCATAAGGCTCCTCAAGGAGATCATGGAGAGCCTGGGCTTTCAGGAGATAGAGGGCCCAGCTGTGAGGTCCTCGTTCTGGAACTTCGACGTCCTCTTCACGCCCCAGGACCACCCCGCTAGGGACATGCACGACACCTTCTACTTGAAGGGCTTGAGGATAGTTGAGCGAGACGAAGGGCTTGTGTCAAGGGTTAAGAGCGTTCACGAAAACGGTTGGATTACCGGCTCTAAGGGCTGGGGCTACTCCTGGGACCAGGAGCTTGCCTGGAGAGCACTTTTAAGGACCCACACAACAACAGTTACGGCTGAAGCGATATACAGGGGTCTCAAAGGAAGGGTGTTCACCATAGGAAGGGTTTTCAGGAACGAAAAGCCTGACTTCAAGCACCTAGTCGAGCTGCACCAGCTTGACGCGATAGTTATAGAGGAGGGGGCAAGCATAAGGAAGCTCATGGGCTACCTCACGGCCTTCTACAAGAAGCTCGGGTTTGAAAAGGTTAAGTTCTGGCCAACCTTCTTCCCGTACACAGAGCCTTCAATGCAGTCGATGATTTATTCGGAAAAGCTGAAGGACTGGATAGAGCTGTGCGGGATGGGGATATTCAGGCCCGAAGTCACGAAGCCTCTCGGCTACGACGGGCCAGTTTTAGCCTGGGGGATGGGAATAGAGAGGCTCGCGATGCTGATATACGACGTTGACGACATAAGGGAGCTCTACGAGAACAGGCTCAGCTTCTTGAGGGGATACAGAAGCATAAGCTTGAAGCTGAAGGGACAGATAATCTAGGTAAAGTCCGAGTGCATCATCTTTATGTCCCTCTCGCTTATCTTCTCCCTTTCAGCAACGTAGTGAACAAAGCTCTCCAAGAAGAATAGGGCCCTGAGCTCGAAGGCTGAGTACTTGGGGTCCTGGGGGAAGTAGCTGCTCCTGAGGCCTCTCAGCTTCAGTATCTCCCTCCCGGGAATAGCTATTGTAAGGTCTGAAAGCTTTGCAAGCTTAGAGTCGCTGAACGAAGTTATGGTTACTATTTTGGCCCCTTTTGCTTTGACCTTTTCAGCTAGGCCAGCAAAGAACTCTGAGGCGGAGCCGGAGATTATCAAAACTAGGTCGTTCTTCTTAACAGCTACGGTCCCTTTGTCAAGCCAGAAGTTCACGAGCCTCTCTGACTCGCCCTTAGAAAGGTGCCTCAGCCTTGTTGCGAAGAACCTCCCAACTATTCCGCTGAGCCCCTCACCCAAAACGATCGTTTTTCTCTTTGCATATTTTGAAGCCTTGGGGAGCAGCCTGTAAAGCGATGAGTAGTAAGACTTCTCAGGCTCAAACTCCCTTATCAGGTTTATCAGAGACCTATAAGAGGACCTAAGTTCTTCTCCCCTTAGGTAGGATATAAGAGAAAGAAGAAGTATTAAGGACCTAAGCTCAAAAAGCGTGCCCAGAGGCGTTAGAGGCGCAGAGAACTCCCCGAGCAGGGCCCTCTCGAAGTAGTTTGCTTCCTTCCAGCCCTGAGCTCCAGGAACTATTATTACCTTGTCTGAGAGGGAAGCAAGCTTGCTCTCGGGGTTGCTTGTTATAGCGGTCACGAAAGAGCCCCCGTCTTTAGCAACCCTAGCAACCTCCAGCGTGTACTCAGTCGACCCGCTTCCGGAAACTGCTATAAGAAAGTCGCAAGGCCCAAATATGTAAGGCACGTCGTTGGGCCCAAAGGCCTGATCAACGCCTATGTTCCTCAAGAACTTAACGAAGGCATCAGCTACGTCCCCAGACCTCCCGGTCCCAAACACTATAACCCTCTTAGAGTTAAATATCCTCCCGTTTATCCAGCCAAGGTCGTAGTCTGGCTCATACTCAGCAACCTTTTCAACAAGCTCCCTGTAGCTCACATGTACTCTTAAAAACCCTTTATAATAACTTTAGCTCCTTAAGCTTAGGGTAAAGCTTTATCCAGAGAAAGGCGTCTATGTGTAGCTGATCAACTCCAGATTCTTCTGAAACCTCCCTCCAGGCCTCAAGAAAGCAGCGCTTGCTTGAGCCTTTCTCAACAAGCCCTAGCGTTGCTGTAAGCTTCATGATCCTGCTGTCCAGCGGTATGGGCACTTCCATGGGAACTTCTCTATGCGTGCCCTGGGCTATTAGAGCGTAGTGAAACATCTTGCAGGCTAGCGCAAAGGTCTTCTGGTACTTCCCCCCAAAGCTTTTTAAAAGGTCCTCGTAAAGAGCGTATAGGTTCTTTTCGTATGCATCAAATCTAAAGCTTATCGCTTTATCTGCTTCTTTAAGCTTAATAAGCCTCTTTAGCTTAGAGGACCTCGCTAGCTCCCTGTTCTCGCTTAAATATTTAGTTAAAAACTCATAGGGGTCTTCCCCCTTCTTGTATGACCTTGATATGCTTTCCCAGTATTCTTCGCCTTTGGTCTTAAGCCTGTACGCTGTTAAGCTAGAAGCTATCACCAGCCTGTACAGGCAGTCCCTTTCGCACTTCTCCTTCAGATCCCTTACAGCTTTAAGCTGGGGGTCCTCAAGCTCAACCTCATAAAACCAGCTCTTCTTTAAAGAAGCCAGAAGGCCCGCGGTCAGCCTTGCTCTATCCTCGTTTATCCTGCAGCCCTGCAATTCAGAACGATGGGTAGACCTTAAGCAGCATCCCTTCAACCAGGACTGGGTTCTTCCTCTCAGCTACGCTTATAGCTTCTGAAAGCTTTGAGCTCCTCTCAGCGTATATCTCCAGGATAGGGTCGTTTTTGTTAACCTTGTACCCCTGCTTCTGGTACAGAACAACCCCAGCCCCTTTGTCTATTGGGGCTCCTGCAGCCCTTGCTATTTCATCTATAGCTTCGTTGTCCACCATAGTTACGTAGCCGTCAGTTTCAGCTTTGATTACGTGCCTGTAGCTCCCAACTGGCAGGTCGTCGGGCTTAACGTTCGGGTTTCCTCCCTGGGCTTCTATTATTTGCTTCATCTTTTCGTATGCTTTACCCTTAAATATCATGTCTAGGGCAACGTCGTAGCCAAGCCCTCTTTGAACAACTCCAGAAGCTTCTAGCAGTATGCCTGCTAGAGAAGCTGACTTGGAAAGCAGGCTCATGCTTGCCTGGGCGGGGTTCATCAACGCTAAAAGCGCCTCCCTGGCCTCCAGCGCAGGCCCAACAGCCCTGCCTACAGGCTGTCCCCCGTAGGTTATCCCGGACCTTACGTTTACCCCGAGGCTCCTACCTAGCTCAAAGAAGTCCTTGGCGAGCTTTTCGGCCTCGCTGACGTCAGC
>CAYFJA010000039.1:0-7317 GCA_964343315.1 uncultured Nitrososphaerales archaeon
GCAGAAGATTAAATATTTAAGCCTGCAAAAAATATATTTCACAATGGTCAAGGTTGGGGATCAGGCTCCAGAAATAGAGCTCCCAAACCAGGACGGAAAGATAGTTAGGCTCTCTGATTTCAGGGGAAGGCCTGTCGTGCTCTACTTTTACCCAAAGGACTTCACAACTGGGTGCACTGCTGAAGCAAAGGACTTCAACGAAGGCTTTGAGGAGCTTAGCTCAAGGGGCGTGGTTGTTCTTGGCGTCAGCGCAGACACCGTTGAGTCCCACAAAAAGTTCAAGGAGAAGCTGGGGCTTAAGTTCGACCTGCTTTCAGACGTTGAGAGGAAAGCAATAAAAGCCTACGGAGCTCAGGCAGGAGCTAGGACAAGGAGGATGACCTTCATAATAGACAGGGACGGCAGGGTTGCTTATGTGTTCAGCAAGGTTACGCCCGTTGGGCACTCAAAGCAGGTCCTAGAGAAGCTCAAGGAGCTAAAGCTCATCTGAAAAGCTTATCTCTAAGGTTAACCATCATTTCTTTTATGAAGGTTCCTGTTCCGTTTGAGTACGTCAAAGCTAGAAGCCTTCAAGACATATTTGAAGCGTTCAAGCGCTTCAGGAGCCCTTTTGTGATCTCCGGCGGAACGGTCGGCGTACTGATGTTGAAGAACAGAGTTGTTAGGCCAGACGCCGTCCTGGACGTAAGCGAAATACCTGAGCTCAACCAGCTCAGCGTGAGCGAAAATGAGGTATTCGTAGGCTCAGGGATCAAGCTTTACAAGCTTAAGCATCTGCTCCCACAAGACCCGGCCAGCGAGCTAGTCATCAAGTCCGCAGAGAGCGTAGGAGACCTGGCTATAAGATCTATGGGCAGCGTAGGCGGAAACGTCTGCTTAGGGGACCCTAGCAACGACCTACCTGTTGCTTTTACAGCCATAGGGGCAAGAGCGGTTGTTGTAAATGAAAATGAAAAAAGGGAGGTTTATGTAAAAGACTTTTACAAAGGGCCTTTCAGGACCGTCTTGGAAAGGGGGGAAATCCTGCTTGGCGTGAAGTACAGCAGGCTTTTCGGCTACAGGACATCTTATAACAAGCACTTCATCAGGTTCCTTGACCACTACGTCGCTATGGTTGCTGCAGCGGCAAAATTGAGCGAAGACAGGATAGAAGACCTAAGGTTCGCTGTAGCTGGCGAAGCAGTTGGGATGCCTGTCCTCCTTGAGCTGGGGAGCTTTAAGCTAGATGAGCTTGACGCTGCAAAAGAAATGATACAAAGCTTCTCAAACTCCTTGAAGACAAAGAGCGACAGGTTCGGGACGGAGGGCTACAAGAAGAAGGTGGTTTATACTCTAATGAACAAGTCCTTGGAAGAGGTGGTTAAAAGATGAGGCTAAAGCTTAACATAAACGGAAAGGACTACGAAGCAGACGTTGAGCCGAGGATGCTCCTTGTCGACTTCATAAGGGACGTGGCGGGGCTTAAGGGGACTCACGTAGGCTGCGAGACCGGGTCCTGCGGCTCCTGCATGGTCCTTGTAGACGGCATGCCAGCTAAGTCATGCCTCATGCTAGCAGCTCAAGCAGAGGGAAAGAAGATAACGACCGTTGAGGGGCTTGCTAAAGACGGGCAGCTCAACGCTCTTCAGTCTGCTCTATCAAAAAGAAGGTCCCTGCAGTGCGCCTTCTGCGCAGCTGGAGTATCAGTCTTGGGGACCTGGATACTGGATAATGTGAAGGAGATCGACGAAGAAAGCGTGAAGAAGCACATGGCTGGAGTTGTCTGCAGGTGCTCTGGCTATCAGCCAATAGTTGATGCTATTTTGGAGGTGAAGGGGATTGAGCGAAAGGACTGAGAGGTTCTTCTTAGGGAAGGGAAACTTCGTAGCAGACATAGACATGCCCGAAATGCTCTACTTAGAGGTGGTAAGGTCAAAGAGGGCCCACGCTAAGCTGGTTTCCGTCAGCGGAGGAATAACGGCTAAGGACATCAACCTGAAGCTTGTTTCAGTAGGGGAATCATACAGGACCGGGAAGGACTACGAGGTTGAGCCAGTTCTTGCAAGCGGCAAAGTCCTTTACTACGGGCAGCCCATAGCGGCCGTTTACGACAAAGATAAGTACAGGGCAAGGGACCTGGCCGAGAGCGTTGAGGCTAAGTACGAAGACCTTAAGCCAATTCTAAGCATAGAGGAGGCATTGAGCTCCCCTCCGATCCACGAAAACAGAAAGAGCAACGTCGTCGCAAGGTTTGAGGTAGGAAGGATGTTTGAGGCTGAAGGGAAAGCTGTTAAGGACCAGCTGTACATGGAGAGGGTTGTCCCCAACCCCCTTGAAACTAGAGGCATACTGGCTTATTACAGCTCGGGAAAGCTCAACGTCTGGATATCTACGCAGTCCGTTTACGCGATAAAGAGGGGCTTATCGAGGGCGCTTGGCCTCGATCCATCAGACATAAACGTATTTCAGGCTGACACAGGAGGGGCCTTCGGATCAAAGAGCGCTGTGTATCCTGAGTACGTGATAGCCTCGTACTTGAGCATGAAGACAAAGAAGCCGGTCAAGTGGATTGAGAGCAGGGAGGAGCACCTAGAAGCAACGAGGCCAGGGAGAGGGGCAAAGGCTGAGCTTGAGCTGTACGGGGACGATAAGGGGAAGGTGCTTGGGGTCAGAGGAAAGATATACGTGGACGTAGGAGCGTACGCGGACGACCTATCATCAACATCTCCCTCCTGGATAGCCTACCAGATAACGGGCCCGTATAAGATAGAAAACGTGTACATAGAAGGCTACTCAGTTTACACGAACAAGGCGCCCTTGGGGCCGTACCGCGGGGCCGGGAGGCCAGAAGCCGCTTTCTTCATAGAGAGAATGATAGACCTGTACGCTGATGAGATAGGGATGGACCCGGTTGAGGTGAGGCTTAAGAACCTTCCCGAAGAAAGGTTCAGGTCTCCCACAGGCCTTGAAGTCCTTCCTTCAAAGAAGTTCTTTGAAGAAGGCCTCAGGGAGATCGGTTACGAGAGCCTCAAGCAGAAGAGGGCTGGGGTGTCTTTCGGGATACTGATACCAGCGGTTGAAGGAGGGGAGAGCGCAAAGATAAAGGTTGAAGGAGGCATGGTTAAGGTGTGGCTTGGAGGAAACGCCCACTGGCAGAGGCACGAGCTCTTCGTTAAGAGGATATTAAAAGAGGTCCTAGGCGTACCTGAGGATAAGGTTATACTGATGAACGGGGACACAACTGAGCTTGGGGTCGGAGTGGGAACCTGGGGAAGCAGGTCTGCTATAGTTGGAGGGAACGCAGTCTACAAAGCAGCCCTTAAGCTTAAGGAGAAAGCCGAAAGCATGGGGCTCAAGGGCCCTGAAGATATCCTTAACAGCGAGCTTGAAGCTGAGTACTACGAGAACGTAAGCTCAGACCCATCTTATATATCCTTCCTGCTAACAGCTGCCGTCGCTGAAGTTAAGGACGGAATACTGCCAGAGGTGAAGGAGGTCTGGGCCTACTACGACGTCGGGGAGCCTCTATCTTACGAAGCTGTTTACGGACAGATAACCGGAGGTCTTCTTATGGGCGTCCAGGAAGTTATAGCTGAAGCTCTTACGTACGAGGAGAGCGGGAAGCCTGCTCCTGAAACCCTTGCGGCGGCCGGCGTTGCGTACAGCATAAACGCACCCAAGTACCACGTAAAGTTCGTCAGCTACGGGAGATCCAAGGTTCCGCACGGATCAAAGGGGGTTGGAGAGTCTGGGACCATAGGAGCCCCTCCAGCAGCCGCTAGAGCTATAGAGAACATAATAAAGAAGAGAATAAACAGGCTCCCGCTGGACACAGACCTTTTGGCTTAAGCATAAGCTTTTATAACACAAATTCATTTTTTAAATTATGATCAAGTACGTGTGCAGGAGGTGCGGCTACGAAGAGGAAGCGGAAAGGTGGCTATGGAAGTGCCCCAAGTGCGGCAGCCCCCTGAGCGTTGAAGGGGACATCGGGGAGAAGAAGGTGACTTTAGGGGAAGGGAACACGCCTCTAGTCAGGCTCTTTGGTATGGGAGAAAGCGTCAGGTTCAAGCTCGACTACCTGAACCCAACGGGGTCCTTTAAGGACAGGGGGACCTCGGTCGCTCTTTCTGAAGCTCTAAAGAGGAGCATAGGGTGTGTAGTCGAGGACTCAAGCGGGAACGCAGGGATATCAGTTGCTGCTTACTCAGCGGCTTCAGGAATATGGGCAACGGTAGTAGTCCCAAAGGATGCTCCAGAGGGCAAGAAGAAGCTGATAGAAGCCCTTGGGGCTGACCTCGTCGAGGCTGAGGACAGGCAGAGCGCAACCAGCAAGGCCATGGAGCTTGAAGCTAAGGGCTGCGCTTACGTTGGGCACCAGTGGAACCCATGGTTCATAAGGGGGGTTGAAGGGATAGCGGACGAGATAACCAAGAACCTTGGGAGGGTACCTGAAGCTGTGGTCTTCCCAACTAGCTCGGGAACGCTTCTTCTTGGACTTTACTACGGCTTCAAAAAGCTAGACAAGATGCCCAGGCTCTTTGCTGTCCAGGCTTCAGGCTTCTCCCCGCTCTACGAATCCATCCACGGGAAATCTAACTTGCCCGAGTCAAGCGTTGCCGACGCACTCAGGGTTCAGAACCCTCCTAGGCTTGAGGAGATGAAGGAGGCTGTGCTGAAAAGCAAAGGGGACGCCCTGGTTGTAAGCGACAATGAGATAATTTCAGCTCTTTCAAAGCTCCTTAAAGCAGGGGCCCTTGTCGAGCCGTCTTCGGCTGCTGCCCTAGCAGGGTACTATAAGCTCTTAGAAAGTAAGCAGATAGACAAAGGGAGCGAAGTTGTAGTAATCTTAACGGGGAGCGGGCTTAAGTACTCAGATGTTCTTTCTTCCCTTTCCTAAACGCTTAATTAAGATCGTTGCGCCTACTAATTTATGATAAAGGAAGTAATAAAGAGGGACGGAAGGCTAGAAAGGTTTTACGAAGAAAAGCTCTTAGCGAGCCTTCTCTGCTGCCTTTCTTACTCTGAAGCTGAGGAGATAGCAAAATCTGTGGAATCTGAGCTTGGGGAGAGGGCAACGACCGAGGAGCTGTTCAGCAAAGTTAGGCAGGAGCTTTGGGTGAGGAAGCCTGAGGCCGCGGTCAAGTTTGGTCTTAGGGAGGACATGATGAAGCTGGGGCCAGCTGGCTACAACTTTGAGGACTTCTACTCAGAGATACTCAAAGCCTTGGGCATGAAGAACGTTGTGGTCAGGCAGATTTATAAAGGGAGGTGCGCGGTCCACGAGCTCGACGTTGTTTACAATTCTGAAAAGGGGCTTGAATTCGCAGAAATGAAGTACCACAACCAGTTCGGGATTTACACTGGGCTCAAGGAGGCCATGTACACGTTCATGAGGCTTGTGGACTTAAACGAAGGGGGTAACGGTTTCGCTGGGGCCACGCTTGTCACGAACACTAAGGTTTCTGATGAAGCTATAGAGTTTTCAGAGTGCAGGGGGTTAAGCGTAGTAGCCTGGAAGTACCCAAGGGACAGGGGCCTGGAGAAGCTCATAGAGACCACGAAGACCTACCCGGTAACGTCCTTGGCTTATGTTTTTGGAATGGACAAGGTTAAGAAGCTCATAGAGAACGGAATAATAACCTTGAAGGACCTTGCTAAGGCTTACGAAGAAAACAGGTTGAGCGAAGAATACAGGGACGCTTACCTTATAGCTAAAAAATTAATCTGAAGGTCACTGGGCGAGCTGCTTAACTACTTCTTTCCCGCGCGCAGCAAGGGTCCTGCTCAGCTCATCTTCGTACCTTTTCTTGATGGTATTCAGGGCGAACAGCCCAAACCTCTGAAGCATTACCCTAACTATCGGGTTGTCTACGCCCTCCATAACCATCTTCGTGGTCTCCTTGAGGCTGTCGAAAGCCTTTAGAAGAGCCCTTAGTATGAACTCCCTTCTAAGCGGGTCGTCGAGCATTTCGTCCAGAGCCGTGAAACCTTTTTTCCTGAAAGCGGCAACAGGGACAAGGGGTAGGGGGAAGGTCACGACCTTTAAGTTCTTTAGCCTGTCAATAAGCTCAATGTTAGCTATTATGTCATCATCGCTCTCCTCCGGGAAGTTTACTATCATGGTTCCCACTACTATCCAGCCGTTGTCGTTCAGGATGCCGATGGCTTCAGTGACTATCTCTGGGTACTGAATAGGCCTGTAGGGGAGCACCTTTCCCTTCATGTATCTCTCGAGGAGCCTGGCTGATGCCGTTTCTATTCCCATCTCTATGAAAGTCTTCCTCCCTCCCTCGTTCACGTACTCCCCAACCTTTTTTACAAGGCCCGGCTCCTGAACAACTACCGCCGCGGTCGTGAAGTCTATCGAAATGTTATAATCCCTGTTGAAGCTCTTGACAAGCCTGTAGGCCATCTCTGTCAGCTTAATTACCTTATCGGGGTCAGGGTCTATGCCCTTTGCCCCGTACCTGAAGAACTCCTCGCTGTGCAGGTTTATGTCTTTTGCCTTGCCAACCTTTATGTTAACCTCTATTTCTTTTTCAATCAAATCGAAGGGAATTGACCTGATCATTCCGCTCAAATTTGGGGTGCAGAAGGCGCAGCCCCTCCCGCACCCCCTAGTAACTTCAACAAGGCCCCCGTTGCTTGGAGTAACTATTGGGACTATGTCAGATATGGAGGCAGGCTTAGAAACGAACCTAGGCGGAAGGCTTGCCCCTTGAATTACTTTCTTTATAAATTCTGGCCCATCCTTCTCAAACTCCCCCTCAAAAACATAATCAACCCCAAGCTCCTGCTGCATGCCGCTGTCATAGACCTGCCAAGCGGCCGGACCCCCAACGATAACCTTAAAGTTCTTCCTGAAGGGAGAGCTGTTCAGGGCCTTAAGCACGTTGTGAAAGGACCTAGCTATAAACGGGAGCCCATTGTACTTTATCCCAGCTAGCTTGAGCATCCAGTAGGTTATTCCTGAACCGTAGCTGTACCCCATGCCGTCCATAGTATAAATTCCCACGACCTTGGTGTTGGGGCCTATCAGCTTGTCGAGAGCATATGGGGAAGCTATCACAACGTCATAGCCTAAGGACTTTAGCTTAGCTTCAACCTTAGCTAAGCCGTAAGGGGCTTTTTTTGCAACCCCGTCCTTATAAGAATCGACCCTAAACAGAAAATTAGCTATCCTACCCCTAAGAATGTTGTCAGGTAGGGCGCTTATAAAGCCAATCAGGGATGAGCCCAAAGTGTCGCTAGCTATGGCTGCCTCGCTAGTGAGCACGATGTTGTGGCCATAGCTAGACATATTATAGATATATCAAACTAAAAAATAATCTTTTG
>CAYFJA010000040.1:0-6820 GCA_964343315.1 uncultured Nitrososphaerales archaeon
AAAATGGAAAAGGCGGTTTTATTTGCAGTTGCTTCGCTTATATTTTTTACTATTGGGGACGCTTGGCTTAAGATACCCTCTGAGAAACAAGGCGCCTTAAAAACAACGTTTTTTATAACCTTTTTCTCATCGGTTGTACTTTTTATATTATCTCTTTTTTGGAAGGGCCCCTTCGGCATCCGCGCTATTGAATATTCCGCGCTATCGGGCATCTTTATGGGCACAGGCCTTCTTTTTGTCCTTATTTCGCTAGAAAAAGAGCAGATGTCTGATACTATGAGCCTAATACCTGTTTCTTATTTGGTTCCTGTCCTTTGGGGAGCTTTTGTGCTTCACGAAAGCGTAAATGTTTATGATGAAATTGGAGCTGTTTTGATATTTACTGGAACCTTCTTTATCATGTTCAAAACTCTAAAGTTAAACTTAGGCCTTGTGCCTGCACTAATTGGTAACATGCTCTGGGGGCTACAGCTTGTTTCATTTAACTATGCTGTCTTATATACACGCAATTATCCGCTAGCAGGATCTTTTGGGAATTTTGTTTCATTTCTTTTTATTTTAATCTTTATAACAATAAGAAAAGAATATTCATTTGATCATAAGTTCGTTTGGCAAACATTTGCTATATCTGTTTTGCAGTCTTTAGCGCTTCTTTCAGCCCTTATCGTGGAATCTTTAAAATCCGTAGTTATAGGATTTTCAGTTGTAGCAGCTGAACCAGCTCTCTTAACCCTTATGGGTTATTTTATCTTTAAAGAACGAATAACTGTGTTGCAGATGCTTGGGGTAGCAAGCATGTTTGTTGGCTTGTTTATACTCGCATGATTAAACGCGAACAATTGAATGCGTCGTTATTGGGCTCTGTTTCCGTTTTATAATGCATGACTTTTAATTTGCTTTAATACTTAGCATTTAAAATTTTGCTACTAAACATATTTCGAATCGAAAGCTTTGCAGATAAAAATATTATTATATTCATACCTTTTTGAACGGTTTCGATATAAAAAGTTAATTTTTGCCTCTACATAGCTTGTTCTATGGTAAAGTATCTAATAAAAGAAATAGCTGATGGGGTTAAGATATTAAGGCTGGATGACGATAGAACAAGGTACTTCGAAGCTGCCTGGCACATACCTGAAGGGGTAACATACAATTCATACCTGATAGATGCTCCTGAGGGCGAGATCCTAGTTGACACTTGGAAAGGCCAATACTCAGAGCTTTTTATTAGAGCAATTAAAGAAGCAACCGATCCAAACAAAATAAAATACATAATAATAAACCATGCGGAACCAGACCACACAGGAAGTCTTCCAGCTGTATTAAAAGAGGCTAAGGACGCAAAATTAGTCGTTAACGTTGCTGGCGTTAAGGTTCTTAAGGCAAAATATGAGATACCAAATGAAATAATAAGCGTGGAAGGAACTAAAAATTTAAACTTATTAGGAGAAGAGCTAACTTTCATTCACGTGCCGTGGGTTCACTGGCCTGAAACCATGTTTATGTACCAGAAAAGCACTGAAATACTTTATACATGCGATGTGTTTGGATCTTTTTCGATACCAGCAAAGCACACAGCGGACGCAACTGATGCCTTTTACCTCAGGAGCGCCGAAAAGTACCTTATAACAGTGATGGGATATTACAGAAAGTATGTACTGAACGCTATAGAAAAGGTTAGAAGCATGCACCTTAAAATTTCAAAAATAGCTCCTTCACACGGAGGGATTTGGGAAGGTAATATAGAAGAACCTCTGGGGCTATTTGAAAAGTGGGCGAAAGCTGAACCAGAAAAGAAAAAAGTCGCCATAGCTTATGTATCAATGTATGGCTCTGTTGAGGAAGCTGTGTCTAAGATTTATAATCAGTTGTCTTCAAAAGGTCTTAAAGTCAAAACTTTCGCTATAACCGATTCAGAGTTTCCGGATCTAGAAGAATTCCTTGTTGAAGCTAACAGTTCTTCAGCAGTTGTTCTAGCAACGCCTACTTACGATACAGACGTCCACCCTAGGATGAAGATCCTATTAGAATTAATCAAGGACAAGTTCAAGGGCACAGAGAAACCTTTTGGCGTTGTTGTCTCATATGGATGGGGCTCCAACGCGGTAAGGCACATGGAAGCTATGCTTAAAGAAGCAGGGCTAAAGATTCTCTTCGCAGAGACTTTTAGAGAAAAAATTGCAGAAGATCAATTAAAAAATATAGCTTCAGCGATAGCGGAAGCCGCCAATTAGCTTTAAATATTATATTTAGTTTACTTAGTTACCATCCTTTGGAAAAGAGGTATGGCTATTGCAAATGTTACAATAGAGTATATTATGAGAACGAAGACGTCGTTCCAAACAGCTGAAAGCGGTGCGTTAAGCACCATTACGGCCCTGAAGCCAGTCACCGTATAAACCAAAGGAAACATGTAAGCTATGTCCCTAAGCCACCAAGGGAGCTGAAGCACCGGATAGAAGATGCCTGAGATGAATATCATAGGCATCTCAATCATAAGCATTATCATCTGTGCTGACTCCTGATCGCTGACGAAGCTAGTAGCTATTATGCCCAGGCCAGTAAAAGAAAGTATTCCTAGCAACAGGATTAAAGCCATCAAGAAAACGTTGCCATATATTTTTACTCCAAAGAGCAGTATAGATAATATTATTATAATTATACCGCTGACTGCTCCTCTTACGGCCTGAGCCATCGCCTTGCCCATCACGATTGAAAACCTAGAAACTGGTGTCATTAGTATCCCGTCAAGCGTGCCCAGCTCCCTTTCCCTTGAAAAGGTCATTGCAAGACCAGCCAACCCGCCCATTACCACGTTCATAGCTATAAAGCCTGGGGCGAGGAACTCAAAGCTGCTTGGGGCGCCCGGAATTAGCCCTTGAAAGTTTACAGATATTGTGCCAAAAGTTGCTGGGAACCCTTGGCTTATATTAGGCTGAGCGTTTAAACGGGCAAAAATTTGTTGAATGCCTTCAGTGACTATCTGGTCAAGGGTTGGGTTCATCTGATCGACTATAACTTGAACCGTAGCTCCGCCTGAGCTTAGTTCCTGGGCTAATCCTTGCCTAAATATTACTATAGCGTAAACCTTACCTTGAAGCAGAGACTGCTCAGCCTGGGATAGAGAGCTGTAAGTTATCACGTTAAATGCCCCTCCAGATTCAGCATAATAAGTGAAGCTGTTTACAAGGGTTATAGCCTGAGTTGACTGGTCCTGATTTACTACGGCTATAGGAATATGCGTGATTGACCCATTGCTAGGAAACATATATCCAAAGAGAAGCATGAGCAAAATGGGGAGAAGGATCATAGAGAGCAGCCTTGCTTTAATCCTGTAAAACTCTGTTAAGTCTTTTTTCATTATTACGTAAAGGTGATAAATTGGACCCCTCATCACCACCCCCTCCTTCTGAGCCTACCGCTTATTTCGTCCCTTAACTCTCTTCCTGTTAACTCAAGGAAAACATCCTCTATCTTGGTCGCGTGGTACTTTGCTTTTAGCTCTTCCTTTTTTCCGATTTCTAGTATTTTGCCTCTGTCCATAATAGCTACTGTGTCAGAAAGCTCGTCTATTTCGTACATGTCGTGGGATGTGAGAATAACGGTTAAGCCTTTCTTTTTAAGGTTCAATATATAATCCCTTACCCACCTAACGCTCTGTGGGTCGAGGCCGTTAGTTGGCTCATCTAGTATTATCACTTTAGGGTCGTGGAGAAGGGCCCTAGCTATGTTCAGCCTCTGCCTCATTCCTGTAGAAAAAGTACCAACAGGCTTGTCTTTTACAGCGTAAAGCTTTACTTCTTCTAGCAGTTCTTTAATCCTTTCTTTTAGCGTTTTTGAATCTATCCCATATAGCTTTCCGAAAAACTCCAAATTTTCGACCGGGGTTAAAGGAGCGTACAGTATTAACTTTTCCTGAACAACCCCAATAATTTTTCTGACCTCTTGGGCCTGCTTTACGACGTCGTAGCCTTCGACGAAGGCTCTTCCTGAGCTAGGCCTAAGCACTGTGCAGATCATCCTTATTAGGGTGCTCTTTCCAGCGCCGTTTGGGCCTACCAGACCAAATATCTCTCCCCTCTTTACTGTAAAAGAAACATTGTCTACCGCTATTAAATTGCCGAAGTACTTTGTTAAATTTTCAGCCTCTACTGCGAAGCTCATCTTTTCCTCGCCAGCTCAACGGCTAAAACTCCGACTATTATGGCCAATATGATTATCAAAATTAAGTATAGCTCGGGAGGCTTTGTAGCATAAGATATGAGCTGATTTATGTAGGATTCCTTTATAATAAAATTCACCGGAACTCTTTCGCTGAATACCTGCTCAGGGGCGTTGCTCTGAAGCCAAGTTATCACTATAGTGCCCCTATAAGAACCAGTTGGAGCGTTCGATCCAACGTCTAAAGAAAAGACTGCCGTTGCGCTTCCCCCAGGAGGTATGTCCCCGAGGTAATCGTATGTGTTTCCGCTTAATGTGTTCGGGATGATGAGCTCTGCCTGAACATCCTTAGCTGTTGAGTTTCCGTAGTTGGTTACATTATAAACGATATTTACGTCTGATGCTCCTTGAGTTAAATAAACTGAATTAGGAGATACGCTGAACTGAGCCCTAGCCGAAATTGGAACTTTTAAATAGTAAATGTAGCTTTTTCCATCAAAAGATATGTTTAAAATTACATGAGAATATGAAGGGGAAGAAGCGTTGCCGCTTACGCTGAGCAGATAAGTGAGCTGTATGGGGGTGCCTGGAGGAAGCAACCCTATGGTTGTGCTGGATTGAGACAATATAGTTAAGGGTTTAGTGACCGAAACATTTACGTTAACGTTGTTAGCTGTTACGTTACCTGAGTTTACGATGGATATTATCAGCTCAGCGTCCTGAGTTCCCGGAAAGATCTGCGGAGGTTCAAGGGCAAAGCCCTGAACTGTTACCTTTGGGGCCCCAAGGACAGGGACGTAGACCTCTTGGTTAGCCTCAATGCCGTTGTTCCACAGAAAAGTTACGTTTAGCGGGTAATATCCCGTTGTCGCTGAAGAGTTTACGTTGATGTAAAAATACAGCGGAACGCTTGCGCCAGCTGGAACAGCTCCAACTGACTGCTTTAGCTCCTTCCCAGATGGGGAATAAAACGGATAGCTTAGACTTAAAATAACCGTTACGTTGTAGGCTGTGTTGGTTCCTACGTTTCTAACAACCAAAGTGAGAGGGATTCCTGATGCACCGGGATAAGCAAGGGTTGCTCCGTTTCCCCAATAAACCGAATATACCTGCATGCTTGAAAAAGTCGATACTGGAAGCCTCGCGTAATAAGTAAAGTTCTCCGGGCTCCCGCCTTCAATGTAAGTTAATCTTATAGGCAACTCATATACCCCAACGGTTGCCTTAGGGCTGACGTTTACATAAGCTACGAAAGGCGCTGTAGCTCCTGAAGGTAAGAGGGACACGTTTTGGGGCTCGCTTACTACGTAGAAAACGCTTGTGCTTTCAGCTTTTACGCTTACGTTTATAGCTGGAAGCTGTCCAAGGTTTGTTACGTAAATAAAGAGAGGGACGTTGTAAGAACCGGGCTCAACTTCGATCGGAGAGTTAGAAGGACCAAAGCTAACTCCAGTAATTGTAAGGCCCTGGCCTTGAGCGTGAACAGGGGTAATCAAGGCTAGCAACGCTAAAATGACAAAAAGCACGGTGAACTTCTTCATAAAAAGACCCTTTTAAGCGATATATAAAACAATTTTGATATTTCTAAATAGTATTATAAGTTCATTTTATTTTGTCTTATACACCTTTCCCCTCCATCGGACCTCCTTGTCTAAAAACGCAGATATAACAACAGGTATAGAATAGTAAAGCGCGACGATGCTCATTAAAGCGGGCAAAATTGAATCCTTTATGTACCTTCTTCCCCTAACGACGTTTTTTAAGATCCACATGAAGTAAGGGGTTAGAAAAATAGGGTTAAACGTATTGAAAAATGCAACCATCAAAGCTATCATTATGAGGATAATAAAAATAAAAATATAAACGCCCTTTTTGGAGTACATAACTAACGCTTTTGCCTCCTTTTTTGACCAGTTCCAAAGTTCCCGCTCGTCGAATAGGTTCAAAGGCATTGACCGGGCAACGTAATTAATTTTGCCTTTCCTCTCTTTAACGATCCTCGTTAAAGCGCAGTCGTCGCACCATTCATCGCTAAGCTCTTCTAGCGCTTTGTCGTCAAAAAAGTTCTCCCGAAATGCCATTGAACCGCCGTAGAGAAACCTTCCCCCAAGCGCTTGGCTTTCAAATCCAAAGGTCCAAAAGCCAGACCTTAACAGGTTTCTTAACGTTATTCTCAAAGGTTTAGGCCAAGTGAATGTGGTAGATGCTGTGCTATCTTCAAGGGCTGAGGTCATGTCCCTCAGCCAGCTCTTCGGATATACCGTGTCTGAGTCCGCTATGACTATGACCTTATCCCTGAACTTTTTTGCTCCATATATTATTGCGTTTACCTTTCCAGAGCAGCTTTTGCATTCTTGCTCTGCTACGATCACATTCACCTTATAGCGAGCTAACCTCCTCATTTGAAATTCTGCTTCGTCCTTATCCACAATATAGTAAAGCTCATAGTCTGAATGGTCCTGATTTAAGAGGCTATTTACGTGCTGGTCAAATGCAGGGTCCTCACCTCTAATAGGAACAAGAACTACAGCCTTCTTAGGATGTCCTGTTGGTCCCTTAAAAAGCTCCCTTTCTTTCAATATCTGTAAAGCCAAACCTAAATCGCCTAACAAAGCTATAATTAAAAGAGGGAAAAACCAAAGGCTCAACCTATTCAAAA
>CAYFJA010000041.1:0-6414 GCA_964343315.1 uncultured Nitrososphaerales archaeon
AATGTTGCAGAAAGCTTAAAAGCATAACTTTTACTACCTTATTTTTGAAAGCGGGGGTCCCCTAGCCCGGTCAATGGGGGCGGACTTAAGATCCGCTGGCGTAGGCCTACGTGGGTTCAAATCCCACCCCCCGCAACCTTCAAGCTCCTAAGGCCTTTAACTAAGACGTCTTCGTTGTTCTCTACCTGAATGAACATTGGGACGTTCTTGCGCTTCGTT
Organism: uncultured Nitrososphaerales archaeon; assembly: GCA_964343315.1. GTDB lineage: Archaea > Thermoproteota > Nitrososphaeria > Conexivisphaerales > UBA164 > CAYFFZ01. The sequence continues at coordinate 220 of CAYFJA010000041.1, forward strand.
GCCCTGTAAGAAACGAATAGCCACTGTCCCGGCTCAAGCTCAGCCGTCTTCTCCACGATATCTGTGTTGAGCGAGAAGGCGTCAGCTATGACAAGCCTGTCGTAATATCTTGGCAAGGTGCTGACGAAGTAGCTGTGAAGCTGCTGGACCGCGTTTGTGTTGAGGTGCGCTAGCCTCTGGGTGCTTAGCCAGCAGTGGGCCCTGTACTTCCTTCCCTGCCTCAGCAGGGCTTCCACTGATCTGTTTGACTCGTCTGAATGATTTTCCTTAAAGGTTTTGTCAGGTATGAACTCCTGCGCTTCGTCTAAAACAACCAAGACCTTTCTCCTTGAGCCCGCGGTCTTCTTGAGGTAAAGGAGCTCGTTTATGAACCTAGAAACTATAAACCTCGCGTTGTCCGGATCAGGGACGTACACAACAACAAGCTTGCTGTCTTGCCGCTCTAAGACCTTCTTGGCAAGATCCTCGGGTGAGCTTTCAGAGCTTGCTGACTCCTCTCCTCCCTCTAAAAACTCCAATATGCTGTTCAGAGTAAGGTATATGTTCGACCTAGTGTTTACGTACTGCATAATATTCCTTAGTATGTCCATCAGCTCAACCTGGTCGTCGTGAGAAAGCTCTGTTATTTGGGCGTTTTCGCCGTACCCCTTACCTGTTATGAGCCTGTAAAGCCTGTTCATTTCTGAGAGAGCGGTTCCAGGGTTCAGCCCGTCCTGCAAAGTGTCGTACAGCCTTCCGAGCGTCAAGACCGGAGGGGTTAGGGTAGTTATCCTCTTTACGCCCTTTGACTTGATGAAGTACTCAGCGTACTTCTCGAGCTCCTCCAGGCTTATCTTCTCCTCTAAAGTGTCAGGTATGGCCTGGGAGTCCAAAAAGGAATCCGCAGAGTTTATGTTCTCAGTAGAGTACATCTCCCCTTCTTCTATCAGCTTGTCGAGAAGGTGGATCCCGTACTCCCCAGCCACGTCAAAGACAACAACCTTTAGGTCCTTCTCAACCTCCATCGCCTTTCTTATAAGGTAGGATAGCAGGTTTGACTTTCCTGTCCCCGTGAATCCAAAAGCCCCCATGTGATACTTTACCATCGAGGAGAGGTTTACCTTAAGGTCTATCCCAAAGCCCAGCAGCTTTCCTATGGCAACGCCGTCCTCAAGGCTCAAGAACTTTTCGACAGCTTCTGTAGAAAGAAGGTAAACGTTTGAGCCTGGGAGAGGGATAGAGTAGTCCCTTACGAACTCAACGCTCTCCCCTTTAACGTCCATCCTGTACTTTGTTGGGACCGCCCACACGTTTATCCACGTTTCGTTGCTCTCCTTCCAGCTCTCGTGAACGCTCTCCATCATCTCCCACCTCAGGTCCCTTGGTATCCTTTCGTCCATCCCTATCATCTGATAGTGAAGGGGCCTTATCGTAGCTATCTCATATATCAGGTAGCTGTCAGCAGACTTCTCCACAGCCACGAACTGGGGCTCCTGAAGCCTTTCAAACACCTCTTCGCTGAACTTGACCTCAAGCAGAGCTATCTGGGAGCTTACGCTGACTTCAGCCTCCCCAGACCTACCGGTCTGAACGCTGACCCTGTGCTCCCTGAGCCTAGCCTCAAACTTCCCGTTAACGTCGTCAAACGCTTTCATAGCCCTCGACACCCTTTGCGCTCTCCTGCCTCATCCTTTCGCTCTCGCTCCTAATATCCCTAAATCTTCTAGATATCATAAATATCTTTTCCCTCCTAGCGAAGCTCTCAAGCTTGAAGTCTGCTATCTTCCTTATAGAGCTCTTTATCAGTGAGACCTCGTGCTTGACAGCTTTGTCAGCCAAGAAGAGGAGCTGGTTGTGGCCGTAGGCCTCGAGAACCTCCGGGTTATCAGATATCGAAAGGAGCTTAAGTATCATGTTGTCAAGCGGGTTTTCTTCTCTTTCAAAGTACACCCTAACCTCCTTCTCCTTCCCCTTCACAGAAACCTTAACCTCAGCTTCTCTCCCAGAATCGTAGGCTTCGTCGAAAAACCTGTCGTAGGCGAAGACTGGGGACCTGAGCGTCGGGTCCTTTGCAAATGTCCTCAGCTGGAAGTATGACTTAACGAAGAGCCCTGTCCTGCCTATAGACTTCTTTGCGGCCACGAAGCCTTTTTCGGCTTTAGCTAGATATGAGAAGCCGTAGTCGTAAGATAACGTCCTCCACGGAGTCTTTATCATGCTGTAGTGAACAGCTGAAAGAATGGTAAGCAAAGATTTGTCGTTCTTAAGCTTGAATATCTTCTCCTCTCCGAGGTAAAACGGTATAACGCTCCTAGAGAACTCAGAAGCTGTTGTGTCCTTAGTTATTCCTACGACGAGATTTTTGTTCTTCCTGGCCTCATCATATATCATATATAATAAATATACGTTGATAGCGCTCAGGTCGTAAGCTGTTAATAGCTTGTCTTCCCCAACCTTAAGAGGGTGCTCTTTCCCCTCAAAAGCTCTTTTGGCGAATGCTTCAACGGCTCCCTTAACTCTATCCCAGTAGCCCTTAACTTCCTGCTTTATCCTGACGCTCTGGCCTACCAGACCTTCGAGCAGCTGGTCCCCGTACCTCTTGTTCAGGTTTATTAGAGAATTTTTCAGCTGGCTCTCCTTACCTTTAACCCCAGCCGCCTCAGCGAGCTCATCTATAGAGGCTTCATCCTTTTCGATAAGCTCCTTCACTGCTATGTATGTTGCGTAGGGGAAGCGCTTGGGAACAGGAGCTGAACCTGAGCCTAAGACTGAAGCCAGGGCAAGGTCAAGCTTGCTCGGGCTCCCCTTTTCTCCGGAGAGGCTCGTTAGCATAGGCTCGGCTGAGAGGAGCTGCCTTAGGTCCTTTAGCGATGTAGCAAAGGTTCCCGAAAGGGGCCTGTCGAGGAAGACTAGAGAATTTTTGTTCTCCTTGAGTATCTTGTATGCTGTCCAGAGCTCTGCTATGGTCATCATCGAGTATGGGATCTTTTCTATGGAAGCCTGAAAGTCCAGGTCTAGCTCAGCGGCCTCAGGGCCGTATAGATCAGTTAGATCTTCAAGCCAGAGGGGAACAGCTGCGTAAGCCGAAAGCTTGTCAACCTTCTGGGCTTTTCTTACCTCAACCTTAACCTCTTTTTCTGATACGTAAAAAGGGCATGAGTACGCAGCTGCATTTACGTAGAAGATCAGCGTTTCAAGCCTTTCGTCCTGGTCCATTGAGCCGTCGACGCCGAAAGCTCTGTGCTCGCCAGGGCCAAAGTACTTTAGCGCTTCAGATAAGGCCTTTTCCTCGTCAAGAAACCTTATTATCTTCATGACGCTTTCTGCGTTAGCCTTAACCTCTTCTATCCTGTAGCTGAACCTGCTGAGCAGGTCCTCAGTTTCCGCCTTTATCTGGTCTAAAAGCCTTGAGTAGTAATTCTGATAGCTCAACAGATCTTAAAATGTTTTATCTAAAATATAACATTTTCTTAGAAAATTGATCATCTGCTGCACTCGAGGAACCTCTCAACTTTTGGCAGGTCGCTGAAGTTTACTATAGCAATTATCCTGTCCCCTGGCTTCAGCTCTTCTTCAGCCGTAAGGTACTTTATAGGCCTTCCTTCCCTCATAAGCATAAAGTAATCGAACGGGAGCTCCTTAACCTTCATCCCGTTTATCTTGCTGCACTGCTTCACAGAAACCTCAACTATCTGCATGCCAGAGAGCTTGAATGCTGAATCTGTTATCACTCCCACTACGCTCTCAGTTATCACGCTTGAAGCGAGCATTGCGCCAACTATCCTGTAAATCGGGATCACGAACTCGATCCCAGCCTTCTTTAAGCTTTCGTAAGCCTGCTCCGAGTTGTTAACCGCTATGGTCCTTATGTTCGGGTTCAGGTGCATGGCTGTCAGAGCGAAGAGCATGTTCTGCTCGTCGCTCTCCAGAGTTAGTATTATCGCCCTTGCGTTCTGAACGTTTGCCTCTATCAAAGCGTCTATGGGAGAAGTTAGGTCTGATATAATGTAGGGTATCCCAAGCTTCTTCAGCTCATCTATGTTTTCCTTCTTTCTGGTTATTATGCAGAAGTCCTTGTTTGTCGAAAGGAGCCTCTCGGCCACGTACCTTCCAATGTGAGTGTAGCCGAGAATTATCGTGTGGTTCTTCATGTACTTTATCTTGTCCTTCTGAAGCTCGTCCTCCCATAGGTCGCTCTTCACAACGCTGTTCATGACTCCTTGAACAAGAGATGCCGCTGAGCCAACGCTGGTAAGTATTATCCCTATCAACAGGACCTTCTCGATGTTCGGTATCGAGGTTATAGGAGGAGCGTAAAGGCCGATGGTCGATATGGTTGAAACAGAGGCCAGGAGAGCAGAGAGCGGGTCGAGGTGCTGGAAGTATGAGAAGACGAGGGCCCCAAAGGCTATCATAGTGCCCAAAACAGCTATCTGCTTCCACGTGTGCTTGAAGACTGAGTATGGGTGAAGGAAAAGCCTGTCAAAGAAGACCCTAACCCTTATGCTGAACCTGAGCCTGTACTTCTTTCTGTAATAACCCATGTAGATAGCTTTAAATGATTTGCTTTTAAGCTCTGCTTAAATCTCTTGAAGAAGCTTTTTCCTCCTCGTAAACGTATCTTCCGCCTCTCAGGAAAGAGAAGACCGCCCCAACAGCTACAAGGACAACCGAAATGTACAGAGATTCCCTCAGGGCTGCTATAAATGAAGGACCGAGAAGGCTTGGGAGGAAATCCTGGGAGTCTATCAAGCTTATTATGTTAGGAGGAAGAGCCCTCAAGGCCTGCTGAGGAAGCCCAGAAGATGGGTTCATGCCCAGAAAGGCCGCGAAGAGAAGCCCGCTCGCAGGGATGCTCTGAAGCAGAGACACAAAGCCCTCTGGGATCCCGTGCTCTGAAGCGTATAGAGCTATGTACTTAGGCAGATCTGTTACGAAGAAGCTTATGGTTATCGTGAAGAATAGGGCCATGCTTATCGTTGAGCCTATGTTGTTGAACGTCTGCCTCATACCGTTCCCAGCCCCTCTGTCCCTAGGAGGGAGGCTGTTTAGGATTGCTGTTGTGTTGGGAGCTGAGAAAAGCCCGTTCCCCAAGCCGTTTACGAACAATATTGTTTCAAATTCAAACAAGTTAAAGTTGTAGGGCAGAAGGGTGAGAGCGTAAAGAGAAGCCGCTATTATTATCATGCCCAAGGTTGCGAAGGTCCTAGCGCCGTACCTATCTGTAAGGGCGCCTCCTATCGGCCCCATGACGACTGTTCCGACCATCATGGGGAGCATGTATACCCCTGCCCAGAAGGGGGTCTGAGCGTAGCTTATCCCGTGAAGCGGAAGGTATATTCCCTGAAGCCAGATTGTTACAAGGAACATTATTGCGCCTCTGGCTAGGGCGTTTAAGAACAAAGCCGTGACGCCGTATGAAAAGGGCCTAACCCTGAACAGCGAAAGCTTGAAAAGAGGGTCTTCTGCTCTCCTCTCATAAGCTACAAAGGCTAGGATAAAGAGAACGCCCAGCGGAAAAGAGGCCAAGACCCAGGGGTTACCCCAGCCAAGCTGAGAGGAGCCGTAGGGCATAAGAGCGTAAGTTAAGCCAAGAGATATAGAAAGAAGGGAGAGGGCAAGGGTTAAGTTCCCTATTAAGTCGAGCTTTATCTTTTCGCTCCCCTTAACCCTTTTAAGCTTAAAGATAGACCATAGCATCCCGGCTACTGCGAAGGGAACGTTGACGACAAATATCAGGTGCCAGTCGTACCCAGCCAGAAGGCCCCCGAGTATTAATCCCAAGAATGATCCAACGACCATCGAAACCTGGTTTAGGCCAAGAGCTTTTCCCCTCTCGCTTGGAGGGAAAGAGTCTACCAAGAGAGCTGAGCTGTTAACCATCAATAGCCCTCCGCCGACGGCCTGGACCATCCTGAAGAGTATTAGCAGGGAAGCCCCCAAGTTGCCTGAGCCGCTTGGGATGAGCGAGAGAAGGACAGAAGCCAAAGTAAATATAACAAACCCCCAGGTATAGACTCTTGCCCTACCGTACATATCTGAAATCCTGCCGAAAGTCACCAAAACTGAAGCCAAAACTATGCTGTAGCCCATTAGTATCCATAAGAGGTAAACGAACTCGCCGGGCTGAAAAGGGTTTATGCTGAGCCCTCTGAATATAGTTGGGAGCGAAATAAGAACAATGTACATGTTCATGGAGCTCATTATTACTCCTAA
>CAYFJA010000042.1:0-5959 GCA_964343315.1 uncultured Nitrososphaerales archaeon
TTTTAAAAGATCTAAACCCCTAAAGCTTTCTCTATCTCATAAACTATCCTGCAAGCAACAAGGTCTGCGTCAAGGACTTCTCTGCTAACCGAATACTTCTTTTCGAAGAGGGCCGATGTTTCTTCTGAAAACTCCCCGCTAGGGAAGCCCCCTATTACGAATGCCCCGCTCCCTTCTAAAATCGCCTTGGCTGCAGCTTCATAGCTGACCAGCTCCCCGTTTACGTCAAACCCCACAGCCCTTTCTAAGTTATTTTCTTTCAGTATGTCCTTAACTTTCCCCCTCTTCAGCTCTAAAAGCACGCTTCCTTTTTCGTCCTTTATGATCCTTTTATTATATAAGTCAACGATCAGACCCTCAAACCTGAAGTAAGACTTAGGGGGCCTAAGCTGGCTCCCAACCTTAATTATAAAGTTGTCGTATGTGTGGATGTAAAAACTTAATTTGTCGCTTTTGTAAACGGGGCTCGAGGTTACGTTGAGCAGGACGTGGTAAGCTATGTCCGGCCTCCCCCTCTTCTCGCTGTCCTTTAGCCCCTGCATAGCCCAGTAGTGCAGGGATTTGTCCAAGAGACACTCAGAAGGCTTTCTTCCGAAGTTGCTGCAGGACTTTATGACGCGAGGGTCCTTCTGAAGCTGAACCGGGATTAGCTCCAGCGCTGACTCAGCCAATATGAATACTACGCTTTTCATCTTAAGGCTTCTTCAGCAAGCTTTACCCCCTTTATCATGTTCCTGAGCTTTGCGAAAGCTATCTCCCTCCTCCTTGTCCTAAGCCCGCAGTCTGGGTTAACGTAAACCTTTGAAGGATCTCCCATAACTTTAACCGCGTAAAGTATCCTGTCCCTTATCAGCTCAGGGGGCTCAACAAAGTCCGAGTGGACGTCTATAACTCCCAGCCCTATCTCTTTGTCACCTGAATACTCCCTGAAAGACTTCAGGGCCCTGTAGCCGGGCCTGGATTCGTCTGAAACCCCGAGCTCAAGCTTGTCCCTGTTAGCGAATTCAAGGGCAAAGTGCTTTGCCTTTAGCTCCGGGACCCTGGGCATGAGGCTTGCGTACTCGTCTCCGCTGTAGCATATGTGGGTGTGTATCTTTGCGTTCAGGCCCTTAACCTGCTCGTTGAAGACTTCTACGAACATGTCCATCTCAGAGGGATGGGTTGTTGCCGCTGGCTCATCTATCTGAACAACCTGCATCCCGACGCCCTCAAGCTCCTTCAGTATTCTGTTTATGATCTTCTTAGCGAGGTCAAGGGCCAGCTCCTCCCTGCTGCTGTAGTATTCGTTGAAGGACCAGTCCATAAGCGTGTAAGCGCCTGTAACAGGTATCTTCGGGGTTTTGACGGCGTGCTCCTTAACGAACACGAACTCTTCCAAGTGGTAGTTCCTAACGAACTCAACCCTGTCTATGACCCTTGCCTTTTTGTAGTACTTGTTGTCCCAGGACCTCACCCTCCCGACGAACTCAAACCCGTGGATGTTCCTTGCTGGCAGCTCGTACATCTCAACCCTTCTTGCTTCGCCGTCGTAGACGAAATCTAGGCCTATGAACTCAAGCATCTTTAAGTTTACGAACGCAGCGTCGTCCTGGGCCTTCTTCTTTTCTTCTTCAGGAGCGTCTGACCTCAAGAACTCTATGAGCCAGGAAGGCTTCTTCAGGCTTCCTATTTCCTGAGTCTTGAACAGCCCCATTTCACACCACCTTTCCTATCTCTGCCAGAAGGTCAACCTTTTTGAGGGCGAACTTCTGCGGAAGGAACTCTAGGTCAACGTTGTTGCTGACGTAGACCTCTGGGGCTTTAACTTTATCTACGGCGCTCAAAACCTCCTCCTTTTTCTCCATCTTTGTGTTCGCTCCGTCAATAAGTCCCATGGAAACCTTTTTACCCTTTTCGCCTACAAACCTAGCGTCATCTATGCTGTACACGAACATGTCAAGCCCAACACCGTCAACCTCTGTATTTGATAGGAAATCCAGGGCGCTCCTGTTCCTGAAAAAGTACAGGTGGGCTATCACTTCCCCCTTAAAGCTCTCCTTTATTCCTCTTATGGCTTCCTTAATAGGCTCCTCGAGCCCGCTAAAGCTGCAGCTTCCGTACGATGGAGCCTTGAGTATCAGGTAGCTGTAGCCCGACCTTGATGCCCTGTAAGCTAAATCAGAAAGCAGCTGGCCCAGGTCTTTTAAGAGCCCCTCCTTATTCATGTAGTAAGAGTCCCTGCTCATGCAGTAGAAGGTGAAAGGATCAGGAATAGATATAAGGTCTACCTTGGACCTTGAAGACAAAAAGTAGCCTTCAACTCCGTCCTTCAGCTTAACCTTTCCCTTTATCAGAGGGACCTTGTAAAAAGTGTTAGTCTCAAAGTACCTGTTGAGCCCGTTTACCTCTATCCCCTCAGAGTTAGCTGCTATGGGCCTGAGCATGTCCTCCCAGGTCATCTGGGGGTCTGAGATTATCTTCATCCCCTTCTCCCTCTGGTACTCAGCTATCTTAACTGATTCTTCCAGAAGGTCTTCGTAGTAATCCTGCTTTTCCCTTGTTACGTCTATCAGCCTTTCAGACCTCGGAAATATCCCGAAGAAGTAGGCTTTTTGCATAAAGCTATTAGAACCTTAAAGTTTAATTAACTTTTGCCCTTTGTTTTTAGATCAAGCTTAAATAAAAAAGAACATAAAGTTATAGAAGCTAGTTGAGCGAAGAGGTCAAGCCAAAGGAAGTTAAGGTATTGACGATAGATCAGGAGGTCTCTGGGTTCTTTAAGTCAAGGAAGAGCACTTCATTTGAGAACAGGCTAAAGAAAATCGTAGCAGATAAGCTCAAAGAGATAAACGTGAGCTTAGATGGCCTGAAGGTTAATCAAAAGAACAAGGTCCTAGACCAGAAGACCGGAAACTTCATAGTAACTTATGAAGCGTACGATAACGGAAAGCTCGTTTACGCCTTGGCCGTTCACGGAAAAGGAACAATAATAAGCAGGAACGGAAAGGCCTACTTAAAGGCTCAAAAATACATCCTAGACGTTTTTTACTTTTAGTATCAGTAGAAGTCCCCCAAGCTCATCTGAGTCGTGCTCTTGAAGATGGACCTAACGTTCTCTACGTACATTTCAACCAGATCCCTGTACTTTGTCCCTTCAAAGTTTTCAGCTAAAGCGTTTAGCTGCAGGACCATCTTGTTGAGGTCCGAAGAAGTAAACCTAGGCCTGAGCGTAGAGCCGCAGACAGGGCACTTCATGCTTAAAGTTGGGACCCTCAGCTTGAAGCCGCACTTATCGCAGACGAACGTTTGCTTTACGAAAAGCCCCTCAACCTTTCTAGCTGCAGAAGCGGAGTCCTTAGCGTTGTTTTCGTCCGGGTAGATCTTCGAGAGGAGCTCTACGAAGCCCCTTATAACTTCAGCTAAGCTCTGCTGATATATCGGGGTCCTTGAGTAGTCTAAGCTTACGGAAGGGGCGCTTAAGCCGAATATAGAGCTGTATATCTTAACCCCCGAGCCTCCCTGAAAGATAGAGTTTAAAGCTACGTCCTCGCTCAAGGCCACGTAAGCCTGGTTGTCCAGGACCCCAGAGCTTGAGAACATAATTACGCTTGGGTTCACCAAAGCTTCGTTCCCGTCCCTGAATCCTGCGACCTTCAGCTCGACTCCCGCGTTCATCTGCTTGTTAAAGACAACCACTCTGTCCCCGATCTCTTCGCTTTCAACGTTTTCCCCATAGATCAGCTTCAGCTCTTCCTTAACCAGCTCCCCAACCTCCTTCATCGCCCTCTCAAGCCTTGACGGAAGCACGACTTCGTTTGGCTCAAGCCCCTTTGCTTCAAGCTTAACCGGGAAGAGGGCTATCCCATAGATGCTTGCCTGAAGTGATTTAGCGAGCCTCAAAGCAGCTTTGTCAGGGAGCTCCAGCTCTTCCAGCTTAGCCTTGGGGAGCCTTAGTTCGCCGAAGGGCTTTGTTCCAAGCCTAGCAGAAGCAGCCTTTATCGACTCCTCTGAGTCGATCTCTTCTGTGTATGCCTCTGTCGTCTTGGAGCCGCACTTGGGGCAGGTCAGGCTTTCTGAATAAGCGCCGCACCTCTCGCAGTAGAACGCCTCGCTTGTTCTCCCTCCGCACTTCTCGCAGATCCTGAAAGGGGTTACGTTCCCGCAGCTCTTACAGACCCTTAGCCTCAGCTTCTTTTTCATGCGAACGCCTTCGGCCGGCAGAATCGCGTCATATTTGTTGAGCTCAGGAAGCTCCCCGTCAGCCCTTAGGAAAAACTTCACGGATCCCTGGTATGGCTCAAAAAAGCTTATTCCCCCGAGCCTTTTGCTCAGAACGCTCAGGAAGGCCCTGCTCCTTTCTTCCTCAGGCTCTAGGAGCCTTATCCTGTTTCCTTCAACTTCAAACGGTATCCCTGAGCTTATCATGGCTGACAAAGCGGGGCCGCTGGCCTCGATAAAGCCTTCATCGCTGTAGCTAAGCTTTAGGGCTGACTTCGGAAAAGAGTAGTAAGGGTGAAGGTAGCCAGCTGACCTCGCTTCCTCCAGATCTTCTTCGAAGGTCCTCCTCTGCCTGCAGGAGACCCCATAGATTTCCTTGCAGGCCTTTATGGGAAGTATGAGCTCCCCGAAGCTCACTATCTTCCCTTCGGTCTCCCTTGAAGCCCTTTTCCCGTCAAAAAATATGGGCCCTTTGACGTCCTTTGAAAAGTAAAGCCTGTAGAAGCTCCCTCCTATCTTTATGGGAACTGAGTTGGCCTTTAAGCCTATTATGTCTGCTAGCCTTGAGCTGGCCACAGCTATGTTTGAGCTGTAGTCCCAGAAGTCGATGACAAACCTGTTGAATAGGCTTAGCTTTATGTAGCCTGAGCCCCTAGGAACGCTGACCTTAACCTTCTTAAGGCTTCTCAGGGCTTTTATGAGCTCAAAACGCTTTTCACCGAAGAAGTCCAGAAAAGCTGAGCTTACCCTGCTTCCCTTCAGCGGCTTAACCCTTGAACGCTTGAAGCCCCCGCTTAGAGCGCTCAGCGCTTCCAGCAGGGCGTCCTCAAGCTCAGCGTAGCTTGAGACCTTAGAATCGTTTATCAAATTATATAAATTAACGTCAGGAAGCTCTGAAAAAGCATCTATAAGCTCTATCTTGGCTTCAGGGTCCAAGCCCCTCTCTTTTCTCAGCTTCAGAGCTTCTGATAAGAGCACGCTCTATGTATTTTTGTTTAAAGATTAAAGCTTTAATACATGTCCTTAGAAGATATGATAACGTGGAGTTAAAGGTAAAGGTAATAGACGTCAGGGCTGGAAAGAGGTCTGTAATAATAAACGAGGAAGACGCCCAGAAGATCGGGGTTGGGCTCAACGACAGGGTGAAGCTTGAGGCCGGTACAAAGTCTTCTACGTGCATAGTTGAGACAACAAGAAGCCTTGTCCCTAAGGGCGTTGTTGGGGTCTATAAGGATTTAGCAGAAGCCCTGAGCCTTAAGGACGGAGACGATGTTAACGTTTACTACGAAAAGACGCCGCTTGCCGTCGAGTACATAAGGAAGAAAGCAAAAGGGGCAAGGCTAAGCGAGATGGAGATAAACGAAATAATCAAGGATCTGGTCAACAACGAGCTGAGCGACCTTGAGATAGCAGAGTTCATCTTTGCGATAAACTACGTTGGTATGGACCTAGATGAGATAAGGAGCTTAACGTTAGCGATGGTTAACAGCGGGGAGAGGCTTGAGCTCCCTGGGTTTACCGTTGACAAGCATTCTATAGGAGGTGTCCCGGGGAACAAGGTTACGCTTCTAATAGTCCCAACCGTTGCGCTCACTGAGCTCTACATACCAAAGACCAGCTCCAGCGCTATAACGAGCCCAAGCGGGACCGCAGACACCATGTCAGTTTTGGCAAACGTGAAGTTCACGCTTAGCGAAATAAAAGAAATAGTGACCAAGACTCACGGATGCATAGTCTGGGGAGGGACGCTGAACTTAGCGCC
>CAYFJA010000043.1:0-5548 GCA_964343315.1 uncultured Nitrososphaerales archaeon
TTGTGTTTTGATGGCTTATTACAAAATGAGCGTCAAAGACTTTGTTTTTTAAAAGGTTTTAGCTTCTTAACGATTATTATTAAAAACACGAAGTTAAGAAGAGCTGCAGCCGCTAAGATTACTGAAGCAAAAAGATTAACGTTTAACGGAGAGGACTCATTTCTGAGCCAGCCGTTGTAGTATGTTATAAAGTAGGAACCGTTTTCATAAAACATGCTGATAAAGGGAGGAATGTTTTCTCCACCAACAATAAAAAGAGGCGAAAGGCTCATGGACCAGCCCGTGTAGGGTTCGAGCCCTTTGACGACTTTTTTGCCGTTAACAAAGATTTTATAAAAAGCAACATAGCTCATGTTTTCAAAAACCGTGGAATTGTAAGAATAAGATTCAAACGCGATTAAATACTGATAGCCGTTGACGGGATTTCCATACACTGGAAGCCTGCTGTAGATGAGCTCTGAGTTGTTATAATCAAAGACAGAATAAACCCAACCGTTGTCTGTAACATTAAGAGATAAAGAAATAAGGCTACCAGCGCTTATCAGACCAAAGTGTTGCTGTATAACGTATTTTTGAGGATAAGCCCAGGGGTTGGGCACGTACATTCCGCTGACTGTCCAGAAAGTTGAATTTGGATAAAGCGCAACTGAAGCCTGTATTATCGTTCCGTTTCCAACCATCAAGCTTTCAACGCACATGATCGTTTTATCGGTGCTTTTTATATGCGGAAGCTTTAACACTACGCTAATGTTTTTTGCTTCATTCCACTGAAGTTCTTGACCGTTGCTTAATAAAAAATTGTTTTGCACAACGACACCTAACGCCCAGCTGCCGTTTTGCTGATAGCTTTGCGAGCTAGCGCTGATTGGATTCAGTAAAAATATAAAAATTACAGCCAGACAAAAAGCCGCTTCATTCTTCATGTTCTGATAAAATCATAGAGAAAATTATTAGAAGATAGCCAACTACAGCCAAAAAGACCGTCAAAGTGGTCGGCAGAACAAAAGCTGAAAGAAAACTGGATACGACCTTTGGAGGGTAATCGGCGAAATACATGTAGTATCCTCCCAAAGATCCTGCGACGGCAAGCAGAACGCTGCTGCATAATACTCCAGAATATGAAAGATAAAAACCTAGTTCAACAGCAGCCTCGTTTAGTCTCTGCTTTTCTTCTTCTAAGCCTTTGAGGAGTACTGAGATCAACCCAAAGCTTAAAGGGCCGGCTATAAGATAAGCAATATATCCAAATAAAAACCAAACACCCGGTCCTCCTTTTTCTATTATGGGAAGCAGGTAATTAAATGGGGGGTATGGTATAACAATTATAACTGTCCATAAAATGGCGGTAATGGTATGGAGATAAGAACCTAACCTAAAAAGCACGTGAGGCTTCAATTTAAACAAAAAAATTGGGCTTCACTTTTTAAAGGAGACGCTCAATAGGGCTATTGCTCCCACTATTACGCCAAGTATCGTGATTATTACGAATATTCCTACCGGTTCCACGAAGTGTGAAAGGAAGAGAACATGAACCTGTCCTTCTGTCAATCCTTTTCCCCCAACTGCAGGTGGCAAAAGGTCCGCTTCGCCGAAATAGCCAGCTATCATCAGGGCCCACGTGGAAGCAATAACTCCTACGTTAAATAGTATCAGCTGTATCCATGCCAAAACGTTTGAAATCCCGCTAACAGTTTTGCCTTCAACAGCTTCAAAGTGCTGATAAATGAGCCCAATAACAGCGTTTCCAATGACGCCAACTATGATGTATAGCACGTATCCAACTGTGAACCATGTTCCTGCGCTTCCAGCGGCCATTACCATGGCTACAGAGGGTTTTATCCAGGGCATAACTATAGGTAGAGTCCAGATGGCGGCCAGAACGCTTTGTATTATTGCTGCATATATAAACCTGTGTGACCATTTTTCATTTTTTTTGAATTGTCATCAACAAAAAGTTGGCTAGAGTAATATTTAAATATGGTCTAGAAATTATGTCCAAAATTTTATTAAAAATTTCGAAAGTTATTTTCAGAAAAATTTAAAAATACAATAAATTTTCTAACATTAATGATAAAATTGTATGTTTATGTATTTTAAGTATTCCTTGTTGGATTATACAAAATTTTATTTTATACTTAGGTTCATACGAGGTGAACAAAGTATCAAAATAATTTAATTAATTGATAGAAATCGGAAAAAAGTCATAACGTTTTAAAGTTCATATTAAAAAATATAGCAACATTATGGAAGAAAAAATAATATCTTTGATAAAAGAAAAAAGCTTTGGGCATCTGGCTCTTGTCGATAAGGACGGCTATCCTCACGTAACGCCAGTTTGGGTTGACACAGATGGAGAGCATGTTTTGGTGAACACAGCTGTCGGCAGGAAGAAGCAGGTTCTGGCTAAGCCGGGGGAAAAGGTTACTATAGAAGTTTCTAACCCTTCAAACCCATACCGCTATGCTATGATAAAAGGAGTAGTTGTTAAGCAAACTCGCGAAAATGCTGAGGAGCACATAGACTATTTAGCTAAAAAGTACATGGGAGTAGAAAGATATCCTAGAAGCTCAAAGGACGAAAAGAGAGTAATCATTTACATAAAACCAGAGAAGATTTTATCAAACTTTTAAAAATGAAACTGAAATTAATAGCAGGGCTGATAAGAGTATGGACTCTCCCCATGACAGCTTCGCTCATACTTTTAGGTGCTGCATACGCTTTCTACTTGGGGCTTAGGGTAAGCTTCTTAACTCTACTTCTTGCTCTTTCAGGATCCCTTCTGCTCCACGCGGGCGCAAACGTCCTGAACGACGTCAACGACACATATAAGGGCGTAGATAAGCCCGAGAGCCCAACTGCTTTGTACAGGCCTCATCCTTTGCTTAAAGGAGAAATAAGCATGAGAAGCGCCCTAATTCTTGCCCTAAGCCTGATAGCTTCAGGAGTTGGCGTAGGGCTGATCGTAAGTTTGTTGACAGCGCCATCCGTGCTTCTGTTGACTCTAGCCGGCACAACGTCCTTATTTTCTTACAACGGGCCGTTACTGAACCTTAAGGCAAGAGGAGCTGGAGAATTTTTGGTTTCGGCTGTCTGGGGCCCTATGTTTGTCTTAGGAGGCTTTGCGGCTTCATCGATGGGTACATTGAGCTTAAAAGCATTTTTGGTAAGCATACCCGCTGGGATGATAATGTTTTCAGTTATATACTCAAATAATTACCGCGACATTCCAACAGACGTTGTTTCAGGCGTTAAGTCATTCGCATATCGAACAGCTAAGTACGGTGCAATTATATATTCTGTTTTTATCTTCGGCGCCTATTTCCTCCAGTTGGTTTACGAAGCCCTTGGAATTTTGGACCTGCTCGCTTTAATTAACTTTTTAACTTTACCTTACGCTTTCTACCTAGTTAAATTATTTAAGCGAAAACCGCCAGACATAGATGCAAGGACAGGAGTTCTATTTACTGCTTTTAATGTTCTATTAGCCTTAGGCCTTCTCATTAAGTTTGTAATTAAAGCTTAATAATAACCAAAAAAGACTATGAGCTTAGAATAATTTATTGTTCAACTACGTATACTAAAGATAAAAACCCGACAGTTTCAAGCAAAGTTATTGCCATAAGCGGTATAGCTAGCGAAGACGTGTAAGTTTTAGCAAACATATAATAAACATATGATGTAATTAAGCTCTGTGAAAAAAGGGAGCCTGAAAATACAGCCAGTCCAACGGCAAACTTTGACTTTATCTCCTTTGCTCTTTTAGCGTAGAAAGCAAAAACTAAACCCATTAACAGCGAGCTGAACATTGAAAGAAATATATCTATTAGCCAAAACAAGCCTATCATTTTTCTCTTTCACCTCTTTGAAGCAACCTCTAAAACTAAGAGGGCAAATATCTGCATGCGGAGAGCGCTCTTATTATATTGTAGGGACCGCAACTCGTCTCTTTTGTTTTTGTAAATGGGATCAAAAACAGAATTACCAGCTATTTTTGATTTTTTAGCAAAAAGTGTTGCTTTTTTGAAATCTTTAACAGCAGCTAATGCGCTTGATTTAAAGCGAAGAGCGTAACTCAACAGCTCTTTATAAGAAACAAAATTTAGAGCGAAACAAGCTGTTTTAACTTTTATTGAAAACAAATAGGTTCACCAAAAAAATAAGATGAAGAAAAAACATTTAAGAATACTGAGGGCTGCTGTAGCCAGGTGCCGCTTCGCTTATCGGAGCAGGAGACACCTGCCAAGTTTCGCTTACTATGCTCCAAGAGCCATTGCTGAACTGATAATATAGCGTATCGTTAACGTTCAGAAGAAGCGCGTGAGGAGTTGGGTTGCTCGGTGTTGGGAACGGGAATACTATAAACTGAAGCTGAGCGCTCACTGTGGCTGAAGTGCCTGTTATGCTAAGAGTTGGTGGCTCTTCAGCGTACCAGACAACGTACTCATATAGATCTGTGAACTTTGTCCAGGTTTCATTTATTTCTGAAAGCCCAGTGTAGTTCCCGTGTAGCGGGCCTCCTATCCAAATGAGATCGGCGTTAGGAGCGTATTCTTGCATTATGAGGCTTGTGTTCTCTATAGCTATGTTGTTCCAGTGAGCGTAAGCGTTAGCTAAAACTTCATCAGCTATTAGTGTGTTTTGCCCTGGATAGCCCGCTATAACGTCAGTCAGCGGAATGGGCTTCACGCTCCACACTTCGTTCGAAATCAGGTAGTTTGGACCGCTGCCTTTAACTAGGCCGAGAGTCTCAGTTACGTTAAGGACAAAAAGGTTTTCAGGGTTGCTGGTAGGTGCGACAAAGAACTGAACCGGCGCGCTTACCACGTAGTAGGATGAGTTAACCTGAGTCACAGTTGGAGGAACAACGGTGTACCAGTAAATCGTTTCATAAAGCGAAGTAAACTTGTTCCAGACAGCCTCTATCTCGCTTGTGCCCGTGTAGGTACCGCTTAATGGGCCTCCCACCCACTTTAGCACGGCGTTGGGCTCATATTGCTGCACTATAGGCTGGACGTTTTCTATTGCGATGTTGTTCCAGTGTGACATGGCCGCAGCCAAGGCTGCCGCTGAGCCGTAAGAGTTAAGTTCGTTTAATAAAGCGTTTATTTCTGAGTTTTTTGAAGCTATCTCTGCTGAGTACATAGAGGCTTGCGAGTAATACATAGAAGCGAATACCCCTGTGGTAACGGCAAATATCACTACTAACGCTGCGAGCGCTGCTGTTGTGGCCTTCATTTTTTCTCGTAGAGTACTAGGGTGAGCACTTTATTTATACATTTTTCAAAATGATTCGCAAATTAGTTACAAATCACTTACAAATTATATGCAAATCTTATCAAAATGTTAATTTTTCGAACAAACAAGTTAATTTTTAGGATCAAACAATCATGCTTAATTTGCAAGCTCTAAAGTCCATGTTGTATGATTTTAGAGAACACTTTTACCTTTAATTTTGGTTTTTGCTGAAAGCGTTTGTGGTAAAACGCTTTGAATAATTTAAGATCTGTTTTATTACAAGAACCTATCATATTTAAAACTTTTTATACTT
>CAYFJA010000044.1:0-5498 GCA_964343315.1 uncultured Nitrososphaerales archaeon
GGTTTTTGAAGGATATATGAGGGACATAGGAACTCCTGAAGGCTACAGAGCATTTTTAGAGGAGGCGAAGGCGCTTGCTGGTGAGGTCTAGGGCTCCTTTTAGGATAAGCTTTGGGGGCGGAGGAACAGACGTCCCGCCTTACTGCTGGGAGCACGGAGGGGCCGTGCTGAACACAACCATAAACAGGTACGCGTATTCTTCTTTATCTCTTGGAGGGGAGGAAGTAACAATAAGGTCTGTCGACATGAACCTTGAGCTCAAGTACACAACCGCAAAGCTCCCGTATGACGGGAAGCTTGACTTGATAAAGGCGGTGGCTAACCAGTTCAACTTGAGAGAAGGGTTTGTAGTAGAAACGTACAGCGAAATGCCTCCGGGCTCAGGAATGGGCACTTCTTCTTCCCTTGCTGTTTCTCTTATAGCTGCTTTTACTGAGGCCTTAGGCTTGAAGATGGAAAAGCAAGAAATGGCCATGCTTGCTTACCACGTTGAGAGGGAGGAGCTGGGACAGCTAGGAGGCTACCAGGATCAGTTCGCAGCAGCCTTCGGTGGGCTAAACTTAATGGAGTTCTTTAAGGACAGGGTGAACGTGAAGCCCGTTGCAGTGAAGGAAGAGGTTCTCGAAGAGCTCCAGTACAGGACCCTGCTCTTCTTCACTGGAAAGGCTCACTTTTCTCATGAGATACACTCAGACATGAAGAAAAAGTACGAAGAAGAAAAGGAGAAGGAAAAGATTGTCAGGGACGAGCTGAAGAGGATAGCGTATGAGCTCCACAAGGCTCTTTTAAAGGAAGACCTTGACTACTTTGGACAGCTTATAGACGAGAACTGGACGTTCAAGAAGAAGATGTCAGAAAAGATATCCGACGAAGCTATAGACTCAGTTTACCAAAGGCTTAAGGATGCGGGGGCCCTTGGCGGAAAGATTCAGGGAGCCGGGGGAGGGGGCTTTCTGCTCATGTTCGTGAAAAAGGATAAGAGGGGAGAAGTTATAAGAGAGGCTATGAAGGCAGGCCTAGAGCCCTTCAGCTTCAGGTTTGAAAGGGAAGGTGTTAAGGCATGGAGAGCTTGATAAAAAGCAGGCTTTTGGAGAGCGCGGAAGTTAAGAGGCTGTTAGCTGAAAGCGAAGAAGTTGAAAAGATAAAAGCTGTAGCAGAAGCGATAGCAGAGGCTCTGAGGAGGGGAAACAAGGTCGTGCTCTTTGGGAACGGGGGGAGCGCTGCTGACGCCCAGCACATAGCCTGCGAGTTCGTAGGGAAGTTCATGAAGGAGAGGAAGGGGCTCCCGGCGATATCGCTTACTACAAACACTTCGTGCTTAACGGCTATAGCCAACGACTACAGCTATGATATAGTCTTTGAGAGGCAGGTCGAAGCCTTTGTTCAGAAGGGGGACGTGGTGATAGGGATAAGCACAAGCGGAAAGTCTAAGAGCGTAATAAGGGGAATAATAAAGGCTAAGGAGCTTGGAGCTCTAACCGTGGGCCTGACAGGAAAGAGCGGTGGAGACCTAGCTAAAGTTGCTGACATATGCATAAAGGTTCCTTCAGAATTGACCCCGAGGATCCAGGAAGCTCACATAACTATAGGGCACATAATAAGCGAGCTAGTTGAGAATGAGCTCTTCAAGTAAGCGCAGAGCCGTCTTTTTGGACAGGGACGGAGTTATCTGCTACGACGTTCACTACATGTCTTCCCCAGATCAGTTTAAGCTTATGCCCTTCGTAGGAGAAGGGATAAAGATGCTTAACGACGCAGGCTACTTAGTTATAGTTGTAACGAATCAGTCGGGGCTTAGGAGGGGGCTGATAACCGAGGAGAACCTGAGGAAGATCCACGAGAAGATGATCTCAGAGCTTTCAGCCTACGGGGCAAGGATAGACGACATATTTGTCTGCCCTTGCCTTCCAGAAGAGAACTGCGAGTGCAGGAAGCCGAAGCCTGGGATGATAATTGAAGCCGCAAGAAAGCACAACATAGACTTAAGCTCAAGCTTCATGGTGGGCGACAAGCAGATAGACGCTGACGCAGGAAGGGCTGCTGGATGCAAAACAATATTGATTTCTGAGGACCAGGGCTTAAAGGCAGACTATGTTGTTAAAAGCTTTAAGGAAGCCGTGGAAATTATTCTGAGTGAAAAAAGATGAGGGTTTTCCTGGATTCGGCTGACGTCGACGAGATAAGGAAGTACTCAGATGTTATAGATGGCGTGACAACAAACCCTACCCTGCTCAGGGAGGCTGTTGAAAGAAGGAAGGGGGTTAAGCTTAAGGATTACATAGCTGAGATATGCGAGGCTTCAGGGAAGGGAAGGCCGGTCAGCCTTGAAGTGGCAAGCCTTTCAGCTGAAAAGATGGTTAAAGAGGCCGAGCTCCTTTATAAAGCGTTCAACGGCATAGCGAACAACGTGGTTATAAAGATACCTGTTAGCGTAAGCCCGTTTGGGGACATAACTGAGGGGATAAGGGCCATAAGGGAAGTTAGCAGAAGAGGGATACCGGTTAACGCAACGCTGATAATGACTCCTTCTCAGGCCCTTTTAGCTGCTAAGGCAGGAGCGTCTTACGTGAGCCCTTTTTTGGGCAGGGTTGACGACTACATAAGGGATAAGCTAGGGATAAAATACAAAAAGGAAGACTATTACGACGCAGAAGCGGTCAGGGAGCTCAAGAGGGCAAAGGCGGGCTCAGCGGAAAGCTATCAGGAAGCCTTTACTGCTTATGATGTAGAAAAGAACGAAGGAATAACAAGCGGAATCGACCTGCTAGAAAAGATAAAGAGAACCTTCGAAAACTACAGCGTAAAGTCTGAGATTATAGCAGCGAGCGTAAGGAACGTGAGGCAGGTCTTTGAAGCCATGCTCATAGGGGTTCCGATAGTTACTGTCCCTCCGTACGTCCTCGAGGGAATGCTGAAGCACCCAAAAACTGAGGAAGGTGTGAAGCGCTTTTATGAAGATTCAGAGAAATCTGGCTACAAAGAGCTTTTTGAAAATCTGTAATAGTTTTATTTTAATTAACTATTCACTGAGCTGTTAATAATTAATTTTTATTTTTATAGCTTTCATAAAAATTGCGAAGCGCGGTCTCTTAGGGAAGAGCGTCAGCTCGCAAGGACAGCCAGCAACCCCACAACCCTCTTAAGCTGAGGCGGCGCAAATGACGCAACGGTTTTTACGTCCTCCTTATCAAGTATTCCCGTCAGCTTTATTCCTGCAATTACAGCTATAAGCGCAATTGCCCAAGTATAGGTTCCCAAGAAACCCATTAAAGCAATTGCAATGAGGGCAGAAGCCAGAAGGTTTTTTCTGTCTAGGACAAATACATTCTGGCGGACTGAAAAATAAACAAAGAGAGCAGAAGTGAGAACAGCGTTTAAGGACTGTGCTATCGCGGCGCCCAACACGTTAAGCCTAGGTATAAGAGCGTAGGAAGCTCCAACAACTTCTATCGCGCTTGCTGAGCCTATGATCAAGAATGGAATGTAGCTCTTTTTTGCCGTAATAATAAAGATCGACAACGATTGAAAGGGCATGGTAGCCGTTAAAAACAATATGAGGAGCTCAAGGGGCCTAGCTCCCAAAACGTACTGGGGGAAGAGCTTTAATATAACTGGGTAGGAAAGCGCGTAGCCAATAAGAGCTAGAGGCAGGGAAATTATTGCGTAAAGCCTGAATGTTAGGGAGCTCATCTGGGTTATGCTTTTTCCCTTCACGTAGTAAAAGGTTGACGCAGGGAGTATTGCGGATGAAATAGAGTTGATCATTATAGGAGGCACTGTTGAAATCATAGCGGCAAGCTGGTATATTCCAAAGAAGTAAGCGCCCAATAAAGCATAAGTTACTACCCTGTCTCCTTGGCTTGAAATGAATGATATAACTCCGTTTAAGTAGATGGGCAAGCCTGCAAGAGCAACAGCCTTAAACTCTTTAAAGTGCCACTTCGGCTTAACCCTGATTTTTTCGCTATAATAAATCAAGCTTGCAATAGCACCCAAAGTCCAGAACAGTATTATTAAATCAATGTTGCGAGCTATTACCCCAAAAACAGCTAACCCATACCTAAATGAGGAAGATATTATAGCTCCTATGTTAGCTTCTGAAAACTTTCCCATGCCAGAGAGGACGGCCTGCTGGTAAAAAGTATAAATTGTCAGAAAAAAGTAGGGAAGAGAAATCAGTACATATTTAGGGAAGAAAACAAAAATTAATAAAGCTGGGGCTATTATAGCAGGAAACATCAGAGAAACTTCAGCAACTGCTAGCCCTCTTCCTGTAGTTAGGTCGTGGGAAACTTCTCTCATTATGAGATTTATCGGCATAACAGCAAAAACGCTAGTTATCAAAGAAGCTAAAAGCTGGACTAGCGCTATCTCTCCAAGGTATATTGGCGTCAGATACCTTGCAAGAAGCAAGTAAAAAACAAGGGCCAGTAAAGAATTGTAGAGGTTTGCTGAAAGGTATTTAATGGATCCTGTAAAAGGGTTCACGCACAAAAATAGTTCTATTATAATTAAAAGCGTTATGTTTGCTGACTTTGTATTTATTTACAAATGATCAATTATCTTAGTATTTTTAAAAGAAAATTTTGTAGATTTAAATAAGAATTTGTGTTTAGAAATTTTTTAAAAGGTGAATAATAAATTCTTAATTTAATAAGAGAAAGAATAAATAGTATAATGATCTTAAATAAATTTTTCGAAATCTTACTTTCTAATTCTTCATGCCGCCATAAAACAGGATATTCGATTACTTTTAAACCGTGCTTTATAAAAGAATAAATTAAGTTTATATCAAATAAGTAGTCATTCATTATAAGCTCATGTTCAACTTTTCTTAGGGAGTTTATTTTAATCAATTTAAAACCAGCTTGAAAATCAACAAATTGTTTTAATTGAGGAAAAAATAATTTTACTAATGCGTTAAATGATTTATGAAGATATAATCTTCTCTTAGGCAAGTTGAAATATATCCGTGAACCAATTAGCATATCCGTTTTACCTATAATGCTGATGGCTTTCTTTATGTCTTTAACATCAACGGGCAGGTCAGCATCTATCAATACAATTAAGTCGTCAGAGTCAATCTTTTTTATCCCTTCAATTAAAGCCCTACCCTTGCCCAACCTCTTGCTAAACTTTAGTATCTTTACATTTGGGAATTTGCTTGCAACTTCTGGGGTCCTGTCATTGCCGTCAAAGACTATTAAGCATTTGCTGTCAGGAAAAGAGCTCGTCAGGGCTTCCAAGGTCTTTCCGATCCTTTTCTCTTCGTTGTAGGCAGGGATAAGAAAGGTTAGCAATTTGTAAAAAACATTGTTTTAGTTCTTATTAACTTTAACTCGAGCAAGTTCGCTTAGGTCAAATAGATTAATTTTAATAAGTAAACTCTACATTTATTGGCTTTTATTTTAGCTGCGATATTATCCTCCTTACCCCTTCTCTTAGGCTGACCTTTGGCTCAAAGCCAAGCTCCTTTTTTGCCTTAGTAATGTCAGCTT
>CAYFJA010000045.1:0-5054 GCA_964343315.1 uncultured Nitrososphaerales archaeon
CTTGTAGAAGAAAGAAAGATAGAGGAAGATAAGTGGGTCTTCGTTGAGGGCTGCAAGAACCCGAAGGCTGTTAGCATATTGGTAAGAGGCGGAGCCCAGAGAGTAGTTGATGAAGCTGAGAGGTCAATACACGACGCCTTAATGACAGTGAAGGACGTCCTTGAAAAGCCCTACATCGTCGCTGGAGGAGGAGCTGCAGAAATAGAGGTTGCTATACAGCTCAGGAAGTGGGCACAGACTTTAGAGGGGAGAGTCCAGCTGGCCGGATTGGCGTTCGCTGATGCCTTAGAGCTCCTTGCGCTAACGCTAGCAGAGAACGCTGGGCTTGAGCCATTGGACATACTTCCCGAGCTCCAGGCAGCTCACCAGAGGGGCGAGAAGTGGGCTGGAATAAACGTTTTTAGCGGAAAGGTTGAAGACATGTTCAAGAACAACGTAATTGAACCTATGGCTGTAAAGGAGCAGATCATAAAGGCTGCAACAGAAGCCGCAAGCATGATAATCAAGATCGACGACTTAATAGCTGCAAGCAAGCTGCCCGAAAAGTCAGAAGAAAAGAAATCTGAGAAATCAGAGTGATCTTTTTAAAACTAGAGTGTGAACGCTTTAACTTTTATTTTTTCACTTATAACGTTTTTTATTGAAGTAATGTATTTTTCATAAACCTTTAAGATCTCTATCAAGCTCAGTACGTTTTCATCGGTAAATTTTGATAGCTCTGCAACGCTCGCTTTGTAAAGCGTTTTCAGCGCCAAGTCGTCAAAGTTTTCGTAAGTTGTAACATCGTATTTTTTAGAAAGCTGAGAAATTGAATCCTCTAAGCTTTTGCATTTTAGCTTTCGAGACACATACAGTTCCTCTGCTAGCTGCTGGTTTGAAACAAAAGCGCATACCTTTGCGTCGTGAACGTCTTTAAGCGCTTCAGCTAGAAGCCCTTGCCTCAGCCCTTTTGTTATTTCTAAGACTTCAACTTTTTCAAAAGCAAAGTATAATGCGTTAACATCGTTTGTTGCTTTCCACATATCCATAGGAAAAGATAGCAACCGGTCGTAAAAATAGGAGCCGGTTCTCACTTTTCCTAGATCTTCTGCTGAGTTGATCTTTTTTATTAAATCTTCAGCGATCGGCTTACCGTAAAAGGTATAGTACTTAGCCTGCACTTTAGATATCCTGCTCAAAAATGCTGTATACGCGTTTCTTAAAATTAAGGAGCTTAACTCTCCCAGAGCTTTTTCCGTTTTATGTGATAGCTCAAAAGTAAGCCTTCCGATTAGCTCTTTAAAGTATTCCTCGGGGTCTTGTGAAACTATTGCGTATCCAACTTTTGAAGATATTCTTTCCAAAAGCTCTCTTTCGCTTTTTAGGTCATAGTACTTTTTTAAGTCTTCAAGAGTTGGGAGCCTCGAGATAAAGGCTCTTACCCTTGTTATTGAGTAAACTTTATTCCTTTCCAAATCTCTTCACTATTTCTTCTTTAACATAACCTTTAAGATCGTTCCAATTTTTCTTGTAAGATTCCTCTAAGCTTCTGATTCTGTTTTCATAATCCTGTTCAATTTTAGTGATTTCTTCTTCAGTCTTTTTTCTTCCTTCTTCAATTATTTTGTTGCTTTCATTTTTCTTATTTTGTATATATTCAGCCTTAGCATTCTCACCAAGCTCTTCAGCTAATCTCTTGAGCTCTTCTGCAAAGGTTTCAGCCTTCTTTTGCATTTCGTTTAACTTTTCGTCTAATTCTTTTATAAAGTTAAGAAGCTCATCTGCTTGCACGGTTAATCATATCATAAATCATATTTATTTATATTATGGAAATTAAATATATGGCTATAGAAAAAGAAGTCAAGCTAAAAGTGCCTAGCGCAATGCTTCTTAAGGAATTTTTATTAAAAGAAGGAGGAATCTACGTTGGCGCTGAGGTTCAAGAAGATCACTACCTTGACTTTGATGACTTAAGGATAAAGAAAGCGGGCTCTGCGTTAAGGATCAGGAAATCAGGAGAAAAAGCAAAGCTAACCTACAAGGGGCCTCTTTTAGAAAACAAAATTAAAGCTAGAGAAGAAATTGAAGCAGAAGTTCAAGATATTGACGCTTTAATAAAGATTTTAGAAAGAATAGGGCTCAAGGTAAAAATTATAGTTAAAAAAGTTAGGGAAACCATTTTTTACAAAGGGTTAAATTTTGAAATAGATTCGGTTGAAAGGTTGGGAGATTTCTTAGAAGTAGAAGTTGAAGATGATGAGCAGCTAAAAATAGTAAAGGAAACGGTTGAAAGAATTGGAATAAAGTGGGATCCTATAATTAAAAGTTATGCGGAAATGTTAGAAGAGCTCTTATAATTTAAACATTTCTAGTAAAGCTTATATATAAGATATATACATATTTGGTGAGGCAATTTAAATATGTCATACAAAAGGGTTTCTCCTTCAGATTTAGAAAACGTTGATAGGTGTCCAAGGTGCGGTTCAAAGGATCTATTGATGGACGTTAACACAGGAGAAATAATATGTGCAAGCTGCGGCTTCGTGATAAAAGAGAAAGTAGAAGACCTAAAGCCCGAATGGAGAGCCTTCTCTAAGGAAGAAAAAGAAGATAGAAGCAGAGCAGGTATACCTCTTTCAATTGCCATGCACGACATGGGCCTTTCGACCGTTATGGATCAGGCTGACAGGGACGCATCTGGAAAATCCCTGAGCGGATTTAACAAGAGCACTTTTGATAGGCTGAGGATGTGGGACAGCAGGAGCCAGATACACGAGCCTGCGGAGAGAAACCTAAGGCAGGCTTTCAACGAGCTCGATAGATTGGCTGATAAGCTGAATGTTTCTGAAAACGTTGTAGAAAAGGCTGCATATATTTACAGAAAGGCATTAGATAAGGGCTTAGTAAGGGGAAGAAGCATCAGCGCTTTAATCGCGGCCTCTCTTTATGCGGCTTGTAGGGCTTTAGAAATTCCAAGAACTCTAAAAGATATTGCAGCTGTCTCGAGCATTAAAAAGAAGGACATTGCAAGGTGCTACAGGCTTATACTCAGAGAACTTGACCTAAAGATGCCTATCATCGATCCGGTAAAGTCTGTCAGCAGGATAGCAGCTAAGGCTGGGTTGAGCGAAAAAACGACTAGAAAAGCTATAGAGATCATAAAGAAGGCTATGCAGGCAGGAATATCTGCTGGGAAGGACCCTATGGGCTTAGCTGCAGCAGCTTTGTACGTTGCGTGTGTGCTTGAAGGAGAAAACAAGACCCAAAAGGACATAGCTGAAGCCGCAGGAGTAACAGAAGTAACCATAAGAAACAGGTACAAAGGGTTGAAGGCTGCGTTAAACTTACCAGAATTGTGATTTTTTGAATAAAATTCCAAAAAATTTTTATTTTTATTTTTATATATCATTGAAGAGATGCAAAAATCTTTAAAAATAGATGAAAAAGATATCAAGATTTTAACAGAGCTGACTAAGGACGCTAGTCAAAGCATACCTAAGCTAAGCAAAAAGTTAAACTTAGACCCCAGCGTCGTTTACTCGCGCATAAGGAGGCTGCAAAAGCTAGGTTACATTGTAGGCTTTACTACAGTGGTAAACGACGAGCTTTTAGGATGGAAAGTCTTGGCAATAATAGGAATAAACGCAGAGTCCAAAAAAAGGGATAGCGTTTACGACACGCTTTACAAAATGCCTGAGGTCAGGCAAGTAATTGAAGTTACTGGAAGGTACGACTTTTTAGTATTCTTAAAGGCAAGATCAATAGAAGATCTGCATTCTTTAATTACTGACAAAGTTGGAGCTATTGATGGTGTGACATACACTGAAACGTTCGTAGCTCTGAGATCTAGGAATAAGATATTTGAGCTTTTAGTTTAAGTCCTTATGAGAGGTTACATAATTTTAAAAGCTAACTCTGAATCCGAAGCTGAATGCTTATCATCAAAAGTTAATGGCCAAAAGTTTGGAGACAAAATATTAGTTAAGACAAAAAGCGTAGAGCAGATAGAGAATATTAAAAATTTGTGCGGGGTAAGGTTTGCTTATTATTGTTTTGAATTTAGCAACATAGATTCTTTGGCTAATTACGTTGAAAGAACAAGAAGTTCAAAAGAGATTAACTTTAAAGTATTGGATGGCAGCGAAGAAGATCTTTACAGGCTTGTTGAAAGTTTTTTGAAAATTACAAAGGAGGCTAAGGTTACTGAAATAGATCCAAAAGAAGTATTTGAAGTAATTCCATTAGGCAATAAATTTTACTTGGTGCAATACGCTTTAGAAGGTCCAGGAGGCAACTGCAAAAGGAAAGGTAAGGCTTCAGTTTTCGTTGACGGAACCCCAGAGAGCTACGCCCTATTTTACGCTCTTTTCGTTGCCGGTTACGACATTGACGCTTACCTTCCTTCGCTTCCCAAGGTTGAAATGATGAAGGTTCTTTATTCGCTGTCCTCTTTGTTAACAAGCTGCTCAGACAGAAGCGTCAATGTGTTAATCTGTAGCGAAGAGAAAGGATGCGATGAATCTATCAAAGTTGAAGAAGGAGCTCAAATTTATACGGTCAAAGAGCAATTAAGCAAATTTGGCATGTTATATATCCCACCTGAAATCATTGAACCAATAAAAAATTATATTGTAAAAAATTACCATATTAGAACTCCAAAGGCAAGCGAAACAAATATTTGTTGTAACTTAAAATATTTAAAAAAGTTTGAAAACATCCAAAGCATCGACCTGCATGTTTTGATTAATAAAATTTATGAGAGCATAAAATAAAAATTTGATGTCTAGGAAGCGAAATATTTATATATTAAATTTTTTCTATTTTTAAACGAATGAACGTCAAATATTTGTATCTTCTATTAGCAATAATCGCACTAGGATTCACAGTATCCCCATCATTCGCCCAATCTCCCATGCTACCACCAAATCAGGTTCACACTCACGGTCCTCTGATAAATGAGTTGATTTTCAACGTTTACTCAAGCGACGAAGATGCTTTCTTAGCTCTAACTAAGGGAGAAATACAGGGTATGGAATGGTCTTTAACTCCAAGCATGTACACCACAGCCTTGACCA
>CAYFJA010000046.1:0-4946 GCA_964343315.1 uncultured Nitrososphaerales archaeon
AATGATCTTAACGAGCTCAGGCAAAACCTTTTCAACCCTTTCGTTTATTTTAGCGTCTGCTAAGTAATCGAGCTCAGTAGGTCCTTCATTTATTATGATCAGCTTAGCGCCGCTGTACTTTGCGTATAGCGGGAGCTGGTTGGCCGGAGAAACTGCAAGCGAAGTCCCTATGGCAAGAAAAACCTTTGATTTTTTGGATATCCTTATGGCCTCTGTTAGCACGTCGCTTTTTAAGGGCTCGCCGAAAAATATAATGTCGGGCTTGAGCAAACCCCCGCAGGCTTTGCACCTTGGGCTCTCTCCTTTAAAGCTTGAAAGTACTTCAGCCAGATCGTACTCTTTCCCGCAGCTCATACAGACAGCCTTTCTTAAGTTTCCGTGAAGCTCTATCACGTTTTTAGATCCTGCTCTTTGGTGAAGCCCATCAATGTTTTGAGTTATTAAAGCGCATAAAAGGCCCATATTCTCCAGTTCAGCTAAAGCGTAGTGCGCTGGGTTAGGCTTAACATCCTCCCTTAGGTTAAAGTGCTCAACAAAAAGGTTCCAGACTTCATCAGGATTCGATAAAAAGTAATCGATTTCAAACTTTTCTGGATCTATTATTCTCCATATTCCCTGCGGCCCCCTGAAGTCCCTGACGCCGCTGGCCGTGCTGACTCCAGCCCCAGTTAGGGCAACGTTGCAGTCGCTCTTTGCTATAACATCAGCAAGCTCTTCTATATCCATAAATATAATTTTGAGATTTATGAAATA
This sequence comes from uncultured Nitrososphaerales archaeon, assembly GCA_964343315.1. Classification (GTDB taxonomy): domain Archaea; phylum Thermoproteota; class Nitrososphaeria; order Conexivisphaerales; family UBA164; genus CAYFFZ01. The sequence continues at coordinate 754 of CAYFJA010000046.1, forward strand.
AGCTTAACTAAAGCTCATCATTCTGAATGTGAGGTAAAGATAAATATCCCTTTTTGATTCATAAATCTGGGCGGGGGTCGCCTAGCCTGGTCAATGGCGCGAGGCTCAGAACCTCGTCCCGTTGGGGTGCGTGGGTTCAAATCCCACCCCCCGCATCTGATTCAGCTTCTATAATTTATGCTCAAAATCATTGACCCCAGCTAATCTCAATGATCTTTAATTGGTAATAAAAAGCTCTTTCAGGTAATTTCTAAAATGCAAAATTCGTACAACTTTATAGGAAACTAGAAGGAAAACCTTATTTCTGCCTTTTGCGAACATCCTTAAATGGAGCAGGTTCAGGTACCAAAAAATTACGAGGCAAGGGCCACGCTAGCTTCATTTTTAGGTTATATGCTTGATGGGCTGGACACATACATATTGTCTTTAACGCTAACTGCCATAGCTGTTACCTTTGCTTTAACATCTGCTGAGGAAGGAGCCTTAGGCTTTATTCAGGCAGCCGGCATGGTCACTGGTGGGTATGTGTTTGGCATATTAGCTGACAGGTTTGGCAGAGTTAGAACCTTCACCTATTCTATCTTGATATATTCAGTTTTCACCGCAATGACAGCTATCGCGCCAAACTATGCGCTGATAGCATTGTTCAGGTTTTTGAGCGGAGTGGGAACTGGTGCAGAGTACGGAATAGGCATGACTCTTATGTCTGAAGCCTTCAGGGCGAAGTGGAGGGGTTTAGGTTCAACGATCGTTTCTATAGGTTGGACCATTGGAGTCATAATAGCAACGCTTTTGGGCTTAGTGCTTATGCCTAGGTTTGGTTGGAGGAGCATGTACCTTATAGGGATCCTGCCGGCGCTAGTAGCTGCTTATTACAGGTTTAGGCTACCAGAATCTCCTTTGTGGAAGACAAGGACGACTGAAAGCGATAGGAAGAAGTTTCAGATAAAAGAGCTTTTCAGAAAAGAATACCTGAGGTTCACTATAGTGTTTTTAATCATAGCTATCGTAGCTGAGCTAGGCTACTGGGGAGTGATGATATGGCTTCCTTCAGCTCTGTTAACGGAGTACCACATACACTTTGTCAGGACCATATACATATTGCTTGGAACTGACGCAATGACTCTGCTAGGAATGATAATCTTCGGGCTCCTTTCGGACGTAGTTGGAAGAAAAGTCTCCATATTCATAGGATTCTTAGGCATAACATTCGCAGTGATCTACTTTGCTCTCTCTAGAACCGTAACCCAAGTCATGATAGCGTCATACCTCATGGGATTCTTCATAAATTCATACTTTACAACTTTTGGAGCTTTGTTCTCGGAGCCTTATCCAACCCACGCCAGGGCCACAGCTGTAAACTTCATTTTTAACACAGGAAGAGGGTTTGGAGGGATAGCCCCTCTCATAATAGGGATTTTAGCGCCTGTATTCAAAATCTCAGGTGTTATAGGCATATTCTCTGTACTTTTCATAATTGCTGCTATATCGGTGCTCACTATACCTGAAACTAAGGGTATTGAGTTAAAATGAAGTTTTCGCTTCACTATACTTTGCAATCTAAGGGACAATGGGAAAAGGAATACAAAGATTATTTAAAGGAGGTTAAGTTAGCCGAAAAGCTTGGTTTTTCAGCGATTTACGTCGGAGAGCATCACTTTTCAGAGGATGGATGGAGCCCCTCACCTTTTTTGGCTCTTTCCGCGGCCGCTGCTGTAACTAAAAAGGTTAAGTTGGGAACAAACATAATCGTCCTGGCTTTGCACAATCCTTTTGAAATAGCAGAACAAACAGCTGTGCTCGACGTAATCAGCGGCGGCAGGGCTGTTTTAGGCGTAGGGTTAGGCTACAGGCCAGAAGAATTTGCCGCCTTTGGAGTTGACATCAAGCAAAGGTCTAAAATATATGATGAAAAGCTTTCAAAAGTTAAAGCCCTTTTAGAAGGTGAAGCGGTTCAGGCTGACGGCTTTTCCTTAAAGGTTTATCCCAGGCCTGTCCAGAAGCCCAGGCCCCCTGTCTGGATAGCCGCGAAGAGCGAAGAAGCCGTTAGAAAGGCAGCGCACAGAGGAGACGCCTGGATAATGGATCCGGTTACAGACATAAACGTTCTCAAAAGAAGGATGGAAGCCTATAGGGACGAACTTAAAAAGCTTAACAAAACGGTCACCGAATACCCATTGAGGAGAGAGGTTTACATTTCTGAAGACGAGAACGACATTGAAAAAGCTAAGGAACTGATGCTTGAGTCCTATAAGGAAGATTATTACGCCTGGGGGCACCTGCAGGACTCTCAGGGAAACGAGATAGATCCAAAAAAGGTTCCCTATGAAGAGATAAAAGAACAGGTTCTCAGCAGGATGATAATAGGAAAGCCTGACTACGCTATAGGGGAAATCGAAAGATACCAGAAAGAGCTCGGGGCCACAGAGCTTATGATAAAATTGAGTTTCCCAGGCATAGATCATAAAATGAGGGTTAAATCAATAGAAGTAATAGCAAAAAAAGTAATTCCTTATTTTGAAAGAAAGCCTTAAAGGCCCAGAACGTTCTTCAGCAGTGCTATTCTTATATACATGCCGTTTTTCGCTTGCTCAAAGTACTTTGCTTGCGGTAAGCTGTCTACGTCAGTGCTCAGCTCGTCAACCCTTGGCAGAGGATGAAGGATGTAGGGTATCTTCTTTAGCTTAAGCAGCATCTCTTTTGTGACTTTATAGCTCCCTTTAACCTTCTCGTATTCAGATGGATCGCTGAACCTCTCTTTCTGAACCCTAGTTACGTATAGGGCGTCTAGGTCTTCTGCTACATCTTCTAACTTCTCATAAAATTCGTACTTCACGTTCTTCAGCTCGCTTATCACGTCGTCTCTCACCTTCAGAGAAGGCGGAGATATGTAGTATATCTTTACTCCGTTAAACTTGTCAAGCATCAAAGAGAGGCTCTTAACGGTTCTCCCGTACTTAAGGTCTCCCATTATACCTACTTTAAGCCCATCTATGCGGCCAAAGATTCTGTATAAAGTATAGACATCGGTTAGGGCTTGCGTTGGGTGTTCGTTGATCCCGTCGCCTGCGTTTATCACAGGCGCCTGGCAAATATCGGCCGCTTTTTTAGCGTTTCCTGCAACGCTTTGCCTCAATATTATAACATCTGGGTCATAGCTGTCAACCATTCGCATCGTGTCCTCGAAGCTCTCTCCTTTTTGTATGCTTGATATCTCCGATGCCCCGAAGTCCATTACCTTAATGCCAAGGTAGATTCCAGCGAACTGAAAGCTCAGCCTGGTCCTTGTGCTCGGCTCAAGGAAAACCGTGATCGCCGTTTTGTCTTCAGCCTTAAACAGCGGTTTCTTGAACCTCAGCAAGTTTCTATAGGTTTCTGCTTCGGAAATCAGCAGCTCGACTTCTTCTCTAGAAAGATCTTTTACGGAAACTATGTCTCTTCCCTTTAGGCTCATGAGCGTTATATTTTTCTCCTGTTAATTAATTTTATTCCTTTCTTTATTTGATTAAAACGCGCATTTAAAAAATCGTTGTAAATAAAGCATTAAGACGGTAAACCTAACCGTTAGAAACTGTGAGCTTATTTTTTATTTTTTCAGGAACCTGCAAACCCCACTTATTAAACGCATCTGTTATGCTAATGATTCTGCAGTCCTCTGTTTTGTAGCGTTGCTTTAGCTCATCAGCGCCCCTGCAGTAATCTGGGTGAAGTTTGGTTAAGTTTTTCAAAACCCACTCAGAAGTTCTTGGAAATATTTCTATAACCGATTCAAACATCATCCACGCTGCTAGTCTTATTTCATGAAAAGCTCCTAAACCGGTCCTTAAAGGCAAAAAGTTTATGAAAAATTCTCTTGCGTTCATCTGCACCCAGATTCTGCTTCCCATAGCATTTGGAAGCAAGTACCTAGCGTCTTCAGGGCTTAATTCTTTTCTTGCGTTCAGATAACTTTTTGTGATCGCTTCAAAAAAATCTGTTTGCGATAAAAATCCTTCTGGGACAACGTACCTCAAGTTTCCTTTTGAATAATCAACGTACCTCTGGCTTTCCTGCCAGTAGCTTGCAATCCTATGTCTAACCAGCTCATGAGTGAAAGCCCTACTTCCTTCAACAAGCCAGCTTGCCCCCATAAATTCAAAGACGCTGTAGTGGCCGTCATCTAAGAATCTCTTAATCCTTCTGTCTACTATTTT
>CAYFJA010000047.1:0-4895 GCA_964343315.1 uncultured Nitrososphaerales archaeon
TTGCCGCGGGCCGGATTTGAACCGGCGACCCTCCGGTCTTCAGCCGGATGCTCTCCTTAGCCCTTTCGTCAGGCTGAGCTACCGCGGCTCACAATAATTCTTTCTAATTTGTTATATAAGTTTTATTTTAAAAGCGGGCCAAAATTTTTGTTTAAAAACTTTAGGTTTAGCTTTTTCACGATGGATTTTGATAGATGAACCTTCCCCTGCCCTTTTTAACAAATTGGTAATCTTCAACGGCTAATTCGCCCCTAGATATGACATACTTTGGGAACCCTTTAAGCGTCATTCCGTCGTACGGGGACCATCCAACTTTATAGACTTTAGATCCATCAAACCTGATTTCTTTTTTCGGATCTACAACTATCAGGTCGGCGTCAAATCCAACCGAAAGGGAGCCTTTTCCTTTGAGCCCAAACCTCTTTGCTGGGTTTTCTGAGACAACCCTTACTAATGTTTGCAGGGAAATCATGCCTTTTAAGTACCCGTTTGTGAAAACCAAAGGAAACATCGTTGCGACTCCAGGTATACCTCCCCAGGCCTTCCAGGGATCCATATAACCTATTTCCTTCTCTTCTTTAGTGCCCGGCGCATGATCTGTGGAGACCATGTCTACGTAACCCTTTTCTAAAGCCTCCCACATAGCAAGCCTGTCCTTTTCGTCTTTTAACGAAGGAGCCATCTTTAAGTATGGTCCTAGCCTTTCAACGTCCTTTTTAGTGAACGTTAAGTACTGTGGACAAGTTTCAGCGGTCAGGTCGACTCCCTGCCTCTTGGCTTTAACAACAGCTTCTATCCCAAGCTTGCTGCTCAAGTGAACTATATGGGCCTTTCCTCCGGTTAACTTTGCGTACAGGGAAACCTTTTCGACAGCTAAAGCTTCTGCCTCTGCGGGCCTTGCGTCGTGAACGCAGAGCTGATCCTTTCTCTCTGCATATTTTTCAAAGTAAAAGTCTAGGATCCCTTCGTCTTCAGCGTGAAAGAGGAGCATGGAGCCTGTCCTCTTGGAGGCCTCCAACATCCTTATTATGTGCTCGTCCAAAGCCCTGAACGGCCTGCAGGTGAAAACCTTAAAAGTTCTGAGCCCCAAGGAAGCGAGCTCATCTATTCTTTTGAAATTCTTCTCCCTCATGAACCCCGCGTGTATCCCAAAGTCTATGAAGGAGTTCTTTTCTCCCATGTTCCTTCTTTCTTCAAAGCTTTCTTTATCGTCTATGTCTTTGACAAGGGGCATTTCTATGAACGTTGTCATCCCACCTATCAGCGCAGCTCTGCTTGCGCTTTCAAAGTCTTCTCTATAAAGGTATCCGGGATCGCTTATGTGCGCGTGAACGTCTATTGCTCCCGGAAGAACTAAAGAGCCAGAAGCATCTATCGTTAAGTCCGCTTTAACGTCTTCCTTTGTTATGCTCTTTATCTTTTCTCCCTCCACTAGCACGTTAGCTTCAACCAAATTTCCGTTTACGTAAACCTTGCCGTTAACTACAGCTATAGAGCTCATGATTGAGCTTTATGAAAAGCAAAATATAATGGTTTTTAGGAAATGCTTATATTAATTAGTATTATCCTAATTTTATATGGATAATGCTAATTTATCTAAGAAGGAGAGGGATTACTTGATACTGATTTATGAGATTTCAAAAGAGTACCCTGTTAGGGTTAAAGACTTAGCCGAAGCTACGAAAGTTTCTGAAGCAACTGCTTATGAGTACTCGCTCAGGCTTGCTGAGAAGGGGCTAATAGTTATGAGAAGAGGAGCTATAAAGCTTACAGAGAAAGGCGAGAAGATTATCGCTAGCATATTGAAGGCTCACAGGGTTTTAGAAACGCTCTTCTTCATAAACGGAATAGACCCTGAATCTTCTTGCAAGGAATGCAGCAAGATAGATTATCTTTTGAGCGATGAAGTTATAGAAAAGCTATATTCAAGCTTGGGAAAGCCTCAGCTTTGTCCTCACGGAAAACCCATTGAGGTGATGAACATATGAACTTCATAAGCTTCCTCCTAAGCCCACCCAAGGGGCTGAGCCTAGGGCTCATACTTTTTGTATCTTATGTTTTAGGCCTTCTTCACGGCGCAACCCCAGATGAGCACACATGGCCCATAACCTTCAGCTACGCCGTTGGGTCTTACAGCACTAAAAAGGGGATGAAAGCAGGATTCCTCTTTTCTTTAGGCTTCACGATTCAGAGAGCTCTGCTCACGACCCTGGGCTATTTGGGATTAGCCTACTTTTACTTAAAGTATAACTTAGACGGCCCAGTCTACGTAGTTGTAGGCTTTGTCATGGCGATAGCGGGCTCCTACATACTTAAGGGAAGGTACCTCCATATTCCGATAGACGTAGCTCTAGGGAGCAGGCTTCACCATACAGACGAAGCTAAAAGGGTTCCGCTTCACGAAGCGCACGAAAAGGAGGTGCCGCTGAAGATGACAATAGTGCACGGGCTTATAGCGGGCTTCGGGTTTGGGGCCTATGCAACGGTGATAACCTTTATACTTGCTCCCCAGGTCCCATCACTTATTTACGCACCTTTGCCCGGGGTTATGTTTGGATTAGGGACAATGACCATGCAGGTTCTGTTCGGGGCTGTTTTCGCGTCAATTTTAAAGTTAAAGAAGCTGTCTGAAGACGCAATAAAAGTTGTAGCTAGAAAAAGCGCAGGGAAGACGCTTTACTACGGTGGTCTAGCTTTTATGTTAATAGGCATACTGGTTATAGCAATACCTCCGATAGACAGCTTTGCCATTTCTACTGGCATTCCAATACCTAACTTGAACGCGTTAGACATAGGGTTGCTCTTAGTGTTGGTTGTTGTTGGAGTTATAGGCGTTTGGGGCCTGATTAGCTCTTACAGAGAAGTTGTAGCTGAAGCGAAAGCTTCTGACCATAACGTTAATAAACGATAACTCAAAAACCTAATCGTGAGCGACATAGCTCTTATTTCTGGATCTTCCAACCTTCCTTTAGCCCATAAGCTATCTAAAGAGCTTAAGGTTGATCTTACGCCGGTTGAGATAAGAAAGTTCCCTGACAGCGAAAAGTACGTAAGGATAGATGGTGACGTAGCAGGAAAGGACGTGGTCATAGTTCAGTCAATGGCCTTTAAGCCTGACGAGTACCTCATAGAAACTTTTCTTCTTGCTTCTGCAGCTAAAGATGCCGGGGCAAAGAGCATAACTCTTGCGGCAGCTTACTTCCCTTACGCTAGACAGGACGAAAGGTTCAAGCCGGGGGAGCCTATAAGCGTTGCTGTTGTCGCCCACTTGCTAAATTCTGTGGGCATAGATAAGCTTATAACTGTGGACGTACACAAGCACAGGGTTTTGGACTTTGAGTCTATATTTAAGGGAAAGTGGATCGACGTCTCCGTGATGCCTGCTTTAGCAAAATACGCTAGGCAGGCTGGGCTAATAGACAAGGATACATATATAATTGGCCCGGACTCAGAGGCCATATCATGGGCCAAGACCGCTGCAGAAAGCTTAGGGATAAATAGCTATGCTGCTTTAAAGAAGAAGAGGCTTGGTGACACTGAAGTTACCATAACCGGAGACGTTGATTTAAAGGGGAAAAAGGTCTTCATAGTGGACGACATAATAAGCACGGGAGGCACAATTATTGAAGCTACAAAGGTCATAAGGGAAGCCGGGGGAGAGGTTACCGGCGTTGCTTGTGCCCACGGGCTGTTCGTGAATGAGGCGCTGTACAAAATATATAAAGAAGGGATTGAAAACGTTATAAGCTCGGACACAGTTCCTAACCAGACTACAAGGGTGAGTTCAGCGGAAGCTTTATCAAAGGGAATTTTAGAGATATTAAAATAGGGGCTGTCGTCTAGCCTGGTCTAGGATGCCAGCCTTGGGCGCTGGTGATCGCCGGTTCAAATCCGGCCAGCCCCAAATTTTAAAAATTTATAAGTAATTTGTTTAAAATATAAAAGCAAATGTCTGCTTTAGGTGCGTTAAACACCCTGCTTGGCTACCTGTTCTGGGTTATATTCTTAGTTGCACTGATAACTCCATGGCTTTCCTTTAAGTCCCTGCAGAACGCAAGGCTTAGGCTTATAGCTGCTATAGAAAGAAAGTACGGGTATAGGGTAATAACAATGATTCATAGACAAGAAAAGATGGGCCTCCTTGGGATTCCGATCTACAGGTACATAGACATAGAAGACTCTGAAGCTATAATCAGAGCTATAAGGACAACTCCTCAGAACGTTCCAATAATGTTAATACTGCATACCCCTGGAGGACTTGTTCTAGCTGCGTCCCAGATAGCAAGAGCTCTAAAGCAGCACAAGGCTGAAAAGGTCGTTGTTGTCCCACATTATGCGATGAGCGGGGGAACGCTAATCGCTATTGCGGCGGATAAAATTATAATGGACGAAAACGCTGTCCTTGGTCCTTTGGATCCCCAGTTAGGAAGCCCTCAAGGAGCCTATTACCCCGCTCCTTCTATATTAAAGGCCGTGGAAATAAAGGGAAAAGATAAGGTTAGCGACGAAACCCTAATACTGGCTGACGAAGCGGAAAAGGCGCTCAAGCAGGTCAAGGATCTGGTTTATGAGCTTATAAAAGATAAGCTGGGAGAGGACAAAGCTCTTCAAGTAGCTGATAAGCTAGTGGGTGGATACTACACTCACGACTATCCAATAACTGTCGACCAGCTGAAGGAGATGGGCTTCAACGTATCAACCGATGTACCACCTGAGGTATATGCCTTGATGGAGCTCTATCCTCAGGCAAGAGCCTATAGGCCAGGTATAGAATATCTTCCATATCCAGTAGCTCCAAGCTCAACGCAGGGGGAAAAAGAAAAGAAATAATTCAGATAATTTTTGTGCCGGTTTTTCTTTGGAGCTCGGCTAACCAATTAGGTACTTTAAAATCT
>CAYFJA010000048.1:0-4270 GCA_964343315.1 uncultured Nitrososphaerales archaeon
CCGTTGAGGTGCTGTTAAAAAAGTTTAAATAGAGAACAGTTAAAAGTTAAGCGTAAGTTGGCTGAAAAGCTAAAGCGAGAATTAGGGGTTTTCTCTTTAGCGTTCATAGGGGTTATATCGGTTATAGGCTCAGGAGTTTTGGTTATTCCTGCTCAGGCTGCTTCCATGGCTGGGCCTGCAAGCTTAATAGCTGTCATTATAGCCGGAGTTGCGATGCTGTTATTTTTGCTGATGTACGCCGAGCTTTCATCTGAAATACCCGTTGCTGGAGGAACGGTGGTCTACCCTGATATAGCAAACGGAAAGATCGTTAGCTCTATGATAGGCTTTGGCCTGCTTCTGGCCTACATCATAAGCCCTCCTTTCGTATTAGAGGTAATGTTCAGCTACCTGTCAACCTATTTCCCAAGCCTTTACTCAAACGGACAGCTTACCCTTCTTGGAATATTCGTAGCTTCTTTGATATTTTTGATATTTTATGTGATAAACGTTCTGGGAGTAAACCTTACGGGAATTTTATCCGGGATCTTCGGGGCGATAAAGGTAGCTATCTTAATGGTCTTCATCTTGGGGCTTTTAGTTTTAGCTTTCCATCCAGCTAACTTCTTCTCTTACGGCGGATTTGCGCCTTTTGGCTTTGGGGGCGTTGGGTTAGCTGTTTCTGCTGGAGGGCTCTTCTTTGCCTTTACAGGCTTTAGGCTGATAGTTGATTATGCGGGCGAAGCGAGGGCCCCAAAGAGGATAATTCCTAAATCGATAATCTTGGCTGTGCTTCTCGTCTTTGTCGTTTATCTGCTGATGCAGATAGCATTTGTAGGTAGCCTGAACTGGGCAGGCTTATCTCAGTACGGCGTGAGCCCCGGAAGCTGGACCTCCCTTTCAAACTTAAGCTCTCCCCTAAGCCAGATAGCTTCAGCTAACAACCTAACCTTCTTATCCTCTTTGATTATGTTCTTTGCGATCTACTCGCCTCTAGTCTTTGTGATCCCAGTACTTGGGGCAGAGGCCAGGCTCATGATGGGGCTTGTTGACAACGGCTATCTTCCAAAGTTCTTCAACAGATTATCCAAAAGATACAAGACGCCTTATGTTGCTCTCACCACAGTCTTTATCTTAACTATCTTAACGCTTGTCCTCATGCCAAGGTACTCAAGCATACTGTCCTTGGTATCAAGCGCTTACGGTTTCACGTACTTAACCATAGGGGTGCACTACTCTGTTATAAGAAAGCATTTGAGCCCAGACAGGTTCAAAGCGCCCCTCGGCTCTATCATAGCACCTATATCAACCATACTTGGAGCGTTCATAGTAATCTGGAGCGGGTATCCTTATTCGCTTTACGGATTTTTGGTCATGTTAGTTTTCCTTCTCGTTTACCTTTACTATAACTTCTCAAAGGATAAGCTCAAAGAAGACTTGAGGACAGGCTGGTGGTTTATCGTCTTCACCGCGCTCTTAGTAGTTATCTCATACTTGACCAGCCCAACGTTCGGAGGCATCGGTAAGATCTCGTTAAACGAGACATACGTTTTAGTAACTGTAATTTCGATTGCTTTCTACTTTTTAGGCGTCAGGTTCAGCAAAAAGATATCTGCTATAGACGTAAAAGCGATCTCACCAGAATCAGGAGAGCTTTAAGAGCGAACGTTTATATAAAAAATTTAAGCCCTTTAATTCGTGACAGCTAGCGTACCTAACTTAATCCAGCACGTTAAATTTCTGACAAATATAGGAGAGAGAAGGGCCGGGACAAAGCAGATGAAGGAAGCTGCGCTCTATGTTGCAGACTTTTTGAAGTCTTATGGATATGAGGTTGATATAATGCGCTTCCCAATGCTAACTTCAGAAATCATAGGCGAGCCAACGCTCCTCATAAACGGACAACCTATAAAATGCAAAGGCGTGTACTTTTCGGGGAACGCAAAGGACCTTGAAGGGGAAGTGGTCTACGACCAGGACCTTTCGAGGGAAGACTTAGAGGGCAAAATAGTTTTAACTGATGTATCTTATTCACCCCCACGCCCTGAGAAGGCAAGGCTTGCCAAAGAAAAATCAGCGTTGGCAATAATCTACATAAGCTTCGGCTCAAAAGACTCAGAAATCATAAGCACTGGGGGAATAAAGTACGTGTGGGGAAACCCAACTAGCAAAACAATTAAAGAGATACCTAGAATTCCTGCGGTTACCATCAGCAGGAAGGACGGGGAGCGCATAAAAGAGATGATAGCAAAAGGCAAAAAAGTGATAGCTAGGCTTACGATCGAAACTCAGGACAGGTGGGTTTTATCTAACCAGCCTGTTGGATTTAAGGGAAGCAGGAAGAAAGACGTAGTAGTTTTTGGGAGCCCGTTAGAAGCTTTGGGCTCTACCGCTATCGATAATTCAGCCGCAAATTCAGCTATGCTTGAGATAGCCAGGACAATAAGACCAAAGAAGTACGACGTTATGTTCGTCTTTACAGACGGACACGAAATAGCTGAAGCAGCTGGCTCAACCTACGTAGCAGATACAATGTGGAGTTACTTAAAGCGCTATGGGGTTATATACATAAACGTGGAATCGCTTGGAGCAAGAGGGGCTTCAAGGGCTGTGAGCTACGTTTCCCCGTCTATAAGGGATTTCGTAGAAGAGGTAGAAGAGAAGTATGGTATAAGAGCTGAGCACCACAACGAAATAAGGATAGCTGACTCAAGCTTCACCGGATTAGGGCTTCCCTATTATTGGTTCACCCACATTATGAGCAAAAGATACGTGAAAGCTTACAACGGAGCAACGCACGGCTGGTGGTACAGGTCGGAGGCAGATACCATTGAGCACGTTGACTTTGAGCTTTTAAAAAGCGAAACAGATTATCTGATCAACTTTTACGGAGAGCTAGAAAGGTCGGAACTCGTAGGCTATAGGCTCTCAAATTACTTAAAGGACGCGGTTAAGGTTGTTAGCAGTCTAAACGCGGAAGACGAGTTCGTGAAAGAAAAGCTTAGATATCTTCATAAAAAGCTCAGGCTCTCACTAATTTCATTGCTAAAGGTAGAGAAAGACAAGGAGCTCATCCTTAAGCACAAAAATATCTTCAGAGAAATCAGGAGCGAGATCTCATCCGCTTTTATGACTATTTCGGGGAAGTATGAGCAGGACCCATACGGATCGATTTGGAAGGACGCGGTTCTCCCGGGGCTCATAGCTTCTATAGAGGAATACAAAAGAGATAAGAACCTTGGGGCGACAAGGCTCATAAGGGAGGTAAACAGGATTTCTGACGCTCTTGAGTTGCTCGAGGCGTTCGTAGATCTGATCGATTAAAAACTTTAAAGAAAGTTGTAAAAGGGCTGTATTAAGCACATATAGCTTCCGTTGCACTTCCAGAACTCAGTGAAATCTAGAAAGATAGCTTCAAAGCCATATTTCTTAAGCTCTTCTGCAAATCTATCGTTTCCAGGGGGCAGTATGACCTTTCTCTCGCCTATGTAAAGCAGGTATGCCCTCGCGCCGCTTTCTGCTTTTACAGGGCTTAAGTTCTCTCTGAGCGTTATTATCTTAAAGCCCTCAAAGTACTTAGGGTCTGCTGTCCCTGAAGCTAGGACGATGTAGTTATCTTCTAAGTACCTAACGCCTGCCGATATGTGAATGAACCTGTCTGAAGGAACAACAACAAACCTTATGTCTTCTGAAGCAAAGAACTTAATAAACTGGTTTATCCCCTCCTCGTTTGTCCTGACGGTTTTTCCAACAAACACAACGCCTCTGTCAGTGACGACGACGTCACCACCTTCTAAGGTTCCTGGAGGTCTTATCCTTTCAACCGCAAAGCCTTCTGACCTTAAAAGGTCAAGGAGCGGCTCTTCCTCGCCTCTTCTCGAAGGCTCCCCGAAATAGCTTAGTAGCGCCCTCTTTGACCTGTTTCCGATCACCGCTTCATCCTGAACAAAGACGCTGTCAGGATATTTGTCTAAAGGTTCAAGCTCTATTATTTCTATTCCTTCAGACTTCAGGATTTTTATAAGCTCACGGTACTGGTCCAAAGCTTTAGGAAAGTCAACGGGGAACCTGCTGACATATGGGGAAACGCAGCTTCCTAAGCTCTTAGAAGGCTTCCTAACTATTACCTTGTCAAAAAGCCTAGTCACGTTGATAAAGTCTTTTGCTTGGGTTATAAAAGTTTCTTATTTGCGCTTACTTGAAAAGCAAGCGGCTTGGGCTTAGCCGAAACACTGGAGCATAGAGCTTAGAATTATGTACATTGCTACAGCGCCCGGGTCCAAGTGGCCCC
>CAYFJA010000049.1:0-4161 GCA_964343315.1 uncultured Nitrososphaerales archaeon
TAAGTCTTTAGAACACTTATCAGCATAGTACAAAGGCCAGGGCAATCCATTTACTGATGCGTTCTTTAAGAAGAGATCAAGGGAGTCTTTAAGACTTATGTAATTTCCCGGGCTCACGTAGTACTTTTTGTTGTTAAAATTAACCGCCCAGCCTACCTGCTTACCTTTAAAGAACACCTTACCGTTTTCTTCAGCAAAACCTCTAAGAAGCTTTGTCGCAACGCCTATGCTGGGAACCTTAAGGGCTGTGCCGACGTGAGAAGCAAAACCGTAGCCTCTTGGGTGCATGATTCCGTGAGCGTTTATGAACATTAGGTCCGGCTTCTCTTTAACAGTCCTGAAAAACACAAAGGACTCTCTCAGGAAAAATAATCCTGGAACGTACTCAGGAACTCCCCTGAGTATTGAGAACTCGAAGCTTATCCTTATGTCCGTGCAGCATTCTGTCGCAAAGTAGCAGCCAACGGCCAAATCGTTTTTATAAGACGCATCAAACCCTCCAACTACTTTAGGCTCATCGATTAAATCAACAAGCTTTACCTTTTTTGAAAGAAGGTTTTGAGCGTAGACCGCCTTGCTAAAATCTATGTTCATGATAAAAACCTACAGGGCTTCTCCCCAACCGTAGACCCTGAGCTTGCCCTGAGGCACGTTCACGTTCAAGAGAATAGACCTTCCGTCAACCTTAGGCACCTGACCTTGTAGATTTAAAACATCGCCCTCAAGGTTCCCGTAAAGCTTGATGCCATAAAAGAATGCGTGTAGGTTTTTCGCGTCCTGAGCTAAGCTGAGCTTGTGAGCTTTCATCTTTGAAACAAGCCCGCTAGCAGCTTCGGCAATCAAAGCGTAAGAAGCCTTTACGTCCTTTTCTTCTACACCTTTCAGAGCAAAGCCGAACCTTATGCCCGGGCCTATCTCCTCGTAGTCCTCGTCCAAAACCTGTATAGATTTTATTTCCGCTTCCTTTAAAGAAGGTAAGAGCTTCACCTTTTGATGAACCTTAAAAGCAGAATAAGAAAAGCCCAAGACCACTGGACCTACGCCTTTCACGACAAATGCGCTGTCCAAATAAGCAAAGCCAAGGTCTTTGGCCGGCTGAACAGCTGAAACATCTATGCTTTTGTTTGAAACTTTGCTTGCTATTCCGAAAGACCCGAAGTACCTTTTGAACGTTTCCTCGTCCTGAGAAAGAACGCAGCCATCCCTTCCGGAGCTTTCGAGCAACAAAGCTATTTCAGCCTCTTCCCTGTTAACCTCTTTGTTGAGGAAGCAAAAGTAGTCTGAAAGAGAGGCGCTTTCTGCCAAGAAAAATATCTCATCAGCTTTAGGGACCAAGACGCTTATCAGTTCTTCTCCTGACTTTTTGTAGAACTTCCCTTCCTCCTTCTTTTTACCTATGCTTTCGGCGAGAGCCTCAGCTTCTTTAGGGTCTCTTGCTATTATGGTGATGATCTTTCCTCTCAGCACACGTTAAGATCTTTGTTGCTAATAAAAAGCTTTATCTGTTATAAGCGAAAGCTCTGAGCGTCTATACATTCAAATGTTATTGAAGGGTGAGCAAGCGTTTAATATATTGAGATATTTTTCACTAACGTCCAAAAAGCGGTTATTGTCGCAAAATTATGTTCACCATCTTTTGGATTTTTTGAATAAACTTTTTTAACGCAATATAAAGCTGTAAATAAACTATTTTTAACAAACTAATGGCCTTCACAAGCTTCCTTTTTGAGAAAAACGGAATAAAGATAAGAGTAGGAAACACCCCAGTTTTGAGAATAGAAATTAACGGCGTGGAGTTTTTTGCAAAGGCTGAGTGGTTCAACTGCTTTGAGCTCCCTGATGGCTTTATACATGGTTCTGTGAAGATGAGGGCTGCTTGCTTCATGCTAAACGACTACATCAGCAGGCACGGGATGAAGCCTCTGCTAGAAAAGGTCGTAGTTGAGCCAAGCAGCGGAAACACGGGAATAGCTCTAGCCGCTTTCGCAAAGCTTTACGGCTTCAGGTTCATGCCCGTGGTCTCTCATAAAGCTACTGAAGAAGTTAAAGAAACCCTGACTAGGATAGGCTTTCCTCCTTTTGAAGTTGATGACAGGCTGTACCCGATCTCCAGCGCCACGGCCACAGATCAGGCGATAGCGTTCGTTGGTGAAGTTTTAATGCGCTCAGAATATAGGAACGAGTATATTTGGCTGAATCAATTTGAAAACGAGGCCAATCCCAAGGCGCATGAAAAAACAACGTCGGAGGAGATAGCGGCTTTTGGAAAAGTAAGCGCAGTGGTTACTGGCATAGGGACAGGAGGGACATACGTAGGGCTGAAGAGAGGTTTAGCGAAACATAAAATATCTGTGATTGGGGTTCAGCCGCATGAAAACAGCAGAATCCAAGGGTTGAGGAACCTAATTGGTTCTGCTTTTATACCTAAAATTTTGGAAAGGGAAGCGATCAATGCAAGAGACCTACCAACTGTTAAAGAAGAGGAAGCACTCGAGATGATCGAAAAAATTTTAGCTAAGTACGACTTGCTTGTTGGGCTCTCTTCAGGGGTTACCGCTTACCACGCTTATCAACTGGCTAAAAACGGCAAAAAAGTGATAGCAATATTTGCAGATACAGGGCAAAATTACAAAAATATGTACGAAGAATTAGGGTTAATCAGCCCTAAATTTAACTTTAGAAAATTATACGAAACAGATAACCTTCCAGTAGCCTCAGAAAAATGCACAGAAGCGTGAGCCTTATGAATGCTTGCCTGGTTTACTCATACTTATGTAAAAAGCGCTATGGCGAATTTAAACAGTAAAAACTGGCCTTAACTTTTTGAGTTTAAAATTCAGCTTTGAGCCTATTTAATGCAGCGGTTAAACTAGCATGTAGTTCTTTACTTCAAACTTATTCACGTCAACTTCTATTGCGTAAGCGTTGCCCTTGGGCTTTTCTGAAATCCAAACTAGAGTGCCGTAATAATCCGTTATAAATTTTACAGCATCTGCGTACTTCTCGTTTATTGGTGTTGAAGCAAATCCTTCGTAGCTAAATACGATTCTGGTTAAGCCAAGCCTTTCGAGAAGCTGTATCTTTTGCTGCACAAATCCATTGTATGAGGCTGTGTCGGAAATTGCAAAGGCTTCGTCTGGAGTTGTATCAGTGATAAGAACTCCTCCCTTAATGTCTGAAATCGCCTTCTCGAATGACTTTAAGTAATCGGAAGCTTCAAAGTAGTTCTTTAAATACGGCTTATTAAGCATGATAGGCTTAACCTCTCCGTTAGAGAGGGCGGAGATTATCGACCTTGCCGCTTCTGGATCTTCGCCGGGCGAAAGCTCAAGAACTACGCTCCTTTGCTCTTTGCCAAAATAAACAGAAAAGAAGAGCTTCATTAGCCAGACTAGCTCGCTGTGAACTTCGCTCGAAACTTTAACTAGCACGTTGGATTCTTTTAAGAATGGATAAGGAGGCTGGGGCATTTCAGCCTTTCTTATTGCGCCTATTTTCTCCAGCTTTCCTTTAATGGATCTTTCAAAGATCTTAAGCTTGTTTTCATAAAATGTGAAAAGGTATGGCAGACCCCTGATAGGGTAGTTCCTGTCCTTTACAACCGTTATGCTTCTTATTTTTCTTCCGTGAACCTCAGTATAGTCAAAAGAAAGAATAGCGTCCGCGATATATTCAGCCTCTGTTTCCTCTAAACCTTCCTGAATAAGCAGAAGCGAACCTTCTTTGCCCTTAGAGGCACCGTAAAGGAGCTGCTCGAGAGGCCTCTTTGTTTTGCTAGAGCTCAAGAGGGCGTTGATAGAATCTATAATGACCATGCTTCCTGATGCAAGCCCTTCAAGCGCCTCGCCAACAGCCCTTTCCGCGTTGCCCAATATCGCTGAATAGCTTAAGTTAACCTTTTTCCTTGTTAGCTTCTTCAGCTTTTCCCTAATGTAGCTTTCTGGCTCTGAAAATGAAATATATTTTATCTTCCCGAACTTTGAGCCCGCTAACAGAGAAAAAGAAGTTTTCCCGGTACCGGGCCTGCCTTTTAGAAGTACAACGTAGCTCTTTGTTGTCGCGACTCGTAAAGGATCCCTAGGCTGCACATCTTGGTTTTATAAACAAAGTATAAAAAGTTTTAAATATGATAGGTTCTTGTAATAAAACAGATCTTAAATT
>CAYFJA010000050.1:0-4153 GCA_964343315.1 uncultured Nitrososphaerales archaeon
CGGCCAAAAACGCTAAAGAAGCCAGCTTTCTGCCTTTAAGATAAAGCATATAACCTAAAAGGAAAAGGGAGGGGAAAAGAGCTTGATAGTGAAAGTCAAACCAGTTGACCCCAGCCAGCGGAAAGTACAATAAATAACCTAGGGCAAAGAGAAAGGCCAGAACTTCTTTTTTAAGCTTCATGTAAGATATTTCGTAAATTGGATAGGCGCCTAGACCGAGCATAAAAGACTGAAACACCAATAAACCTTGAAAGCTGAAAGCAAAAGCTATGGGGTCAACCAAATATACTATCCCTTTAAACGTTATTATTTGAATTATATCTTTTAAGTTCGTTACCGAATACACGGCATAGCCCATTGCTACGCCCAAATCAAAGTAACCAGCCTGAAACGAGTAGAACCTCAAGAGCGATATAGCTGACCAAGCTATAGTGTAAATTAAAATCGACAGAACTAAAGCCCTTTTATAAAGCTTCTGCACGCTAATTTATACGATGGGCAATTATAAAATTTTATTCGCGAAAAGACACAAAAAGTTTTCTTGATTGACTTCTAGAGGCGCGCTAATCTCAACGCTTATATTCAAACGACTTCTACTTTATTTGAGAGTTGGAACCATTAGAGCTTATCGTTATAGCAGTTGACGCTTTGTTTATAATTTTGTTCATTACTTTCCCCCACGTTTTTGCTTCAAGAAAAGAGATCGCTAATTATCTTTACGAAAACCCGGGCGCACCATTAGTCATTCTTTTTGTTGTGTTTCTCCTGATGGCTGCCATTTATTTCACAGCTGGAAACTACGCTTCATCTAACGAATTTTCTGAAATCTCTTACTTCCTTTTGCTAATTGGGATAATCTTGCAGGCTTTATCAGAAAGGTTCAGCAAAGCGGTAGCGTGGGTTTTTAAAAAGCTTTTAAGAGCTAAAGACAAAATTACTAAACATGGTTAAGTGTCCAAGGTGCGGGTACGAAAACCCTCCAGAAGCAAAGTACTGCTTGAACTGCGGCTATAAGCTCATCAAAGAGGAAGCTCCAAAGCTTGAAGCTGAAGGCCTGTTGCTAATTTCAGCTGGGATTATCATGCTGATTTCAGCTTTTTTTAACTCTATTCTCAGAATAATAGCTGTTTTGCTGCTGTTATATTTAATATTTGGAATATTGGCTATCTATTCAGGCTACAAGCTCTATAAGGGAAGCGTTGGCCTTTACTCTTTATTATTAAGCAGCTTAGTCATAGTTTTTGGCTTTGGTTTGACCATGTTCTTATTTTTGCTAGGAGCTTCTCTTAAGGGCCTAGTGAGCCCAGACTGGATCCTCTTCGTTGTGGCTGGGGCAAAGCTTTTCTCAGACAGAAAAGTCTTCAAAAAATCAGCTCAATAACGGTTATAATTTTATAATATGAAATAAGTAGCGTTGAGCAGGGTAAGGCTCAGGCTCACGGCCCTTTTGGTGAGCTTAATATCAATAGCTGCGAGCTTTGCCTTTTCGATAGCTGTAACCAGAAAGCTTCCCCTGGTTTATCTGGGCGTGTTGAACGTTTTTAACGGAGCTATAATTTTCGGCTCCCTGCCGATAGGCATAGTTTCTTTTATGTCTCCCAGGCTTTCGGCAAAGTACGGAAAGCTCAGCTTTGGGCTCCTCTTCCTTTCTTTCATCCTAGCCCTATTTGGCTCAGCGATCTCGGTTATTTTTCTGTTAGATATAAAATCGAGGATACCAGAAAGCTACTTTTTTGTTTTAGCCCTGCTAACCGTTCTATCTATAATAACGAACTCGTTTGGCTCATCTTTTAGCTCTGGCCTGACCGTTTTTAACAGGTCCAGGCTGATCTTCTCTTCTTTGGTTTCATCTTTGGTTAAGTTAGCTTCTATACTCTACATAATGAGGTCTAACTGGTCGCTTCAGTCAGTCATGATATCAACGTTCATAATAAACTTATCAGGCGTGGTTTACTCTTTAGCGAGCGTGAAGCCTTATCTGGGCAGGGAGGCAAGCTTCAGGAGGCTTGCCAAGGAGTTCTTTTCAGGTTCGTGGGTTTCTCTGATCGGTTACGCTTCAAACAACATAAGGTCTATTGACAGCTTCGTAATAGCGAGCGTAGGAGGGATTCAGGACAACGCTTTGTGGCAGGTCCTGGGGGTCATAGGCTCAGCTTATTCTTTCAGGGGTCTTCTGTTCAACATAACCTACGGAGAGCTCTTAGAGAAGGGCGAAAGGGTAAGGAGGATCTATTACGACCTTCTTTTTGTCCTTTCTTCAGTTACTTTGGTGAGCGTTTTTATAATAATATTTGAGCCTCAGGTTATAGCTTTTTTGAGGCCGACAAACCTGTATTTGATAAAGGTCCTTTACGTTCCCGTAGCTTTGTGGGCTTTAACTAACATAGTTAACACCTTTTCTCAGTACCTTTCTAACGTGATGCAGGGCGTTGAGAGGGTTGACTTCACCAAAGAGATAGACCTTAAGACTTACTGGAAGAGCCTGGTCTTTTACGCCCACTTCGCGGAGTTCATAAACACCGTAAGCTACGTGGGCCTCATCCTTCCTGCCGTTTTTGCTTTAAAGGCTTTTTCGGTTTACCTCTACGTGATAGATGGCGTGATACTGGCAAGCCTAATTTCCATCATAATTGCGGTTGCAATCAGGCTAAAGACGTACAAAGAATTCAGAGACTACGTAAAGATCAGAGAGCTCCTGCCTGATTATTTTGTGCCCCTTTTCCTTTCTTTTCTCATTTTGCTCTTGATAAGACCTTTTCTTTTTAGGCTCATGCCTGTTACCGTTTCAGCATATTTAGGGCTCCTAAGGCTGTCAGCGTTCTTTTTGATAACCGCCTTGATTTATTATGGGCTGAGCGCCCTCATATCTAAAAGGGTTAGGCTCTTAGCAAAGCTGCTTGTAAGGTCTCTGTTTTCTATCTGAGGACCTCTTCTTCTTTGTCGAGCATTTCAAACTCCCCAAGCTCCCAGGGGAAAACTATCCAGTCGTCAGTCTCTTCAACGTAAAAGTTTGGCTTGACCTTAGACCACGGCTTTACGAAGAGAGAAGCCAAAAGGACCGAGCTGGCTCCCTTCTTTAGCATGTAGTTAACTACGAACATGAAAGTTTCTCCTGTATCGGTAACGTCGTCGACTATTAAGACCTTTTTCCCCTTAACGTCTTCGTACATAACGTCGTACACCCTCAGGGTTCCCTTAACCCCAATAGCCTTGTAGGACTTTATGTTTATGAAGTCCAGAGGGACCCTGAGCCTGTCGGCTATCACCATAGCGGGAAGCAGTCCTCCCCTGGCTATCCCAACGACAACGTCCGGCTTCTCGTGCTGCTTTACCTTTTCCGCAAGAAGCTTGATTAAAAGGCCGAGGGAGCTCCAGCTGACGACCCTTTTCTCCATTGCTAAATTATATAAAGGTAATTGATAAATTTGTCGCTTTAAAAGACCTTCAGAAGCCAAATTATCAGCTCAGCTACAGATACCGCTAGCAAAGCGTAAACGACCAAGTTTATCCTGCTTTTTCCCTTCTTTGCCGCAACAACTGAGTACTCTAAGTGAACCTCTGAGTAGTGAGGCACGTACCTCCTTTCCCTGAGGCTGGGGCAGTTGTGTGCTTCGGGGAGCCTGTGGTCCTCGCAGAAGGTCCCCCCGCAGTAGGGGCACTTGAAAGGAAGATAAGTAGGCTTGCCGCAGTAGTCGCAGGCGTTTACCGGCTTTTCTTCTTCCAACCTTAAACTTGATTTAGCCTCCTTCTATAAAAACTTATATTAAGCCTTTTCAAAGCTGAACTTTAAAACTTTAGCCAGCTGCTCCAATGTCCTTAAATGGTTTCCCAAGGTCAAAGCGTAGTGATTGCCTATAGAGCTTTTAACTATAGATTCAGGGTTGCCTTCAGATTCAACCAAAACCTGGGTCCTGCATATGTCTTCCCTGAACGGCTGCTTAACTACCTTGCCAACGCCCGCCCTCAAAACCCTCTTCTTTAGGTCAAGCCTAGCGAAAGTTACATTTA
Organism: uncultured Nitrososphaerales archaeon; assembly: GCA_964343315.1. Taxonomy (GTDB): domain Archaea; phylum Thermoproteota; class Nitrososphaeria; order Conexivisphaerales; family UBA164; genus CAYFFZ01. The sequence continues at coordinate 4,009 of CAYFJA010000050.1, forward strand.
CCCCTTCTTCAAAGGTCCCTGCAATCCCAACGCCCAGCCCTGACTCAAAGTGGCTCATGTACTTGAAGCTCCCGAGTATCTTTGTTGGAGACGTGCAGTGAGCTATTAAGATCCTGTTGCCTAAAACCTTAGTTACGTTTCCCAT
>CAYFJA010000051.1:0-4141 GCA_964343315.1 uncultured Nitrososphaerales archaeon
GTCCTCCGTTCGCAGAAGTAGAGGACGTAAAGGTTGAGTGGGAGAGCTATAAGGGGGAGTTCGTGAACTTCTACTACTTTTGAGCTTTTATGATTGCTTAAATAGCTTTTTAAAATCTTTTTAAAAGCTGCCTGAATTAATCTTGGTATTTTTTGATAGAGCTTCTTTATAGTATTTCTTCGCGTAAGAGCTTGTTATTATTCCGTTTTCGATGTCCTTCTTGATCAGCTCCGGGTCCCTTTTCGCAGGGTCCCCATATCCTCCCCCTCCAGCTGTTCTTACTTCAAGGATGTCCCCGGCCTCGAGCTCTTCAGTGAATTTTGTTTCCTTCTTGAGCCTCCTTCTTCCCTTTTTTACTATTATTTCTGTTTTGGCCCCTTCTAAACCACCCATCAAGCCCCATGGAGCGTGCCTTCCTCGGTCCGCTAGAACCGTTACGGTTACTTTTCCTGCAGCTATCAAATAAGACCTAACTATGCCAGAGCCTCCCCTGTACTGCCCCGCTCCCGAGCTGTTCTCTCTCAGCGCGTATTTTGTTATGATTATCGGGAAGTTCCTTTCAATCTCTTCTACAGGCGTGTTCATAGTGTTGGTCATAGCAGAGTGGACGCAGTCAACCCCGTCCATCCCCGGCCTTCCTCCTGAGCCGGTCCCTATAGTCTCATAAAAAGCCCAGGTTCTGCCCTTGAAGACGCCTCCCATCATAACGTTGTTCATAGATCCGCCTGAAGCCGCGGGGATCCTGTCTGGGATGGCCTTGCTCAGCGCTAAAAAGAGGGCGCTTGCGTTCCTTTCGCTTGTTTCGACGTTCCCTCCTGCAACAGGCGCCGGGAATACAGGGTTAACTATCGTGCCCTCGGGCGCCTTAACCTCAAAGAGCTCAAAGGCTCCGTGGTTCACCGGAACGTCCTCCCCGAGCAGGGATTTAAACACGAAGTGGACCCCAGCTATCGTAACTCCGAGGACGGCGTTAAGAGGGGCCTGAACTTGGCCGTCAGTTCCCTGATAGTCAACCGTGACCCTGTCTTTAACGCTCACGCTAACCTTTATCTTTAGGTCCTTTCCTCCGGGAAGCTCAAGGTAGTCTTCAGCGACATAAGTTCCTTCGGGTATCTTTTCCAGCTTCTTCCTGACCAGAGCTTCGGCGTAAGAGAAAGAGCGCTCAGACGCTTCCTCAAAGGCTTCTGGCCCGTACTTTTCAACTATTTCAATCACCCTCCTTTCGCCAAGAAGGTTTGCCGCGGCCTGAGCCATTATGTCGCCATACCTTTCGTACGGGCTCCTTGAGTTTGAAGCTATCATGCTTATTATATCTTTTTGAAATTCGTTTTTGCGCATCAGGAAAACTGGGTTTACTATCAGGCCCTCTTCGTATATGGTCTTTGCGTCAGCGGATATGCTTCCAGGAACCTTTCCGCCCACGTCTGAGTGGTGGGCCTTGTTTGCGGAAAAGGCTATCAGCTTCCCTTTATAATAGATTGGCCTTATCACAGTTATGTCGTTGAGGTGGGTCCCAGCTATGTAAGGGTTGTTTACGATTATCATGCTCCCTTCTTCTGGCTCCACGCCCTCCCTTTTCATGTACTCCAGGGTGTTCTTGAGGCCCCATGGAAGAGACCCGAGGTGAACAGGGATGTGCTCAGCCTGAGCCAAAAGCCTCCCATCTTTGTCCAGTATGGCTGCGGAATGATCCATCCTCTCCTTTATGTTCGGGGAATACGCTGAGTTCCTAAGGGCTATGCCCATCTCTTCGCTTGCATAGTAAAGGGAACTGCTGATTATTTGAAGGGTGAACCTGTCCAACAGGCCTCACCTCCTTATAATTATGTTAGAGTACTCGTCGACCTCCCACGTCCAGCCCTCGTTGACCACTGTTGTAGAATCATACTCTTCAATTATGGCAGGACCATTTCCGAAGCTTCCCGGGCTGAGGCTTTCCCTCAAATAGACCGGGGCAACCACAAATTTTCCTGAGATGTAAGCCTTACGCTCGAAGGCTCTTACCGGCTGACCTCTTGATATCTGCTTCTTCTTCAGAGAAATCTTCGGGACCTCTGCTACAGCCGTGGCCCTTGCAGATACTATTTCAACTGGGTCATCAGAATAAAACCCGTAGACGCGCTTGTACTCTTCCCTGAACCTCTCCTTAAGGTCTGAGCCCTCTTCGTAGTCCACCGTAAGCTCATAGGACTGCCCAACGTACCTCATGTCGACCATGAAGCTTATCTTTACATCTTTGAACCCTTCCCTTCCCAGCTCTTCTCTGGCTGTCCTTTCTAGCTTTCCCAAAACCTCCCTGAGGTCCCTGTCAAACACAGGGGCCTTATAAGACCTTACGACGTCAACCGCAAGAAGGCCGTACGCTGAAAAGAGGCCGGGGTGCTCGGGAACAACTATCTCCTTAATCCCCATCTCTTCAGCCAGATCGCACGCGTGCAGGGGGCCAGCCCCTCCAAAGGCTATCAAAGCAAACTCCCTGGGGTCTCTGCCGCGCTCAACGCTCACTATAGATATAGCCTTCGCCATGGAGCTGTTGATCAGCCTAACAACACCTTCAGCGGCTTCTGTAGGATCTAGGCCTATCTGCTCCCCCAGCCTTTTCAGAGCATCAAAAGCCAGCTCGGGGTAAACCTTCATCCTTCCGCCCAACAGGTACTGCTGGTTCAGCCTCCCCAAAACTATGTTCGCGTCCGTAACGGTAGGATCTCTTCCGCCCCTTCCGTACGCAGCGGGGCCAGGGTCCGCCCCGGCGCTCTTAGGGCCCACGCGCAGCTCGCCAGCTTCATCAACCCAAGCTATCGTCCCGCCTCCTGCGCTAACCTCAGCCAGATCTATAAAAGGGAACCTAACGGGGTACCCGCTCCCCTTTATCGACCTCCCGCTGTGAGTCTTTCCCGCGGCTTCAAACTCATAGGCCACGTCGGGCCTCCCGTTTATTATGGAGCTGGCCTTGGCGGTCGTTCCTCCCATGTCAAACGTTATTGCTTTCTCAAGCCCAATTTCCTTCGCTAAAAAGGAAGCGGCTAGGACCCCAGCCGCTGGGCCCGATTCTATCACGGATATAGGCATCCTCGAAGCATAGTCGACCGTGTTGAGCCCTCCGTTTGAGCTCATTATGTATATGCTCTTTTCGTAGCCCAGCCCCTTTACCTTTGAGGAGAACCTCTCCAAGTATGAGGATACTATGGGAGCCAGAACAGCGTTCACAACGGTTGTGCTGGTCCTTTCGTACTCCCTGTACTCAGGGTCAACCTCTGAGGAAGCGAATATGTACCTGCAGCACCCGGAAATGCTTTCCTTCACCTTTATTTCATGCTCGGGGTTGACGTAGGAGTTTATTAGAGATATGGCTGCTGCTTCAACCCTGTTCTTCAGGAGCCTCTCCCTGAGCCTTTTAAGCTCCCTTTCGTCTAAATCCTCCTTAACCTTCCCGTCCGCCAAAATCCTGCCTTTAACCTCAAATCGAAGCCTTCTCGGAACAAGAGGCTCAGGCTTTCTGAAGAATAGGTTGTAGATTTCAGGCCTCTTCTGCCTTCCTATCTCAAGGACGTCCCTGAACCCTTTGTTGGTTATCAGAGCTGCTTTGGGGAGCCCGGTTTTTGTTAAAAGGGCGTTGGTAGCTACTGTGGTTGCGTGGTTCAGCAGAGCAACCTCGCTCATGCTGATGCCTGACTCCTTTAAAGCTTCGATCACGGCGTCTTCAGGGCTAGCTGGGTTGCTGGGGACCTTCAGCACTTTAACGCTTTTTGAAACAAAATCAAAGATCACGACGTCTGTAAAAGTTCCGCCTATATCGGTCCCTATGAGATATCTCTGCATATTACGCTATAATTACTTATGGCCTTTAATTAAAAGCGTTCTTCTATGACGATGCGTCAATGAGCCCAGAATTCGCTTTTCAGCTTCTCAAAAAACTTGTTCAGTTTATTTTTGAATATTAAATATCTAGTAAAAGCTTATTTTAAGAACGCTTAAAAATTGCTTGTGGAAAAGGAGGCTGGCTTTTTCTCTTTCGTCAGGTGGGGCGTTTCTGGAATTATCATGATAATAGTTATTATAGCCTTAGCTGTTTTTATCCTCTTTTTGGGCAGGTTCAGCTTATTCTCTGTAGCTTCCGCCGCGGTCCTCTTCTTTGCTCTCG
>CAYFJA010000052.1:0-4087 GCA_964343315.1 uncultured Nitrososphaerales archaeon
GATATTTCTTCAATGGCATAGGCGTAATCTTCAGAAACTATATAAAAGATCGGATAAGATCCCCATGGGCTAATTAATTCTTTTGTGAATTTGATAACTTCTTCACCCTTTCCTGTTGCTATCAGCTTTTTGACAACCTCATCGGGAATTTCTTTGCTAGCTTCTTCAAGCTCTATTTTTTCAGGAGGCCACGCACGTATTTTGCTTTTTGCGCTTAATATAATGTTTTCACTTATTCCCATAGATTTAAAAAATTCTGGCGCTAAAAAGAAGAATTTGCTTAAAAATTCTTTTGCTGTTTCAAGCGAGTTGTTTTTCTCGATAAAAGCAGCTATTAATTGAAATGATTTGACATTTCCAATAATTTTATGTGCTTGCTCAACATATTGATACGTAGTTAAAAAGTTTAAAATCACGCCGTCAGCAAACTTGGAACCTAGTGAAAGCATCTTTGGCCCTGTAGCCGCTAAATATATTGGCACGTTAAGCTTTTTTTCGCCTTTAGCTTGGCGGAGCTTAATAAACGAGCCTTCATAATTCACTATTTCTCCGCTAAATAAAGCCTTTAAATTTAGCAAAAATTCCTTCATTTCGTTGAGGGGTGACTTTTTAACTATACCAAAGTTGTTTAAGACTTCTTCACCGCTGGCTATGCCTAACATGAATCTCTTAGGATAATAGCTGTCCAAGGTATTTACAGAGGCCAAAACTGTGCCTATGTTTCTGGTGTAAACATTTATAGCACACGTTCCCACGCTAATCTTCTTCGTGCTTGCTAATGCTAACGAAGACATAACAAGAGCGTCCCTTATTCCAACGTGCTCTCCGAACCACACAGAATCAAATCCTAATTCTTCCGCAAGCCTAGTCATGTTTACAGCGTCATTTACGCTCCTTTCTTCACCTATCAAAATACCTGCAAGCATTAATAAAATGTGTTTATAACATAATAAAAATTTTAACTTGCTACTTTTAGAGTAAGTATGTTTCTCCTGTGCTTCTCCAGTAGAACCTTGGCGGATCAAACAAAGCTTCATTAGGATCGCTTACCGCAAGTTCTTTTCCATTTAGCCTAATGTGCTTAGTCGTAGGTCTGGCATCCCTTCCGTGTATTGCAGCAATCTTCCCATCAACCATGACCATAGCTGTGCCTATCAAATCTCCGTTTTCTATAGCCCCTAAAGCATCGCTACCTACGCTTCCAGGAGGTTTATCTATTATTAAGCAGTCAGCTTCATAGCCTTCCTGAATTTTACCAGCCTTGATCCATTTACCGTAAAGCTCCTGAGTGTTGCCAGTTGCCATAGCTATCGCTTTTTCTGCTGGTATGTTGCCTAAACTGCTGAATATTTTGATAGCTTGGTGAATAGCGATCGGAAAGTAGCCTTGCCCTGTAGGCGTGTCGCTTCCGAGCATTAGCCTTTTTAGTTCGTTTTTGTTCTTTAAATAATCAATTATCCTCAAGGCCATCTTAAGGTTCCCGTATGGCACTAATTCTACAGCGGCTTTAGGAGCTGCGTCTATAACTTCTCGAGTCAAATCCCATGAAGCAGCCGTGCTTCCTCCGTTCGCGTGAGCCAATTTGTCGGGTTGTAGCTTTCTGACAAAGTCTGCATCCAAAAATACTGAATCCTTCAGAACTCCTGGCCCAAAGTTTGTCGGAATGAACATACCGTACTTTCTAGCCAGCCTCGCTAGCTCAATCAGCTCATCAGGCTTAAGATCTGTACTTCCTCCTATTTGTGCTACCCTCCATATCCCAACCCTTGCGAGTTCAGCAAAATCCTCTTCTTTTAAGCCTCTAACCAGCACAATGCTTCCCGCATGAACCTTCATCAATCCCCCTGGCCTATAATTTTTCCATGCTTTGTAAGTCACTATAGCTGTAGCTTTAACTCCCTCGGGGTCAGGAGGATAAAACAAAGGAAGCCCTTCAAATTGGTTAAACTCGTCTATTACTGTAGTAATTCCGTTAAGTAGTCCTTCTTCCAATACGCCGACCATTCTTTGCATTGGAGCGTATTCGCCTATTGAAAAGTGAGTGTGCGGATCTATTAGTCCTGGAATTAAGACCATCCCGTTGGCATCTATTGTTACATCAATTTCCGATCTATTGGGTTTAACTTCATCTAAGTACCCAATTTTGCTGAACTTGCCGTTTTCTATTAAAACGGTATCGCCTTTTAAGATACCTTTGTCCCAGTCCCCGCTTACTATTTTACCTATGTTTTCTATTAAAACTTTCATTACAAAAAAATTAAAAATAGAAAAATTAAACTTTTGGTGCTAAGATTATATCTCTCCTGAAGGCACCGCTATGCTGACAGCTTTTCCTGACTCCACGCCCCAAACATACCAAATTACCGCAGCTAATAAGCCAGCAACCCACCAAAGCACATTTAGTAGCATGTACTGAGAGATAGTAAGAAGGGAGCCTATGTAAAGGAATGGTATAGAGATTAAGAAAGTTATACCTCTGTTTAATCCAACGAAAGTTCCTCTTTTTGGTGTTGGCCAAATCTCAGATTTTAAGGCGTCTGCAGATTCCCAGGCTATTTGTGGGAATACTTCTGAAAGTATTAAGAGTATCCAGAAAATCATCAGATTTTTGGTCCAAACAGGAACAAGCACATAGAATAGGATAAAGCTTAAGAGCGAAAGCGCATAGGAAGCCACTATCAACTTCTTTCTGCTCCATCTATCTGCTCCAAGTCCGGCCAACCCTCCAAAGAACGCCGCTAAAGTTCCAATCATAAGTATTTGTGGGATGAGCGTTGGATAATAAATAGGACCTAATGTATAAGTTACTAAGCCGTAAGTAACCGTATTTGTGTCTGCCAGTATTAAGGCTATGATGAATCTGAACAGCAAATCCCTTCTGCTTTTTATTTTTGCTTTTTCCAATTCGCTCGCAGCAACACTGCCAAACGGTGCTGTTGCAGAAGGAGCTAAGTTAACGTTAGGAAGTTTAGGCGCAGAGTTCGTTACGTTTACGCTGGACTGTTGAACTGCGCCCCCTAACCCATAATATTTCTTCGCTTCGTTTTCAGCTTTATTTGATTTTCCGGTAGCTTCTAGCCACCTTATAGATTCAGGCATCTGCAACCTTATGAAGACTAATAAAGCTATAATTATCAGAACTATAACTCCTGCCACTTCTTTAGAAAATATTGGGGAAGAAGAGAAGCTAAATGAAGAAACTATACCTGAAATGACAGAGCCTAGTTCAATAGTATCTAAAGTTATCATGTATGCTTTGCTTCTGTGTTTTCTTGGGTAATATTCGTGCATTGCCGTCATTATTACGTTTTGTTCGGATCCACCTGCAAACGTTAGAAGACCTACTGAAATCAGCATAAGAATATAGTTATAAGTTAATATTATCAAAAGGCCTGCTATCGCGAAAATTGTCATTGTAATGAAAAACGTGCTTTTTCTTCCGATTTTGTCTGTTATCGGTCCAAATATCATCACTCCGATGGCAAGCCAAAGCGAAGACCACATTACTGAAAGCACCCTGAAAAATACTGGTAAGGTAAACCACGTTGAAACTACTGAAGATAGAGCGAATGAATAGCCTTCAAGTATCATTCCTACGGCAAAAGAAGCAAATATCCACCAGTGTACCCTAGTCCATCCAGTTTCCTCTACTTGGGGAGCTACTTTAAACGAACTCATTTTGTTTCATTAAAATAGATAATTTTATATAAACATTTGCTTTCTTTACGGTTTTTTCTTAAAAAGCAATCAATTGTATATTTTTACTGATCTAATTGAACTATTATTTGTTTTTAAATTTAATCATTAGCATTAAAAAATATTTTGTGCAAAATTCGCTTACAAACTTTCTTAAAAGATTATTTAAGAATGATTTTTTCTTCAAAGTCATGTCCAAGCTCGCATTGATATTATTTTTAGGAACATCAAATAAATTAATGGCTGCAGGGGTAATTTCAGCAGTAGCAGCCGCTACAGGTTTTTCAGTCAGAATTTTTGCCGCTTTCTATGGACTTTTGGCTTTGACTAAAAAAGGTTTAACGCAAAAGATAGATTCAGACTTTAAGGAACTCGAAGACAACTTTTTTAA
>CAYFJA010000053.1:0-1081 GCA_964343315.1 uncultured Nitrososphaerales archaeon
AAAAAGTAAAGGGAAGGAGGTTGTTAAAGGTCTACCTAACAGCTGAAATACACCCTTCGGAAGACCCAGAAAAGGTTAAGAAAGCGGTTATGAACGTAGTTGACCCAAAAGATGAAGCAAAAGTAGAATTAATGAAGGATATGATAAGGGTTGAAGCTTCAGAAAACACGATAAAGAAGATCCTGCAGGCCGTTAAGGACAAAGATATGGTCCCTTTGATGCTGAGGCTCTTAAATGAAGGCAAAAAAGGCGATAAGTTCTACCTTATGCTTAACAAACAAGCTGCTTACGTAGGTCACATAGTTATGTGCGACGATCCGAGGGAATCCCCCCTTGGACCAATAAACGTAGAGTTCGATTCTGAAGCCATTCAGTTTCTGTTAGCTAACGTAAGAAACAAAAGCTATTCTTGAGCCGCAGGGGCTTCCACGGGCTTTACTACTTTTGTTAGAAGCTTCAAGCTCAAAAGCACGTAGTTCTTCACTGGGTATATCTTCTTAGCCTCAGAAACCACTTGATCCAACAGGCTTCTGTCAAGGAGCTTAACAACGAGCTGATCGTAAGTTAGGTTTGGAACGCTTTCGCTTAAAACTTTGTGCGCAGCTAGCCTCATCTTGTGCATCCTCGACCAGTTTATCCTTTCAGGAGTAAACATTGAGATATGAATCCTGACGTCCATCGAGTCAGAGGTCTTGTAGTCTCCTATCCACTCAACCAGGGAGCTCCCCCTCCTTATCATCGCCCTGTAAACCTCCCTGGCGTACTCAATCCTCTTTACTATCGTTTTAGCCTTCAAGTTTTCTACTTTAACTATCTGAAGGTAAAGCTTAATGTTGTTGTTTTCGGGGTTTTCAGGGTTTATCTGATAGTAGGCTACAGGAACAACCCTGCCTACCGCTGCCTGCTCTTCGTCTGCTGGTATTTTAGCTAAAGATATGTTTCCGAAAAAGTCTGGGGCTAAGACCTCTATCCACACCTTGGACTTCCACTTGTCTTTCAGCTTTGCTACCTTAGGCATGTTAACAATCCTATTAAATCCCTATTTATTAATTGTTTCTGTATTTATTTCTGCTCTAACCTT
>CAYFJA010000053.1:1181-3329 GCA_964343315.1 uncultured Nitrososphaerales archaeon
TTTTATTATATTAAATTGGCCTTCTTGGCTAGCTCTTTGTCCATGTTTTCGTAAAAGTAATAGTTTATGACTTCATACTGTTCGGACCTGGTCATTAGCCTATCCAAGATGTTCTTTTGAGTCCCTTCTTTCATCAAAGCTTCGTAAACTTCTTTCATGACCTTTGCGGCCGCCCTAAAAGAAGTCACAGGAAATATGACGTACCTGTACCCGAGCTCCTTAAACCTCTGAGCGGTTATGTAAGGCGTCTTACCAAATTCTGTCATATTAGCCAAAAGCCTGGCTCTAACGCTTTCAGCGAAAGCCCTAAACTCATCTTCAGTTAACAAAGCTTCTGGGAATATTATATCCGCTCCTGCCTTCAGGTAAGCCCTCGCCCTATCTATCGCGTCCTCCATGCCTGTAACCCCTCTAGCGTCTGTCCTCGCTATCAACACCATCTTTGCTGAAGCTTCCTTTGCGGCAAGTATCTTTGCAACCATCTCTTCCTTCGTTATTAAAGCTTTATCGTCGAGGTGGCCGCACTTTTTTGGGCTCATCTGATCCTCTATCTGCACAGCGTCCGCCCCTGCGGCCTCCAAAACCTTAACGGTCCTGTAAACGTTAAGCGGCTCTCCAAATCCAGTATCCGCGTCTACTATCAGGGGTAGGTCTACGACCTCTTTTATCTTCCTAACCATGTAAGCGAGCTCTTCCAGAGATATTACTCCTAGGTCTGGGAGGCCGAAAGAGGAGGTTAGAGCCGCTCCTGAGAGATATATCGCCTTTGCCCCTGCCCTTTTAGCTAGGAGGGCGCTGAACGGGTTGAAGACTCCGGGAATTATGAGAAATTCGCTCTCAAGAAGTATTTCTCTGTTAGAAGACAACTTTGACCTCCTCCATCTTTTCGATGCTTTCAATATCTTTTATTACTCTGTCTTCAACCCCCAGCTTTTTTGCCTTCTCTATGACTTCTGCCCTGCTCATCGGGTTTCTGTAGTGCCCCTTGGGTATCTCCCTGTACGCTGTATCTTTTGACCCATCGGGGTACTCAACGGTTATCTTAACCGGCAGGCTTTCCGGATAGACCTTTGTGTATTCTTCTACCTCATTAACCTCAACCTTTGACATGAGCTCAACCAGCTTCTTGTCCCCAATCAAGTTATAGCTTTCAAACCAGAAGCTATTCTTGAGAAGCGTAACGGATACGAGGAAAGGTAGGCTGTGGTCTGCCGTCTCCCTAGTCTTTGGGTTCCATTTTGAAGCGTCGTCTGCAAGTATTGTCTTTGCAGCCTCATAAGTATCGATTGTTATTTTCTTAGGTTCACCTCTGAGCTTTAGGTCCAAAGCTGCTTCTATGGCCGCCTGCGCGTGGTACTCTGCTGGAAACTCTTTTATGTATGTTTTAAGGACTCCCTTTCCGTCCAGCTTTTCTAAAGCCGATTCGTCGAAGTCTTTTCCCCCAAATATAACGTTGACCAATCCCATCTTTCCGCTAAAAGGAAGTTCGGGGCCTGTTATTCCTTTGCTTGCCAAAAGGGCTGCAAAAACGGCGTTCCTGACGGCTTCTGCGGCGGCCCCTCCTTTCCACATCGAAAGGCTCCCGCTCCTCGTCTCTCTTAAAGCTATGTGAGGGACCAGAGATAGCGAAATTGCGTTGGCCGTTTTTTCTCTGTCCAGCTTTAAAAGCTTTGAAGCTGCGGCTGCGGCTCCAACGCCAAGAAAAACTACGTGGTCTACACCCCTCTTTCTAAGAGAGCCTGCGTCGCAGAGCTTGACCCCGACGTCATAACCAACAGCCAAAGCTTCTAGAACGTCTTTCCCGCTCGCCTTAACCTCGCTCGCTAAAGCCAAAACTCCGCCTATCATATCGCTCGGGTGAAGCGGTTCCTTAGATAGATAAGTGTCGTTAAAGTCAAGGTACCTTATCAAAAAGGAGTTGTAAAAAGAAGCGTAGTCCACCGAAGCTTTTCTCCCCGAAAGCGTGTAGGCGTTGCCTTTGAAGGTTTTTAGCAACGGGTCCAAGTAAGCCTTTAGGCTTTTGTATGAATACTTCGCGTTTCCCACCGCGTCGATTATTCTGTTTATCAGCTCTTCCTTAACCTTTTCATCCATGCTTTGGTACTCAAAGCTGGCCACAAACTCAGCTATCTTTTTGGCTGGTTCCAT
>CAYFJA010000054.1:0-3221 GCA_964343315.1 uncultured Nitrososphaerales archaeon
CTGTTCATCCTACACAATCTTTAGAGTTGTTATTTTAAATTTTTTCTCTAACTTGCATGAATATCTAAAACTTAGAAAATTAGCTTTTACAATTTAAGCTTCAACTATTATTTCTATTATTGCGGACTTTTTCCCTAACACCACATCATGAAAAATGTAAGAAAGGAGCTTTTCTATACAGCACCTTTTAACTTTTTGAAGAGCAACTTCTCTTTCATTGCCTTTTAGAATTCTCGCCGTTCCTTTGTGCTTTTCACCTTTGCTTTTTCCTAATAAATTTGAGGGCTCGACGAGAACGTTTGGGTTATTTCTTATCCTTTTAACCTTTCCGCTATTTGCCCCAGTATGAACGAGAAGCCTATCGCCGTCCTTGCCTACTAAAACTGTAGTCTTTACGACTGAGCCGTCCCTTCTAAAGGTGTAAAGGTTCACGTACTTAGCTTTCTCCAAATCTTTAGGGATCATAAAATAACTTATCTAAAAGCAAAATTATAAACTAGTATAAAATTATAATTTACTTAAGGAGGCGGTATATATTCATCTTCTTTAGATGCCATTTCTTTTATCTCTTTCAAGAGCCTTTCATCGTTTAAGATAGAATCCAAAGCTTCTTTTTTATTACCATACCTTAATATGCTTCTGAAAAGGGCTTTTCTGAAAGCTATGGGAGTTTCCTCAACGTAACCCCTTGCATCTATCCTTACTCTTGGGAAAAGCTGCATTAGCTTCTTTGCCTGTTCTTCAGTCACTTCAACATCAATAATCTTTAACGCGCCCCCAAACAGATCCTTTATTTCTTTTTCAAGCTCTGTTCCTCTTATCTGCTTAAGCCTTTCTTCATCTATCACCAAGCCTATTTTGTAAACCATCTATTCCACCTCCACCTCAAGCTCTTTTTCCTTTTGCATAAGGTACCTTTTGTTAACAAAAGGATAACCGAAAACGCGCCACCACTTTACAATTACCTCATATACTTCAGGCCTGAATATAATTGACGGTGGCTTGATACCTTCGGCTATAAGACCTCTGACGAAGCTCCCACTGAACCGTTGAGCTTCACTGTGACCACAAGTTTCGCTGTACGTTATTTCATTGCATTTGGGGCAGTAAAAGAATTCCTGCACGTTTACAGGCCTTATTTCAAGTCCTTTTTCTACATCATACGGAGGCGCATCAAAGCCATAGCTTGGGAGCCCCTTTGTCCACAGAGCCTGAGTTGAGTATGGATCAAAGTAATCTCCGGCAGCCGCATGATCTCTGCCGAACATATGGTGTGTGCAGCCCATGTTCTGCCTTATTATTCCATGAAGCAAAGATTCTAGCGGCGCGCCGTACCTCATATCCCAGAGAGTGAACGATACCATGTGCCTTTCTGGCTTTATGTATCCGTATTTGTTCACAGCTTCGTGCCCTTCAAGAATGGCTTCGTCTACAAAATCACCTATCCTTTTTGCGCCAACTATGGCGTTTACCAGTATCCCCCTGCAAGGTTCAACGTCTCCCATAAATGCGGCCTCTTTCATAAGGTGCTCGTGTCCTGTGTGGGGAACATTTCTCGTTTGGTGAGCTATGACTGTTCTCCAGTTTCTTTTAGAAAACTCCTCCCTAGTCATCTCAGGAGTGTACCAGAACCTGTTATAGGGCTCTTTGAACTTTGGTTCTTTTATTATGTACACTCTTCCTGCAATCGCAAAACCGCTCATGTTTCGGTATATGCTAAAACCTGGATGTTTTTCATCTAGCGGCTTCTTCAGAGCGTCGGAATTCTTTTCAGGCGTTCCGAAAGTTTTTACAGCAAGCTCTTTAGTGTCAAACTCCCACATCTCTTCAACGTCTATGTACGCAAAAGGTTTTCCTTTTAGCCTAAGATAAAGCCTGTCGCCTTCTTTGAGTTGTAACTTTTTAATTTTATCTTTGTCTGCGTCAAATATTATCGGGAACGGAAAAATGTATCCATTAGGCAACCTTCTATATTTTAACACCGAATCGACATCTTCTCTTGTCATGAACCTGTCTAAGGGGCTAAAAAAGCCATAGCATATTGACACTATTTCCCTGTAAACGTTCCTTATCGGGACCCCCGAGCTTTTATCGATTTCGGGCGTTATATCGTAAACTGGAACCCCCTTCAGCTCATGCTCTCTTTTATCGATGTTTTTCACGAGCTTTCCTCCGTAAGGAGGCGGGTTGTTGATGATTAGCTTCATTCAGATCGCCTCAGGTCAACGACTGGAACTGTCCAAAGCTTCCATGTGCCTGTGGTTGCATCATACTTTGAATTAACGAAAACTCTCCAGTTGTCGTCATCGAGCGCAGGAAAATCGCTCCTTATGTAGTATCCAGGCCACCTTGTTTCTTTTCTGAAAAGCATATGGTTCACTACAGCTTCAGCGGTAAGTATTCTGTGCCAGAGCTCCCAAGTTCTGAGAAGCTGATGATAATCTTCAGCAACCGCATAGTTAAGGAAGTCTTCCTTGAGGTACTTTAGCAGCTCCTGTGCTCTTAGCAACATCTGCTCGTTAGTTGTGTACCATGACCCCCAGCCCCCAGCATATTCATCCATTAGCTTCTGAAGCCTAGCCATCCCCTGGTCATACCACATCATGCTCGATGAAACCTTTCCTCCTGTTATTATCGTCTTGTTCTGATTGTACCTTTCAAGCGGCTCAAAGATCTTTACTGTAAGCTTTTCAACTTGAGCTTTATCAGGAGAAACCTTCTCGTCGCTGTGTTCCTTGATGTATCTAACAGCTGATTTTGCGGCTATCCTTCCTTCTGTGAATGATCCTGATGAGAATTTGTGAGGGCTGGCCCCGCATGCGTCGCCTGCTACGAAAAGCCCGTCCAATGTGCTCATCCTGTTGTAGCCCCAGCTGTAGCTGAAGCCTCTTTCTTCTACAGATCCCGCTTCTTTTATCGTTATGTCCTCAGGACCGCTCGCCCATGCTCCGCATTCGGTTGCATGAGAGCCCATGACGTATGGCTCCGACGGCATTATTTCTGAAGGAGATTTCATAGGGTCTATGTTCTGTCCGGCCCAGAGTATAGCCTGAGTTATGGTCATGTCTAAGAAGTCTTCCCATCCAAGCTCTTCGTTCTTTTCAGTTAAAACCTGTTCCGTGTGAAGGTATATTGGTCCCTTTCCTTGTTTAAGCTCTAAAAGGCATGAATAAACCCTTAAGTTTGTTGGGGTTGGGAAAGCATCTACATAGTTAAATCTC
>CAYFJA010000055.1:0-2959 GCA_964343315.1 uncultured Nitrososphaerales archaeon
GCAGAAGCTCTTAAGCTAAGCAAAGAAGATATAAAAAAGATAGCAGAAAACTCATTCGTTTCTTCATTTCTCAATGAGGACGATAAAGAAAAATACATAAAGGCGATAAAAAACCTTTAATTCTGAGTAATCGTTTCATAATTGAAATTATTAGGTTTCATCTAGTTTCAGAGAATTCCTTATTAAATTTTCTATATCATAGTTAAAATATGAACAAAAAAGTTAGCGTTGCAATAGCGGTCATAGTAGTAATAATAATCGCGGCAATTGCATTTGAAGCGTACAAAACTACATACAAGCCAACATCTCCTCCAACCTCAGTTACCACAGTTAGCTCAACTATCTCATATCCAGTTGCTTTAACCGACCCGCCTTCAGTTCCCAGCGGCACTTCGGCTCTTTGGATAAACTACAGCGGGGTTGAGCTAATAACAAATTCAAGCCCACTGTTTGAAAACATAACAGGTTCAGTAAACTTATTGCAGCTGATAAATGTATCAAAAGTAATAGCGGTCTTCAATATATCCAAGACAACTCAGGTGAATCAAATCAGGCTAATCGTTTCTTCAGCTGAAATCGTGATAAACGGCTCCAAGTACCCTGTATTCTTACCAAGCGGCGTTTTGAAGATACCAGTTACTAACGCCACCTCCGGAGCTTTAGTAGACCTTCAGCCTCACGTTGTGGTTGCTTACTTTGGACAGCAGCCCGAGTACATCTTAACTCCAGTTGCTACCGCTGTGCCTTTTAACACTACAGCGAAGTTAGGTCAGACAGTTCCTTTGCCAAGCCAAGTAATACACAAGCTACATAGTGCATTAGCCAACATAACGATCGTCTCAGCAAGCATAAGCTTTAAGGGGAACGTAACAAGCATCAGCGTAACCATAAAGAACAACGGCCAAGAGCCAGTTGTTATATATGCTGTTAAGATCTTTGGTGAGTGGCAAACATACATAAGCGCTGAATTCAACCAAAGCTTTTTCAGCTCAAAAGGATTTGGGCAGATGTTCCCTCAGGGACCACCAGCCGGCTTTAACGGATCTTTAACAACATACATGCCTTTGATGTTCTTTGTTTATAACGGTTCGCTTACCCCGTTCCCTGCTGCGCCCATCAATCCGCACGGCATTCGCTTCTTTGGACCTCAGGGCCGCATGGGACCTTTCAACTTCAACTTTACTTTTAGCATAAACCAGACAGCCTTAGCTAACTTTACTCCGCCAGTCTGGCACGGGAACTTCGGAATAATTCTCCAGCCTGGACAAAGCATCACACTTAACTACACAGGAGTGATTACCCCGCTCAAGCATTTTGTACACTTTAGGAGCCACATTTTAACAAATCTAGAAATATACACCGTTCCGGTCAGTGGTGCTCAGTACTACCTGAGGATTTACAGCGTGCCTCCTAGCAACTCAACATACGTGACAAAAGCATATTAAGAATTTTTTAAATTTTTTATTTTTTAATGTTGTTTTTTATATTTTTTATATGTTGAAAGAAATAGAGCGTATTGTATACCCAGCTGTAGTTGTCATTTCTATGTATAAAGTATATCCCTGTTCAACGTAATAAGGCGAAAGCGCGATTAAAGTAATGTTATATTCAACAGTTTCGCCTGGTGCTATAGTTAAAGATGGTAGCGTAAAATATTCAATCTGGCTTACCCTTTTTGCTCTACTGCTATGAGGACTCCCGTGAGAATACGAGCTAATAAATTTGGTCTTTACCAAGAAGGCGGATCCAGCTAGCGTCCCGTTGGAAAAGTAAAGTGAACCTTCAGAATCAATAGTAACGGTTGAAGAGCCTGAATTTGTTATAGTTACCTCAAGTACTCCGCTGTAAGTATCATTGCTTGGCTTAAAGAAGCTAACAGGGCTTATTTGAACGCTTGGAGGAGAAGACTGCTCTGAAGCAAGAGCGCCCAAATATCCTAGAGCAAAGCTGTACAAGAAGGATCCTGCAATTATAGTTATTACTATTAGTATCATTTCGGCTATAATAGGTGATATAGCTTTGGTTTTGTGCGCCAATCTTTGAATGGTCTTATATTTTATATTGTAATCCACAGATTTAAATTTTGCAACTTGGCTCTAAATTTTTAACTTAAAGAAATCATTGCGAAGGGCTTAGGCTTAATGCCTTTGCCTTTTTGCTAACCGAGTATAATCCAGCAGTCAACAAAATCAACGATACAACTCCCAAAAGCTCTCCAATTAAAGGTTGAACTAGCGAAAGCACTATTCCGACGATTATCAGTATAACTGCTGCTTTAATTAATGAAGAATTAAAGTTTGACCCAAGCCTCCAATATCCAACTAAAACAATTATGTACCCAACAATTATCAGAAGGCTTCCCAAGAGCACAGGCACAGATCCTACTGCCAATACAGCTAAGGCTTGAGCAGGAGGAGATGCACCGGAAGATATTGAGGCCAATAGAGGTTTTACTGCGCTTAGAATAAAGGCTATTGAAGGTATAGCCAGGATCAGCCCTATAAGGCTTAAAATGGATCCTATATAGGGGGTCCTGTACTCGCTCCTGTTAAACTTTGAAAGCTCCTTCCAGCCGTATACGTTAAACAAAAATTGTACAACTTCGATTATTCCTCCTACGATGACAGCTAATATCAAGGCGTTGATCAGGAAAGAAAGCACTCTGAGCTCCATGCCAGATACTGCTGGGGTGGTGTAAATGAAAGAAGAAGGGGAGATTGAGCTGTTTAAGTAAAAGGCTGTTTTGCTTAAGGCCGACATGGAATACCCAAATATGATTGATATGCTGATTAAGCTCCCAACGATGCCTATAAGCTGGCTTAGAAAAAGCATGTATGCGCCTCTTGAGGCTTTTTCGTACTCGCTCATCGAAAGATCTTTGTTTAAGAGCTTATATAAACATAATTATTAAAGCGGGTTCTTATTTGCGTTTACAATTTCTAACTCAATAAAAACTTCT
>CAYFJA010000056.1:0-2955 GCA_964343315.1 uncultured Nitrososphaerales archaeon
TTACCGTTGGAGGAGTCTCTAGGATGATGCTTCAGTTTGTCAACTACTTTAACCTTAAACCCATCTGGGTTGCTTTGGGACCGGGTTATCCTCATAGGGCAACCTTTAAAAACATAAGCCTGAAGTTCGTTGACTTAGACCCTGAAAATTTAAAGAGATTTACAAGGTTTAAGGAAGGCTTTTACAACCAAATTCATAAAGTTTCTGATTATTCTTTTGATCCCTTAGATTACATTTCATACACTATATATAATTGGAGGTCCGCAGAGGCTCTCATTGAGGAATTTGAGAACACAGACGTGTATTTCATAAACGATTTCCAGCAGCTTCAAGTGGGGGGCATAATAGGCCCCTCAGCGCCCGCTTTGCTTTGGTATCATATTCCTCTTGTTCCAGAGAACCTCAATCAACAGCTCAGGACATTTTTAAGAAAGTCGTTTGATGGTTTTGATCAAGTTATATTAAGCACAAAAAGAGACCTTGAAGGGTATATAAAGCTGGGGGCTACGGCTCCCGCAAAACAGGTTTATCCTTTTATAGACCCAAACTCTTTGAAGGAACCAAATGAATCTGTAGTGCAGGGTTTCTTGGATAAGTACAACCTAAAAAGAGACGAAACGAAGGTTTTGGTCGTCGGAAGGATGGATCCGATAAAGTCCCAGGACCTCGCAATAAAAGCTATCAAAGGCCTTGAGGCTAAACTTTTGCTTGTTGGCGATGGAAGCTTTACAGGATCCACGCTGGCAAAAGGCAAGTCTAGCGGATGGCTAGAAAATCTTAAAAATACAGCGAAAGCTGAAGGCGTAGAAGATAAGGTAGTTTTTACAGGCTATTTAAGCGAAGAAGAGCTGTTCGCCGCTTACAGAGTCAGCGACGTAGTCTTGCTTCCTTCAAGGCTAGAAGGCTTTGGCTTAACCGTCTGTGAGGCTTGGAGGTACAAAAAGCCTGTGGTCGTTAGCGATGGGGCCGGGGTTTCTGAGCTCATACTAGATGGGGTGAACGGCTTTAAGTTCAACGCAGGAGACGCCGAAAGCCTTCACAACTCGCTGCAAAGAGCTCTTTCTGCAAAAAAGGAAGTTAATGAGCTTGGCTATGAGACGATGTTGCAGTGGTGCAGCCTGAAGGCTAGCAGCGAGAGGCTGCTGGAGCTTATAGAGGACGCATATAGAATTTATAAAACGCCCCGAAGATGACCCTTTCGTTGCGGTATTTTATAATTCTCACGCACCTTATCTTAATAAAGTTAAAATAATCATTTTCTAAATTAAACTGATTATGATAAATCATGCTTTTTTAAGCAACGGCTATGGCTCTGCTTTAATTTCTAAAGATCTCAGCGTTGACTGGTTATCTCTGCCAAGATTTGACTCACAGCCCCTCTTTTGTCATCTTTTGGATGAAGACAAAGAATGCAGGTCTAAGATAACTTTTCCTGAAAAAATTGAGTACAAGAGGAGCTACGTAAAGAACGCTTTAATGCTAAAGACTGAAGCCTACAATGAAAGAGGAAGAGTTGCCGTTGTTTTAGACTTTATGCCTCTAGCGGAATCAGCCCTTATGCGAGTAATAGACGCTAAAATCCCTTTTGAGCTTTACGCTAAGCCTTTGTTCAACTACGGAATGATTGAGCCTTCGTTTTACGCTAGAAAAAACGGGGCTATATTTAAAGATCCAAACGGAACTCAGGCGCTTGAGCTAAAGTTCGTTTGGTCGTCAAAAGTAGAAAAAACTTCAAACTTTTCCTGGATGTTTAGCCCTGGAAAAGGCTATATCCTGTTTCTTTACTCTGCTGACGTAGGCTACGGGCTTTTCAGCAAAAAGGGCAAAGTGTACTCAGTCCCTTCGGAGGCTATACCGGCGTCCTTGAACTATTGGGAAAGCTCGCTGGAGCCTATAACCATCGACCCACCTAAGTGGGCAGAAAAGGTGTTCATAGCATCGCTTTTAGTGATAATGGGCTTGATTTATAAACCTTCAGGGGCCCTTGTTTCTTCCCCAACAACCTCTTTGCCAGAAAAAATAGGAGACGTCAGAAACTGGGATTACAGGTTTGCTTGGATAAGAGATTCTAGCCTTGCCGCAGAAGCTTTGATAAAATCTGGACACATTATAAAGGGAAGGGAAATCCTGAACTTTCTGGTCAGCGTTTTAGACCCATCTATGAAACCTTTCAATCATACCCTTTACGCCATCGACGGAGGACCGCCGCCAACTGAGTTTACAGCAGACTGGTTGAGCGGCTACAAAAATTCTAAGCCAGTAAGGATAGGAAACGCGGCTCACCTTCAAATACAGCTAGACATAGAAGGGGAGTTCATGAGCGCCCTTTATACTTATTACGAATACACAAAGGACAAAAGGTACATCCAAAGCGTTTGGTGGGCCATTGAATCAATAGTGAAATACATAAGTAAAAACTATGAGAAAAAGGACTCTGGATTATGGGAAGAAAGGGGGCCTCCTAAACATTACACGCACAGCAAGGTGGCCATGTGGAACGCTCTGAATCTCGCTTCAAAGCTAGCTGAAGAGCTTGGAAAGACTTCTTTAAGCGATGAATGGAAGAGAAAAGCTGACGAAATAAAGAGCTATGTCCTTAAGAATTCCTGGAACGAAAGGGTCCAAAGCTTTACCAGGTACTTTGGCTCAGAGGACGTTGACGCAAGCCTGCTGGTTATGCCTATTTACGGAATAATTGATTTAGATGACGATAGGTTTAAGCTTACGTTAGAGAGGATAGAAAAAGAGCTGGTCGTGGATCATTTGGTTTTTAGGTACAGAAAGGACTTTTTGGGTGAAGCGGCCTATCCATTTGGCTTAGCAAGCTATTGGATGTCAAAGGTTAAGCTCTTGCAGGGTCAGCGCGAAGAAGCAGAAAAGTATGTTAAAAAATTAGCTTCTTGCTCAAACGAGTTGGGCCTTTTAGGGGAGCACATAGATCCAAAAACCTGCGAG
>CAYFJA010000057.1:0-2827 GCA_964343315.1 uncultured Nitrososphaerales archaeon
GTTTTGATAACTCACGCACACGTTGACCACATAGGGGCTCTAGCTGAAGTATACCGGTATTATAAACCTAAAATTTTCGCCCATGGACTTGACCTTAAAGTAATAAGAGGAGAAGAAAGAATGCCTAGCAGATCTTTCCTTATGAGGCTTTTTGGAGCGTTTATTAAAGCAGAGCCAGTTAGAGAAGCTGAGGAGATCATTGATGAAAGCTTTAAAAACATTGAAGTAATCGAAACGCCAGGCCACACGCCTGGAAGCGTTAGCTATCTTTACAATGACGGTAAAGAAAGATACCTTTTTGTTGGAGATGCAGCCTTTGAAAGGAAAGGCAAGCTTTTTGTGAACAGGACTTTTTCGCTTGACTTAAAGACCGCAGAAGAATCCCTAAATAAAATAATCGGTTTAAAGCCAGTCACAATTTTACCTGGGCACGGAAATCCTGTCAAATTAGAGCAATAAAATAAATTTAGTGCGACTATTGAGATTAAACTTTGAAATAACATTTTTAAAGAGATATATCAAAAACAGATCGTTCATGTCGCAAGAGACAAAGAACATAGCCCTTCTTTTTGCTTCAAGATCTCTCAGAAGCTTTACGGCTGGTTTCGTAGCTATAGCCATAAGTCTTTACTTTTATGACGTTCTAAAGCTTTCATTAGTATTGATAGGTGCTCTCTTCACCGTTGGAGCTATTGCTACTCCTCTTATCTCATTATTAGTAGGAATATTTGGCGATATGTATGGAAGGAAGCTGGTTCTCATAATTGACCTCTTGACCCTTCCCGCTGCTCTTCTTATAGTTCTCTTTAGCAAGAATATTTACGCCTTAGCTGTAGCAAGCGCAATCGGAGGCTTTGGTGTGGCTGGAGGTCTGGTGGGGGGAGGGGTTGGAGCGTCGGTCGGGCCTGTAGTTACAACTATGCTGGCTGAAAATACCACCGAAGAAAACAGAACCTTTGTATTTTCGATCAACAACGTTCTTTCTACTTTTTCTGGTGCTGCTGGAGCCCTTTTGGTTTCTTTTATCAAGTTTATACCTCTTTTCTGGATTGGGGTATTTTTATCCCTACTTTCTGCTTTGATCGTAATACCAGTTAATGAAAAGTACAAAACTCGCAAGAAAATTCAAAGGAATGAAAGTACCTCTATATCCGAAAGGGATAAAAGGTTCATAAAAGCTTTTGCGATAACTGGAATGCTTAACGGATTTTCAATGGGCTTAGTTACACCTTATTACCCAATCATATTTCACGCCTTCTTTCACTTAACAACGTCTCAGGTCGGTTATTTGATGAGCGCAGGGGGAATACTTACAGGCGTGGCTAATTTATTCACACCCTCCTTAACGAACAAGATGGGATTTTTAAAGCTAATAACCAGGACCAGAATCGCTTCAGCTACAATGATGCTCCTTATACCTTTTTCCCCATCCGCTTTAGTAGCTGGAATTCTTTACTTGATTATGACGCCTTTAAGAGCTATTTCCCTTCCAGCACAAACATCTCTAATGATGACGCTAATAAGCGAGACGAGAAGGGCTACCTCAAGCGGATTAAACCAGGCCGCAAGACTTCTAGCTTCCGCTGCGGCCACCTATTTAGGAGGTGCCCTAATGGCTTTTGGTCCATTCTCTTTACCTTTTGGCATTGCGGCAGGTTTTACTTATATAAACACTGGAGTTTATTACTACTATTTTTCCGGCGTTCCTGAGGCAAACAGCGTTCAAGCCGAAAAAACAAAATAAGGCAAACTTAAGAAAATTAGAAACATCACTAAATAAGAATGATCGATAGAGAAAATGTAATGCTTTAATAAATTGTTACATTTCCCTTCAATATTATTAAAAAAGAATAAAAAATAAAAATTTATAAAGTTATTTTAACTAAATATATACAAATTGTCTCAAACTAATCAAGAAGTTAAAGAGCCTCAAAAAGGGGTATTGCAAAGTGGGTACGTAAGGGCTTTAACAAAACTCATAATCTATATAATAATTTACGCCGCTGTGATGGCAATTTTACAGTGGATCGAGATCAATATTCTGCCCTCGCTAAAAGCTTACAGCGTATACATAAATGTTGGACTTACGCTCATCTTTGGATACCTAATAATCGTTGCGTTCGCAGACACCATTTACCACTTCATGAGGATCAAATATCCTCATGACGTTGCAAGGGCTTTTCGGAACGTCTTCCTTCTTATCGGAGTAGGAGCTCTGATTACCGCTATTGCAGGAACTATCGGAGGAGGATTAGCTGGAGTAAGCGTTGGAGGTTTCTTAGGAATAGTAATAGGATTTGCAACACAACAGGTAATGGGCCAAGCAGTAGCCGGACTCTTCCTTTTAATTTCTAGGCCTTTTAAAATAAACGATCACGTAAACCTGCTAGGAGAAGAGGGCATAGTAGAAGACGTCGGGATTCTTTTCACGACTGTGAAAAAGATGGACAATACCACAACCGTCTTAATACCGAATAATAGCATACTTGGAAACAAAATATACATTTTGCCACCAGTGCAACAACAAGCGCAAACTACAAAGTAAAATAATTCACTCTTTTGTTTTTATTATTATTTCATTCTGCATTTCTTCCCTGCACATTATTAGTACATCAGCTAGAGCCTCGATAGGACCACAAGCTTCTACGAATGGATTGCAGACGAATATTATTTTTGAAACTTTCATGTTATAGTTTATGTGATTGAGAAAGCTGTTCCAAAACTCGTAACTGATGGTCCTGTTATCATAACCCAAAACACTTGGAGTTATGTTTCCAGTTTCATAAATTACAAGCACAACCCCTTCCTTTGTGTTGGAGTTTTTAAT
>CAYFJA010000058.1:0-2521 GCA_964343315.1 uncultured Nitrososphaerales archaeon
ATACAATATATTTTAGCGATAATATCCGGAATTATCGTAGGCTTTTCCTTAGGCTTAATCGGGGGAGGGGGCTCTATACTTGCTGTTCCTCTATTCCTATATTTTGTGGGCTTAGATGCGCTTCCCAACGCGGCGCACATAGCCATAGGAACCACAGCTTTGGCCGTTGGAGTAAACGCATACATAAACTCTTACATGCACATGCGTAAAAGAAACGTAGCTATAAGAGTTGGAGGGCTCTTCGCTGGGGTAGGCGTCGTAGGGTCCTTGCTTGGTGCGTACTTGGGTCACATAACGCCTGGAACAAAGCTGCTAACTTATTTTGCAATAGCTATGATAGTTTTAGGAATATACATGGCAGTTAGGCAGGAGCCCTCTAAGTCTGGGACGCAGGAAGAGGCACCTAGGGTAGAAGAGGCACAAAAGAAGTGCCCAAAATTAACCGCATCTACAGCAGCAAAAGTTTCAAGCTTAGGCTTCTTGGTTGGCTTGCTTAGCGGCTATTTTGGAATCGGAGGAGGTTTCCTGATAGTGCCTAGCCTGATGTTCTCGGCTGGGCTCTGCATAACCAGAGCCGTTGGCACGAGCTTAATTTCAGTAGGCACTTTCGGGGTTGCAAGCGGCCTAGAGTACACGCTTTATGGAGAGAGCCTGCTTCTTATCGCTCTGCTTTATGTTCTGGGAGGAATAGGGGGAGGATACGCAGGAACATCTTTAGCAGTTAAAGCTCCAAAGAAGACTCTGAGGATCGCGTACGGAATAATAATAGTTTTGGTGGGAATATATATGCTGTTTAAGGTTGGCGCAATAAGGCTGTAAATCTCAACATCAGCACAGCAAGGTTTTATAGTTTCTTTTCGCTCTTAAAACATATGCTTAGCTCTATTATCGGGGGAGAGAAGGTAAAAGAAGGAAGAAAAATAACGGTCATAAACCCATCAAATGGAAAGCCTGAATTTGAAGTTTTAGGCGTATCTTCTGTAGAAGAGGTTAAAGAAGCAATAGATGTTGCTGAAGAATCCTTTGAAAAGTTTTCTAAGAAGGCGATAAAGGACAGGGCAAAGATAGCTAAAAGGGTAGCCGAAGAGCTTAGGAAAAGGATAGAAGAATTCTCGCAGGTCTTGGCAAAGGAAGCGGGAAAGCCAATAAGGGACGCGAGGGTAGAAGTTCTGAGAGCCGCCTCTGTTTTTGAAGTAGCCGCAGAAGAGGTAAAGCTTCTCCTAGAGGGAAGCGTTCACAGGGTCGACGCATATGAATATCCGCCTGGAAACGAAAACAGAATGGTCCTTGAACTTAAAGAGCCCTTAGGAGTTGTAGCAGCTATACTTCCATTTAACTTCCCTTTAAACAGCTTCGCTCATAAGGTTGCTCCGAACTTAGTCGTTGGAAACGCTGTGATAGTCAAGCCTTCTTCTTTGACCCCTGTGAGCGCCATAAAGCTTGGAGAGCTTCTCTATGAAAGCGGTTTAGATAAAGGGGCTTTGAGCGTAGTAGTAGGAGATTCAAAAGTTATAGGAGATGAGCTGACTTCTAACGAAAAGGTAGCAGGTATAACCTTTACTGGCTCGACAGAGGTTGGCATGAGCATAGCAAGGAAAGCGTTCAGCAAGAGGCTTATGATGGAGATGGGAGGCTCAGATCCTTTTATCATATTTGAAGACGCTGACTTAGATAAAGCAGTTAGAGACGCGGTAAGGGCAAGGTTTGAGCACGCAGGACAGAACTGCAACGCAGGCAAAAGGTTCATTGTCCACGAAAAAGTTTACGATAGCTTCATCCAGAAGTTCGTTGAGCTTGCAAAAAAGCTAGTTGTAGGGGACGCTTTATCTGAGACCACTGACGTTGGACCGGTGATAAACGAAGAAGCTGTTGAAAAGTCAGAATCGTTTGTTGAAGATGCCCTCGCAAAGGGAGCAAAGGTTTTGGCTGGAGGAAGAAGGATGCAAAGGGAAGGTTTCTTCTTTGAGCCTACTGTTTTAAAAGACGCGCCATTAGATTCCAAGCCTATGAAAGAAGAGACGTTCTTCCCGGTGGCCCCGTTTTATAAGTTCAAAACAGCTGAAGAAGCGGTAGAAGTCGCTAACTCAACCGTTTACGGTCTGCAGGCAAGCATTTACACGAAAGATCTCCGTTTAGCAATCAAATTAAGCAAAGAGCTTAAGTTTGGCGGCTTGATGATCAACGAGACAACTAGGTTGAGGTGGGATGCTCTGCCTTTCGGAGGGGTTAAGATGAGCGGGCTTGGAGAAAGGGAAGGGGTTAGAGCTACAGCTCTCTACTTTACAGAAAAGAAAATATTAGATATTGGAGATGTTTTTTAAAGCGCTTGGGGCTTAAAGTTTTATTTTTAGCACAAATAGCTCAGGTTTTTTGTTAAACATACAAAAATCATTTTATGAAATTGATTCAATTTTAAAAATAATTTCTTTATATAGTAAAATTATAATTTTATAATTTTGTTTTAGTTAAGTTATTTTATGATCCCTAAAGATTTGGAGAAAGCTAAGTACGTGAACCTTTA
>CAYFJA010000059.1:0-2339 GCA_964343315.1 uncultured Nitrososphaerales archaeon
CTTTTTAAGCCTCTATTGAAAAGCCGATGCTCTCCATAACCGAGACGTACTCTGAGTCGCTGACGAGTTTGTCCCTGACTGGCTTCATGATGGCGTGGAGCTCGTCGGCAAGCGAAAGCTTGAGGTCAAAGGGGTGAACCTTCCCTGCCTTATAATCTCTGCTGAGGTCCTCAAAGCTTGAGTAGCGGACGTCCCCTCCGTACTTCACGTCCCTCTTAAGCAGAAACTCTCCCCTCAGCGGGAAAACTATGTACTTAGCTATCTCTAGCACGGGGTTCCCTTCAACGAGCCCTGGCGGACACCAGGCCCTCCTGAGCTTCTCCTTTATCTGCTCGTAGCTGTCGTGGACGAATATGGCCCCGTGAGGCTTGGACTTGCTCATCTTGCTGAACTCCTCTCCCTTGTCCTGCTCGGGCTGCTGAAGCCCTGGAAGGAGGTGGTGGTGAATTGCCACAGGGACCTTCCAGCCCATCTTCGGGAAGACGTCCCTAGCGAGCATGTGTGCCTTCCTCTGGTCAGTCCCCCCGTGGGCCAGGTCTACGTCAAGAGCGTGTATGTCGTTGACCTGCATCAGCGGGTATATCATCTGGGCAAAGGTTAGGTCCTCGCTCTCAGACCTTCCAGCCACGGTAAGCGTCCTCTTTACCCTTGCTATGTTAAGGTTTGTGGCCAGCCTGAGCAGGTCCTCCCAGTAGCTTTTGTAAGAGGAGTAGAGTTCAGAGCCGTAAACGAACCTTATGCCTTCGCCAACGAAAGCTGAATAAGCTTTCTTGTAGCTTTCCGCAACTGCCCTTATCTTCCCGAAGTCCTTCCCGAGCTTCTCGTTTATGTACGTGTGCCAGTCTGCCAGAAAGACGGTTACGTCTATCCCTGCCTTTATCAGATCCCTCAGCTTTATGCCCACAACCAGCAGGCTGCCTAAGTGAAGGGGGCCCGATATTTCAATCCCTATGTAGTGCTTTATCCTCTCCTTGGATTCAAGAAGCTTTATGAGCTCCTCTCTTGTAACTATCTCCTCGGTCGGCTCCCTCTCTATAAGCTTAAGCCTTTCTTCTAAGCTCAACTTAAAGCTTAAAATTAATCGATAATATAAAACTTTACTTTTTCTTGTCTTCCGGAGGATCGTCCACTCCTCTTTCGTTTATTATGAACACGGCCTCCCTCTCAGGAAGGTACGGGCTGTCAACCATCCTGGCTATCCTTACCTTAGCCGACTTCCTCAGGTAGACCCTGTAGGTGCTCATGTGGGCTACAACGTGGCCGCCGACTGGCCTCGTCGGGTCCCCGAAGAACGTATCAGGAGCAGCCTGGACCTGGTTTGTCACGACTACGGCTACCCTGTACATGTCCGCTATCCTTAGCAGCTGGTGCATGAAGGCGTTGAGCCTCTGCTGCCTCTCAGCGAGCGTTGCCCTACCGGGGTAGTCAGACCTGTAGTGGGAAACTGCTGAGTCTACGACAACAAGCTTTATCTTCTCGCTCTCTATGTACTTGCCCATCTCCCTGACAAGCAGCTCCTGGTGGGAGCTGTTGTAGGCCTTTGCAACTATTATCCTGTCGAGGGCTTTCAGAGGGTCGAGGCCCCTGTTCTCAGCTATCTCGGATATCCTCTCGGGCCTGAAGGTGTTCTCAGTGTCCAGGTATATGGCTCCACCGTCGAGCCCTCCCTTCTCCTTCGGGAACTGGACCATTACAGCCAGAGTGTGGCAGACCTGGGTCTTTCCTGAGCCGAACTCCCCGTAAAGCTCAGTTATCGCCCCAGTTTCAACTCCACCTCCGAAGAGCTCGTCGAGGTTCCTGGAGCCAGTGCTTATCCTCTCGACGTTCTTCCTCTGCTTGTAAAGCTCAGCCGCTGAGATGAAGTCCTTGCTCAGAAGCCCCTTCTCAACCAAATAGTTCCTCGCCTTGTTTATCAGCTCGGCAGCCTTCTCTATGTCTCCGCCCAGAAGGTCGCTGACATCTGATATGTTCCTTGCTGCAAGGTCCAGAACGTTGTATATCCCACCGTCGTTAAGCTTCTGCTTTGTAGCAGGTCCTATGCCTTCTATGTTTTCAAGGTCCCACTCGTCAGGCATCCATGCTTATAAAAAAATCACAAAGCTTTAAACTTTTTTAACGTTTTGAGCTCGCAGGTTTTTAAGAGGATCCCGCTTGAGCATGATTTTTATTTAGTTAAAGCTTTAGAGCTGACGGTAATTCAATTGCTCTATATCAAGAAGTTTTTATTGAGTTTTTTAGAATCATAATATCATAATATTTTAATTTAATATGCAGCTAAGGTATATGTAACAAAAATCAAAGCATTAAGAATTTATCCTTTAAATTTAGAAGCGTATGTC
>CAYFJA010000060.1:0-2281 GCA_964343315.1 uncultured Nitrososphaerales archaeon
TTGATTAATCGTGGAAGTTGTTGAAATTATTTTATTTTACCTTAGTATGATGCTCTTAGGCCTTAGCATGGCTGCGCCTCCAGGTCCTGTGAACGCTATGATAGCCTTTGCATCGCTTGAATCAAAGTTGAAAGGTACAGCGGTAGGAGCTGGTGCGATGACGGCCGATCTTATATTTTTCTTTATTGTATTTATTATTAAAAAATATCTGCCTTTGGTTCTAATTAAGATCTTATATATAGTTGGAGGATCTTATACCTTATTTCTCGGGCTGTTAGTTTTATACACAAAAAACAGGTTTAAAGTTAAGGCTAAGGGTGGCTATTTAGTCGGTTTAAGCATGGGCCTAACAAACCCTTACCAAATCGCGTGGTGGGCATCCTTTGGTATTGCTATGCTAGAAAGATTTGGGATAAGCTCTGGCATAGGTTTCTTTTCCGGAATAATATTATGGATATTTACATATCCCTACATAATAGAAAAGGCTGGGAAAACATCTAAGAAGGTTGAAGGTTTGATAAAAATAGCTTCCGCGATCGTCTTGATAGGTGTTGGCTTGTACATGCTGCTGCTTTTCTTTATAAACTTTCATTAAATATGAAATTTGTATTTATTTAACTTGCCATCTATTTTACCTTTTTATTTTTAATGAAGCTTCACATTAAGATGCCTAGATCTGCACTGTTCACGCGCCAATTTTATGATACGCTATTATCTAAAACCTTGAAAATGTTTAATTTAATATTATTAATATGATATTAGATGCTTATTTTTGCATCTGACTATGACAGAACCCTCACCGATAAAAACCTTGAACCGTGCAAAGGCGTAATTTCATACATTTCCTCTTTTAGGCCAGATATATTTTTTGTGATAGCTTCAGGAAGAAGGCTAGAGTTTCTCGAGGAAAACGTTGGACCCTATGCAGACGCTATAGTAGCTGAAAACGGGGCTATAATAAAAATTAATGGAAGAAAGATAACTTTTGGTAAAGATTGGAACACAAAGGTAAGAGAGCTTATAAAAGAAGATGAGAGAATTTGGTTCGGAGAGGTCCTGCTATATTCGCTCATAAGTGAAGAAGATAGGATAAAGAAAGCTTTAAGCGGAAAGATAAGCTTTAGAATCGAAAGAAACAAAGAGTCAATAATGGTAATGCCTGAATACGTGAGCAAGGGCTTTGGAGTAAGCGTTGTCCTTAAGCTTCTGGGCGTCGAAAACGAAAGGTTAGCTTCTATAGGTGACGACTGCAACGACTTGAGCATGCTTGAGATTTCAAAAATAAAACTTGCTGTTCAGAACTCTTTACCAAAATTAAAGGCTATTTCAAACTTTGTTTCAGATCTACCTTATTGCGAAGGAACTCTTGAGGCCTTCAATTACCTTGTGCAAAGATTAAACGTTTTAAACCATTAAAAAATAAAAATACAAAAATGATAATTTTAGATTCAGACCCAGGCATAGACGACGCCTGCGCTATAATTTTGGCTAAAAGGTACTTTGGAGAAAAATTCAAAGCAGTAACAACCGTTGCTGGAAACGTGTCTGTTGAAAAGACAACAATAAATGCCCTTAGACTAAAAGAAACCTTGGGGCTAAAGTTAAAAGTTTACAGAGGAGCTTCAAGACCATTGATAAGAAGATACGTTGACGCGGCGCACGTGCACGGTTCAGATGGGCTAGGCGATTCAGGATTACCCTTGCCGAAATCTAAAGAAGAAAACATAAGCGCCGCTGAGGCCATAATTAGACTAGCAAAAAGAAAAAACCTATCTATAATAGCAACTGGACCTCTTACCAACATAGCGCTAGCATTAATAATTGAGCCAAGACTGCCAGAAATGATAAAAGAAATAACAGTTATGGGAGGAGCCTTTAGGCTCAATGAGTACGGAAAAGGAAACGAAACCGAATACTCAGAGTTCAACTTTTATGAGGATCCTGAAGCCGCAAGAATTGTGTTTGAAAATTTTAAAAACATCAACGTTGTCCCTCTTGATCTAACTATGAACCCATCTTTATGGTTTGAAAGCTCGGAAGTTGAAAGATTTCCGGAAACAAAGGAAGCCTCTTTTATTAAGCTTATAACAAAAAACTATTTAAAAAATAATAATTGGCTCGTTCTTCACGACGCTATAGCTGTAGATGTGCACAAAAACAGAGATGAATATCGCTTCGTTGAAGGAATGGTCAAAGTAGTTACTTACGGAGGAAAGATGCGCGGAGCATCGTTTCTCGATAGAAGCAGTAAATACAACCATAAGGTTTACGTAGAACCTAT
>CAYFJA010000061.1:0-2228 GCA_964343315.1 uncultured Nitrososphaerales archaeon
CCTTTTAGCGCTTTACGTTTACGATCAAATAATGTTCTTTTACCGAAGTTTCAATGTTTTCTTTAACTACGCCGTTGTGCCTACGTTCATCATATTGGGGTTAATTTTGATTTTATATGTTCCTTATATCAGAAAAAACAGGATCAAAACGCTTACGATATTTGAATCCAGCGCTGCTCCTCAAGAGGCGATAGAATTGTTAGAAAAGAGGATAGATGAGCTCAGGCAGAAAGCTTACTCCGATCCATCTTTTCTGCCAGAACTTGCAAAGAGGCTTATTGCTCTTTCTATCTATTATAGGAAAAAGGACCCAAACAAATCCGAAGCGTACGCGAAAGAAGCCCTAGAGTGCGTGAACTCTCCGGCATACCCGAAGGATCGAGAAGCTATAGAGGTAAAGAAGTCTGTTGAAATTTTAATTAAAAAGTAAGTTCTAAGGAAAATAAGCTTAGAATGCGTTTAAAGAAAGAAGCAAGCTTCGCAATAAGCAAGTGAAGCAAAAACAGCTTTCAGCTTTTTTGCTTTGATAAGTAGCTTATTATAGCCATCTTCAGTACTTTCACTGGAAGAGCAACGCACTTTATCCTGTTTGGTCCAAGCTCCTGTATCCCAAGCTCGTTCATAATGTCCCTTTCAGTAAGCTTAAGGGACTCCTCGAGGCTCATGCCCTCAACCATCTCCGTTAGCAGCGAAGCGGATGCCATCGAAAGCATGCAGCCGTTCCCCTCAAAGTTAGCCTTCTCTATCTTGTTGTCCTTGATCTTCAAGTAAATTTTGACGCTGTCCCCGCAAGTAGGGTTGCTGTCCCCAAACTCTGAGTCGAACTGCTGGGGCCTCCCCCTGTTCCTCGGGTTCTTATAGTGATCCATAACGCTGTCAAAGAAGAAGTAGCTCATGCGAGGCTCACCAGCTCTTCTAGCGCCTTTTTAAATTTATCAATTTCTTCAAAGGTATTGTAAAAGTACAGGCTTGCCCTAGTTGTTCCGCTTAAAAATCCAAGCTCCTCTTGAATAGGCTGAGCGCAGTGCCATCCAGACCTCACCGCGATCCCCTTCATGTCAAGAAAAGCGGCAACGTCGTGCGGGTGGAAGCCTTTTATTTCAAAAGAAACCAAAGCAGCCCTATTTTCTCTCGGACCCAAATATTTGAGCCCCTTGATGCTCTCTACGCTTTCCACCAAATACTTAGAGAGCTTCCTTTCGTATGCCTCTATTTCTTCTAGCGTTATCTTTTTCAAATATCTCACAGCCTCAGCGAAACCTATCGCTCCAACATAATTAGGCGTCCCTGGCTCAAACTTCCAAGGAATTTCGTTCCAGTTCTGGCCTTCTACATGAACGTCCTTAACCATCTCTCCTCCGGTGAACGGGGGCTCAAGCTCTTCAAGAAGCTCCTTCCTGCCGTACAGAGCGCCTATTCCAGTAGGACCAAGCATTTTATGTCCAGAAAAAGCGTAAAAGTCAACGCCTAATACAGAAACATCTATCTTCATGTGAGGCGCTGCCTGAGCACCGTCAGCAAGGACTATGGCCCCTTGCTCCTTGGCCTTTTTCGCAAGCTTTCTTACATCAACTATAGTGCCTGTTACGTTCGAAACGTGAGTAACAGCCAAAACCCTCGCGCCTTCAATCTTTTTCTCAAAGTCTTCTTCGTCGATCAAAGCTTCTGGGGTTGTCCTTACTATTTCTATCTTTGCTCCTGTAAGCTGGGCTATTCTCCTCCACGGCAGGAGGTTGCTGTGGTGCTCTAAAAGCGTCACAACAATCTTGTCGTCCTTTTTGAGTTTTTGCATTATCATATATGCCGCTAAATTTATGGAATCCGTTGTGTTTTTAGTAAAAATAATTTCTTCTTGGGATGCGTTGATCAAGCTGGCTATTTCTTTCCTTGAATTTTCGTATTCCTGCGTTATCTCTTCGGCCACCCTGTACACCCCTCTGTGAACGTTCGCGTTCAGGTTTTCGTAGACCCAGTCAACCTTTTTCAGGACCTGAACTGGCTTTTGAGAAGTTGCTGCGTTGTCAAAATAGATAAAGTTTTCTCTAGATAACATAGGGAAGTCTTCCCTAATGCTTTTGATGTTTCTTTCGATGTAGCTCATCTCATTAATTCTGTTTTAATAAAATGCACTGCTGATTATATTAACGGTGCTGGAAAATTTTTAATCAAAACAGCGAACTAAATTGTTCATATGTTGAATGTTGAACCAACTTTTTAGAATTATATAT
>CAYFJA010000062.1:0-2112 GCA_964343315.1 uncultured Nitrososphaerales archaeon
CCTGCCCCCGGCGCCATTGTTATAATTTACAATGCTTGCACAAAATAACATGTACTATATTATGGCTAATACACAGGTTCGGAAGCAAGATAAAGCGCGTTAAAAATAGCTAAAAGCGTTGATAGTAAAAAACATAATGCTTTAGCTTGGGTCAACATCAAAGATGAGAGTGAGAGGGCGTTGAGAAGCTTGTCAGAAAGATGATTCTACTTTGAGCACCTATTCACGGAAGCGGTTGCGTACCCTTATTACTGATCACAAAATTTAAGCTTGCAGGACCTATTTTTTCTGTGCGTACCTTACTCCTGACGTTTTTCCCTCATTTCAGGTATAGTGTACCTGTTCCAGAAGAGCTTGTAAAGCCTGAGATAATCCGGTATGTCCCTCAGTCCCGGAATCCAGGGGAGCAGAAGTATAATAAGCGTAAAAGCCCCAAGTATGATCTCGTTATAAAGTGAATGCCACCAAGGTATAGTGTCTCCCCAGGCTTCAAGAAGATCGTACGGCAGCATCCAATAAGCCCCTATCTGCCATGGTTCCACGTTAAACTTTAGCATTCCAAAATATTTTTCGTTAAGCTTGTACTGGATTCCCTCTAAGCTGTGAATCAATCCCATATCGCTCAAGAGCCTTATCGTGTAAGTCTGATCAAGGCTGCTGTGGCCATAGGTTTCCATGTAAAGAGCCCCATCGTACAGACCTGACTGAGCCATTACAGTAAGCTGAGAAGCAACTACTTCTATCGGGTTATTCGACTTTAACCCCTGCTGTATAGATCCCCCATTTTTAAAGAAAGAGTAAGCGCTGTTCAGCTGGTTAAGCCTCTCTGTGGCGTTTTCAGATAAGTACTGCCGGAGCAGGTTCTTGCCTCCTGTTGCATTAACTAGCATGCTGTACGGTCCTATTACATAAACCTGGCTGGTATTAACGTAGGTAATTGGATCTTCGCTGTCGGCGTACGGATTAACGTCACCTATTGGGGAAAACTTTGAATAAGTTGCGGTCCCAGAAGTCCCGTTGAGTTCCTGCAAAAGCGTAGCAGCAAAAAGATCTGGGTAATGCTGGGCAGCATACTGTGCGTTCAGGGCAGGTATAAAAGGATAAGCCCAGTATGGGCCCAGAACAAACCCTGCTGCTACGGCAATGACAACTATTGCTGAAGCTCTCGCGAACATCTTTTTGTGATCGGCTTTTACTATGCTGTACTTTATGCCCTTTACGTGAGGAGTTGTTAACCCCCTCCTCCAGGCCAGCACGAAGTGCACGCCTACAAGGACCAGAAGCACAGCCGGTACTATCATTACGTGCCAGCCCAGCACGGCTCCATAGTTTTCAGGATTAACTATCCATCCGAGTAAAAGAGAGTTCCAGAATCCCGCTGCGCTTTTGGCGTTGTATTGAGCAACAACGTTGTTGTTCAGCCCCAAACCAAATTCGTATGTAAGCATAGCAAGAACGAACATCAGAACCCCTATCACCCAAGAATCCTTCCTCTTTTTATAAGCGGAAGTTGAGAAGTTAACAAAAAGGTGAAGGATGAGCAGGGTCATGAGGATTTCTGCTGTCCAGAAGTGAATCTGGCTCACTATTATTCCTGCTTCAGTATAATTCCACCAAAACGGGCCGAATATCAGCATTATTCCTCCAGTTATTCCAAGGAACACGCCAAGCACTATTATGTAAAAACCTAGCTGAAACCAGAAACTGTTACCGTAAGAAGGAACGTTTTCTATATAAAACATCTTTATGACATTGTTGAGTTCCTTGAAAACATCCCTAAACCTAGAGCCGCTTTCGCTAGAAGACATAATGTGAAAAGTTAATAAAATGCCCCTAAAAGTATTGCTAAATTTTTATTTTAAAAACGAGAATAATTTTTTCACAAAAATTGCAAATCTTTGTATATACTCATAATATTATTACAGAAATTCGCGGAATTTATCTGTTTTTCGTTTTAAACTTTCGAAAAAGTTAATTTGTCTTTCCAAATGTATATTTTGACTTTATTATGAAATTTTTATTTGCTAGACGCGCTTAATGCGGTTAATTTTATTGTAAATGATCTTAACGAGCTCAGGCAAAACCTTTTCAACCCTTTCGTTTATTTTAGCG
>CAYFJA010000063.1:0-2095 GCA_964343315.1 uncultured Nitrososphaerales archaeon
CATATCAATGAGCTCTGCCGCCTTTTTTATGCCGTTAAAAGCCGCTTCGAAAGCATACTCGATCGGGATACAAGGTTATAACGCTCCTGTTGTAATCTGGCTCCATTTCTACGCCCAAAATTTTCACGCGCTGGTTGATCTTAATAGCGTTGGCTATCTGATCAACAACCTCCTTGTTTCTGCCTTCGCTAAAATTTGGAACACACTCTACGAGCTTTATGATAATTTTAGAATGAATTGAGCTTATTAATTTATTGGACGGCAAAAAAGCATAGCTGTTTGACCTTAAAAGGGCCTCGTAAGTTTGATCGTTGAGCTAAGTTAAAAGCAGGAAAAAGGCTGCTCCTGATCATACCTCTAAGATCTGATGCTTTGTTTTATTTTTCTTCAAGCTTCTTGAATATTTTTGAAAAACTCAACCCGTTCATTTCTAAGAATCTTTCGTTTAGCTCGTTTATCTTTGAGGATAAACCTTCGATGGCCTCGCTCAGATCTTTCTTGAACGTCCTTTCGATAAATCTATATATGAACGTGCTTACCTTCCCGCAGCCAAAACAATCGTCCTTCTTTAAGGCTAAATATTCCAACATCAGCGAAATTGAAGCGGCCCTGAACGCTATGTCGTTCAGCTGAGAAAGCAGATATGCAGAATTGTAGCTCATAGAAACTACGTCTTCCTGCAACCCGCTCGTAGGTATGTTGTTAACAGTTGCAGGGGATGAGAGCTGTCTGCCCAAAGCTGAAAGCGCGGCAGAGGCGTACTGCATTAGCATATAGCCTACTCCGCCTGCTTCTCCGAGGTGGTCCATGAAGCCGTTTATTTCTTTTCTCAAAAGCTGGGAGCTCCTCCTTTCTTCTAGGTTTATTAAGGCTGAAACCGCTTCCCTCACGAGGTCTGATGAGTAAGCGATATACTGGCCGTGAAAGTTGCACGTGCTGACAAAAGAACCGTTTAGCAGAACAGGGTTATCGCTAGATGAATTTATTTCTGCCTCTAAGTTCTTTTTTGCCCATGCAATAGAATCAAGAGCTGCACCCAGAAGCTGAGAAGAGCACCTGATTGAATAGGGGTCCTGAACCCTCTGAGAGCCGTTGAGCCTTCTGCTGTCCGAAGTTGAAGATTCTATTATTTCAGAAATAAGATATGAGCCTTTGTGGCGCTTTATCGCGTTCACTGCCTTTGAATTTGGGGCCAGCGAGCCCCTAGAAGCTTCCAAAATCAGTATTGAAGAAATGAGAGATGAGATAAGAAAGTTTAAGGACCTGTAAAGCTCAACAGCAAAAACGCCAGCGCTGAAGCTGGTTGCGTTTATCAAGGCTAGGGCCTCCTTTATGTTGGGCTCATAAGGCTTAAGCCCTTCCCTTTCAAAGGCCTCTTTTGATTCTAAGACCTTTCCGTTTACGACGACTTTCCCTTCTCCAGCTAGAGCCAACCCTATGTGGGCTAATGGTATTAGGTCTCCGCTTGCGCCGACGCTGCCTAGCTCAGGAACATAAGGGATTATGTTCTTATTGAGGAGGTTCAAAATGTGATTTATCAGAGAACCCCTTACAGCGCTGTGCCCTTGGGCAAGCTGGTTTGCTCTAATCAACATAGCGGCCCTTACCCACTCAGGTTTGGACTGCTTCCCAACCCCAACCGAATGCATCCTCAGTATTTCTTTTGGGTCGATTTTATCGGCGGATCTTTTCTCGTTAGCTAGCTCGCCCAAAAGCGTGTTCACGCCGTATATGGTTTGCTTTGAGCTCAGCACCTCCAGCGTCTTTGCTTCCTCATCGTACTTCTTTTCATTTACCGCTTCCAACTTTTTCTTGTTAAAAGAAACTTCGATCACATCTTCAAAGGTTAAGTAGCCCAATTTCATTTTCGATAACAAAATTAAAATAAAAACATCTAATATTAAATTTTTCCAAACACAGGAAAAGCTCTTTAAAATTAAAAATTACAAGCTCGGGTAAAGCAGCTCTGGGCTTTCTGGGCTTTCGCTGAGCTCAAAACGGTATGTCTCTTCGTGCACTTCTTTTGCTTTGTTTACGCACTCCTTGAACCCTTGAACGTTTTTTAGCTGAACAGCCGGATCCACCCTCAGCTTTA
>CAYFJA010000064.1:0-1865 GCA_964343315.1 uncultured Nitrososphaerales archaeon
TGTCAGAAAAAGAACAAAGGTAAGAGCTCCAGCAACGTCTATTTTCTGATTTAGCTTTTCAAGCTCCAGGTCTTTCATAGAAAAAAGGGAGATTATAAAGGCCGCAAGGGCCAGAGGCGCGTTAACCAGCAAAACAGAATGCCAGCCAAAGGCCTGTATAAGAAAACCGCCCGCAAAGGGAGCCATCGTAAGCCCTAAGTAAACGGACATGGCGTTGATTCCCAGGGCAAACCCTCGCCCCTTATCTTTGAACGCTTGAGAAATTAGAGCTGTTGCGTTCGTGCTTATCAACGCTGCGCCAACGCCCATCATAAACACAAAAACGTCAAGAAAGATTAAGTTCTGGGAGAAAAAGGCCGCTACAGCTGAAGCTGCAAAAATTAAAGCCCCGATCCTGTACATCTTCACCCTCCCTTCAATGTCTGAAAGCTTGCCGAAGAGCATCATAAAAGAAGGCAAAGGAAAGAGTATAAGTATAGGTATCCAGACCACTTGGTAGAAGCTTGCCCTAAAAGCATAACCTATCTGAGGAACAGCGAAAGTTAGCACGCTTGATGAAAAAGGAGTCAAAAATGCAGATATTGATGTAGTGATTATTAAGCCCTTTCTTGCAATCACAGCTTTAACAGGGCTTCCGCCTTTTAGCAAGGCTATTAAAAGAACTATTTGCTGCTTTTAAATGTATCTTTTTGCGAAAAAGACCTATGCTGCAGTTTTAAATCATGAAAGCTATGAATTAACCTTACTTTTAGAAGAAATACAGCCTTTCAGTTTTTTGTAAGTATCATAGAGGCTTTCAGGAATAACCTTGGTTTCTGCAAGGACAGGCATAAAGCTGGTGTCACCTCTCCACCTCGGAACCAGGTGAAAGTGAAGGTGCTCTATGCTTGCCCCCGCGTCGACACCGATGTTTACCCCAAAGTTAAATCCGTGAGGCGACATGGTTTGCGTATAGCAGCTCTCTAATAGTTTTAATACGTCTAATACTTCGTCCATTTCTTCCTTTGTTAGCTCGGAAAAATACTTTATGTGCCTGTATGGAACTAGCATTACGTGCCCGTTGTTGTAGGGGTATTTGTTCATGACAACAAAGATTTTCTCCCCCCTGTAAAGGATTAAATTTTTTTCGTCCTCCTCTTTAGGCGCTTTCGACATCTCGCAAAATATGCACTTTTCAGACTTCTGCAAGACTCCTGCCAACCTCCACGGAGCCCAGAGTATCTTCATCTAATAACCCTTATTAAGATAGCCTTTTAAGTGTATGGCGCTCCTATGTTTAAGTTAAACCTAGATTCAAGCCTTTTCTCCATCTCTTCGTAGAACTTTATCAGCTGAGGGGTAAGCGATGGCTTTACCGTTAGGAGCGCTTTATCAAAGTCTTCCTTAGTTATCATCGATGAACCCCTGCTTATTGCGTTAATTCCTGCCTCCCTCACTATAGACTTCAAGTCCGCCCCTGAATAGTTTTCTGTCCTCTCAGCTATATCTGATATGTTTATGTCTGGAGAGAGCTTGGTGTTCCTCAGCAATATCTTTAGTATCTCTTCCCTTTCTGACCTGTTAGGAGGTCTGACGTAAACTAGGAGGTCGAACCTTCCGGGCCTTAGCAGCGATGGATCTATTAAGTCAGGCCTGTTTGTTGTTCCAACCAAAAAGACCATGTCTTCTGGCTGCAAGGAGTCTATAGAAGTTATCAGCTGGCTAACTAGGGATTCTAATACCTCGTACTCCCCTCCCCTAACCTTCGTTATGGAATCAACTTCATCTAAAAGTATTATTGACGGTGCGGAAGACTTAGCCTTTCTAAATATTTCTCTTATCGCTTTTTCAGACTCTCCAACCCACTTGCTTAGAATTTCAGGCCC
>CAYFJA010000065.1:0-1837 GCA_964343315.1 uncultured Nitrososphaerales archaeon
TTTTTTCTTCCTTAGGCTACAACGTTTCAATGCTGAAAGCTGACCCTTACATAAACTTAGACGCGGGGACGATGAACCCTTATCAGCACGGCGAGGTTTACGTCACGGAGGACGGAGGGGAAACAGACCTTGACATTGGCCACTATGAAAGGTTCTTGAACAAAAACCTGCACAAGTGGAACAACATAACGTCTGGGAAAATATACTACAGCGTGATAGAAAAAGAAAGGGAAGGAAAGTACCTTGGCCAGACCGTTCAGATAATCCCTCACGTAACGGATGAAATAAAGAGCAGTATAAAAGAAGTTGGAGAAAAAGACGGAGCTGAAGTGCTTGTAATTGAGCTTGGAGGAACCGTGGGGGACATAGAGGGCCTCCCGTTCCTTGAGGCTGCGAGGCAGATGTACCTAGAAAGCAGAGATGACGTCGCTTTTATATTGCTAGGCCTAGTACCCCTTTCGCTTGACCAAGAGCAGAAGACAAAACCCCTTCAGCACTCAGTTCAGGAGCTCAGGAGGATAGGCATACAGCCAACCGTTATAGTTGGAAGGTCTGAAAAGCCCTTAACCCCTGAAGCCAAGCAGAAACTTTCACTTTATTCTAACTTACCTCAGGAGGGAATATTTTCTGACCCAGACCTGGACTCCCCTTACGAACTGCCAATAGTCTTAGAAGACGAAGGCTATCTTAACTACCTCTTAAGGGCTTTAAGCCTGAAGGAAGCCAAGCCAGACCTGAGCGCTCTAAAAGACTTTATAAGTAGGATGAAGAGCTACAAAGAGATTAAAAAAGTAGCTATGGTCGGAAAGTACACTAAAGTTACTGACAGCTACATCAGCATAAAAGAATCTCTAAAGATAGCTGGGGCCTACGCAGGGGTAAAGCCTGAGTTCGTTTGGATAGAATCAACGGATATTGAAGAAGGAAAAACAGATGTTGAAAGCTTAGAGTTTGAAGCTGCTGTCGTTTTGCCGGGGTTTGGAGCTAGAGGCGTTGAAGGGAAAATAAAGGCTTTAAAGCACCTTAGGGAGAAAAACGTTCCTACGCTTGGGATATGCTATGGCCTGCAGCTTATGACCGTGGAGATAGCAAGAAATGTTCTCGGACTGAACGGCGCCCACACAACTGAAGTGGATCCGAACACTCCCTACCCAGTAGTTGACCTGATGGAGGAGCAGAAGAAGGTTTTAAAGATTGGGGGGACGATGAGGCTGGGCAGTTACCCTTTGTACCTCGTTAAGGGAAGCCTGGCTTACAAGGCCTACGGCAAAGAATCAACCTTTGAGAGGCATAGGCACAGATATGAGATAAACAACAAGTATCTTGAAAAGTTTGAGTCCGCGGGTTATGTTGCGTCAGGATACAGCGTAGGAAGCATTATAGAGATCATGGAATATAAGATAAACAAGTTTTTTATTGGTACCCAGTTTCACCCAGAGTTCAACAGTAAGCTCTTCTCGCCGCATCCGCTTTTTATAGAGCTTCTAAGGCAGTGAGCTAAAGATTATGCCGCTGACCTACTCTGCTCGTCCAGCTATAGACAGCTGGCTGAAGCTTCAGCCTTTTGCCCTTAGCCCCTTTAAGATCTGCCTCTTCTCTTTACACCTCAGGACGCATAGACGTAATGATCTGTGTGGGACCCTTGCTTTTATTAGTATGCCCGCTTTGCGCTTTATTCGCAGTTTATTGACATTAAAATTAGACAATTTACCGCCTTTAAAGGCAAAGCTTACCATCACTTTTTCAACGCTTCTTTATAGTATTTCTTCGCGTAAGAGCTTGTTATTATTCCGTTTTCGAGGTCCTTCTTGATCAGCTCTGGGTCCCTTTTCGCAGG